>JAHECA010000062.1 GCA_024642005.1 Robiginitalea sp. | reverse complement strand
CGCCGGATTGGCGTGCTGGTCAATGACTTTGGCTCCATCAATGTAGATGCCGAACTGGTTACCGATGTAAGCGACGAAATGATTAGCCTGGCCAACGGCTGTATCTGCTGTACCATCCGGATGGATTTGATTCAGGCGGTTCTGCAAATGGCGAACAACAAGGATCGTCCGGAGCACATTGTGATTGAATCCAGTGGTGTAGCCGACCCCGCAGGTATTGTGAAGAGTTTTCTGGACCCTGAAATCTGGGGTACGGTACAGCTGGATAGTGTGATTAGCCTGGTCGATGCGGATCAGTCCCTGGATCTGCCTTACAATGAGCAGCGATTGGCACGCGCCCAGGTGGTCGGGGGAGACATCATTCTGTTGAACAAGGTCGATCTGGTAGATGCCGAAAAACTCGCGCGGGTACACGCGTGGATCAAAAGCATCAAACCGGGGGCCCAGGTGTTTGAAACCACACAGGCGCGCCTGCCTATGGAGATCCTGTTGGGTACGGGACTGACAGACCCAAAACGGTTTGAAGCAAAACGGGAACCTGAAGTAGGGGTGCATGTCCATGAGGTGTCGGAGGGCCACGATCACGACCATGATCACGACCACCACGACGAGGATCATGCCCACGAGCTCTTGTTCGACACCTGGACTTACTACTCGGAGGAGCCTTTGCAAATGGCGTTTTTTCAGGAACTACTCTATAATTTACCGAGTACAGTGTTCCGTGCCAAAGGGTTTGTTTATTCCATGCAAGAACCTCAGACTCGTATGGTTGTTCAGGTGGTCGGTCGACGTGCTACTATAACAGCCACCCGCCCCTGGGGCGATGAGAAACCCCAAACCCGGTTGGTGTTCATCAGCGAACTTGGCACTGTTAACTACCCTCTACTAAAAAGGGTGTTGGACCGCTGCAGCGTAAAAGAAGAAGCATAAATCTGATGATGGATGAACTCAGCTAAACGAAACACCCAACTTAAATTACAATGGACAAAAAATTTAAACAATTAAAAAACAGTATCATGAAAGACAAAGGTTACAATTTGGAAGACCTGCTTCACGAAACTACCAGCGACCTCGAAAACATCGGGGCCCAACTGGCCGAAGAGACCCAGGAAGGCCTCAGTAATGCCCTGGAAGAGGCGGGCAGAGAACTGAAAAAGAGCCTTGAAAAATTCGAGAAATCCATGAAGCGTGAAATAACATCCGGGGTGCTGAATTTCTATCACGACCATAAGAAGGTGATCAATCAGGACCTTAAAGGGGTCAATGCCTTTGTAAAGGAGCTCTTGTCTGAGGTAAAGGATGGGTTAGATGACGAAATCTGGGAGTCGGACGACAAGGACGTACGGAAGGAATTAAGGGAGTTGCGAAAAGAGGTGGTCCATTTTTCACGGAAATACAACCATAAATATGCCATGTTAAGGCTTAAGCTGGCCTTCGGGAATGCAGGTGTTTCCATAAAGAATGCCTTCAGCAGCTAACAGGGTCATTTTAACTAAAATTGCTTTTGACCTTTTAATTTAGGAGTCATAGCCCGGTTGGGAAACACCAAAATGTTGAATTAAAGCGAACAGAGAACCTCCGTATTGAACATGTCTTTGTGAGGCTATATTGGAAACGAGAGGACTCTTTACCACTGAAGCTATATCTCATGTACACCATAATGGACGGGTTCAATTAATAATCTACTAATTAATATCAAAAATGACACACTTTCTAAAAAGATTCAGAGGATCCATCCTTTTTATGTCACTGTTTTTCATGGTTTTAATCGGCCGGGCACAGGACCAGAAGGAGTTGGAAACAACCACCCAGCCGGATACGATCCAGCCGGGAATCCAGGGATCGGTGAACCCACTTCAAGACAATCCAAATCTGTATTCTGGAACACAACTCCTGGACGATAGTTTCCCTGGTTCCTTGCCTTTGTTCGGCACCAACGTTAGAATGCGAATTGGAGGCTTTGTTAAAGCTGATTTTATCCATGATTTTGACTATGTAGGAGATAAGTATGAGTTCGAATTGGGAAGCATTGCCGTTGAAGGAAGCCCTGAACGGGAATTAGGAGGGCTTACAACCTTTCACGCCAAGCAGACCCGGGTCAACTTTGATTTCAGATCAAAGGCCACATGGAAGAATGGCACGGAATTCCCGATGCAGGTTTATTTTGAATTCGATTATTTCTTCGATAGGGACGATTTTAGGTTTATACCACGTGTGCGTCTCGCCTATGGTGTCATAGGGCGTTTGTTGGTTGGACGGTCCTGGACAAATTCGGCAGACCTGGCTGCTTTGCCTGGTACGATAGATTTCTCTGCAGGCGATGCACTACATGGAGGGCGTGCGACTCAAATCCGTTTTAAGGACAATTTAGGAAAAAAATTCACCTATACGATTGCCCTGGAAGAGAGTATTGTGCAAGTTGATAACCCTTCTGGGCTCGAAGGCGCATATCGCCCACAACTACCCAATTTAGCTGCAAATGTTCGGTACCAATCAAACAACGGCTCTTCTTTTCAGTTGGGTCTTGATGTGTTTTCAGTGAACTGGAGAGGGCCGTCCGATGTGCCCAATGTCTCTGAAACGGGTTATGCGATTACGGGATCAGGGCGCCAACTCATAAGCCTCACTAATTATAAGGATGCCTTTTTGTATGGTGGCGGATTCGGAACAGGTCTGGGTGGTAAGATTATTTCCTTATCCTGGGATGGTAAGGGATCTGGAGTAATCACCGAAAATGGCCTGGACCTCAACCAGGCCTGGTGGTTCTTTGCGGGCTATAACCATTACTGGAGCAAGAGTTTAAACTCCACCATTTCCACAGCATGGACGGAAACGGATCTTACGGCCGATCAGCTTGATAGTACCATAAAAAAGGCGGGGTCGGCCCATGTAAACCTGATCTGGTTCCCGTATGAGAGAATATCTACCGGGATAGAATACATGTGGGGTGTGCGTGAGAACAAGAACGGAGTCGAAGGCACCGCATCCCGGGTACAGTTTATGATGAAATTCAAATTCAATTAGCAAAACACTAAAATCAATTATCAACCAAAACTTCAGTAATTATGGAAAATGTACTATCAAAAATCAGTCAGGTCATTAAGCATTGGTGGATTGGCGTACTGCTTGGAATCCTCTTTGTGCTCCTCGGATTCTGGGTGCTTCGATCGCCCATTGAAAGCTTTGTTACTTTTTCGATCTATTTTGCGATTACCTATATAATAAGCGGCATTGGGGCGATCGCCTTCTCGCTTGCCAACAGAAAGGCCCTTTCGGGCTGGGGTTGGCAGCTCGCTGGCGGGGTACTGCAACTGTTCCTCGGATTTGCCCTTTTGGCGAACCCGGGGGTATCGATGATCGTCCTGGCTTTCTTTGTGGGGTTTTGGCTTTTGTTCCAGGGGATCTCGACCATCTCCATTGCGGTGGAACTGAAAAGGGACGAACAAAAGAACTGGGGCTGGGTGCTTTTCTCCGGTATCCTGACCGCGGTGCTTGCCTTTATGGTGTTGGTGAACCCCTTGTATGCCGTTTCAACCCTTAGCATGTTTATCGGTTTGTCACTGATCATGGCAGGCATTGCGCAAGTCATCATTGGAATGATAATGAAGAAAATCTCCAGAAAGGTTGAGCATATCGTCTGAGCAAAGGAGGCAACCGCTTTTTATGGGCGTCCTTTTTCCAGGAAAACTGGGAATGTCAGGAACCGGGATTATGTGAGTCTGGTGTGAGAAAGGCCGGGTAATTTCCCGGAAATTATTTCGGATTCTCATACAGATCAATTAATCTTGTGCAGCCATACGTGCTCTGAAGGGTATTTCCAATTGAGCATCATTTTGTTGGGTTGTATGGATATACCTGTACAACCCAATTTAATGCTGCCAACCACGTCCTGAATTTGATTGATCGAAGAAATGGGGGTGCGAACCAAATATATCAAGGATCGAACCAGCCGCAGGCTGCGCAGCTTGAATTTCACTTCATTGTTGTTTATCGGTATCATGCTCTGCACGGTAACGTACGACGCTATTAGGTACCATACCCCCCTTTATTACATGGGTTTTTTGTTCGGCGGGTATTTGATAGGGGGAGTCTTCAAAAAGACCATAGACGTCCGGTTTGAAGCTGAATCTGAATCGTTTACCATATCTACTGACATTGCCTATATTGTGCTTACGATTCTTCTGCTCCTCATTCGTTTTGCGATCGGGCATCGCCTGTTGGAAAAACTCGAGGTGGTCTATGCAAGCGATGCGTTATGCCTGATTTTTATCGGTATTTACTACGCCAAGTGGCGCACGGTGTTGAAGAAGATCGACGCACTGGTTTACGACTATGCGGCTAAAAGAAAGGCTGAAAAAAGTGAAGAGCATTAAAACCTTGTCGACAGGACGGTGGCTCAGGGCATCGCCTGCAAAC
>JAHECA010000022.1:52906-63411 GCA_024642005.1 Robiginitalea sp. | reverse complement strand
TCGAACCCTCGTCCAAACAAGCAATAACTAGGCTTTCTACATGCTTAGTTTTTGATTGATTGTCGGCGTGCAACTGACCAAAAACAGCCTATTACACGCGTAGCTTCTTAGGTTTGATGCAGTTTGCGAAGCAAAAACCGCACGATGTTGACTTTGATGGTGCCCCCGGTAGGGTCGCCGTCAACAAGGGCTACCCGGGGACATTTAGCATTCCCGCCTAGCGGGACGAGGCCATGACTTACTGTAATTCAGTCAATTAGGCTGCCAAAGCGTAGTTAGACTCGCCATTTAAAAGGGTCGGATCATGAGATTTACGAGCTGTGCTCCAGCGCTCGGCATGCTTACATAGCCATTGGTCTTGCTGTCAAAACCAGTCGGCCCCCTATTTTCAAAGAACTCCCGAAGGGCGTCAAAGATACGTAAAATTCACCTTTTTCAAGCGGCCTTACTTTCCGCGTCGGTTTGCTTGCGTACCCCTGCGTTTCGGAGTATTTTTGAGCAAATTCCATACCAAAACCAAACTATGAAATTCGGAGTCATCAGGGAGCGCAAAACCCCGCCAGACCAGCGGGCGGTGCTGTCTCCCGGGGCCTGCCAAAAAGTCCGGTCCCAGTTTCCCGAGGCAGAAATCCGGGTGGAACCTTCCCCAATACGGGTTTTTAAAGATGAAGAATACCAGAAGGCCGGTATAGCAGTTAGCGAAGACATGGCCGGTTGCGACGTGCTGCTGGGCGTAAAAGAGGTGCCCATTGAGGCCCTCGTTGCCGGGAAGAAGTATTTCTTTTTCTCCCACACCATCAAGAAACAGCCCTATAACCGCAAGTTGCTCAGGGC
The DNA here is from genome assembly GCA_024642005.1 of Robiginitalea sp. Classification (GTDB taxonomy): domain Bacteria; phylum Bacteroidota; class Bacteroidia; order Flavobacteriales; family Flavobacteriaceae; genus Robiginitalea. The sequence continues at coordinate 62,577 of JAHECA010000022.1, read as the reverse complement.
CATCCTCGACAAGGGCATCGAACTCTACGACCACGAGGTGCTCACCGACCCCAAAGGGGTGCGACTGGTGGCCTTTGGCCGTTACGCAGGTATTGTTGGCGCCTACAACGGCTTCAGGGCCTACGGCCTCAAATACGGCACCTTTAACCTGCCCAGGGCTCAGTCACTCCCCGACAAACTGGCCCTGATCGAGGAACTCAAAAAAGTGAAACTGCCCCCTGTGAAAGTATTGCTCACCGGACGGGGGCGGGTTGGCAGCGGGGCCCGCGAAATCCTCGACGGCATGGGCATGCGTCAGGTAACCGTGGCCGAATACCTGGAACAGGAGTTTCGGGAACCTGTTTTTTGCCAGATAGACGCCTCGTTTTACAACCGGCGCAAAGACGGGGTGCGGGGCAACAAGGCCGATTTTATAGCCAACCCCGGGCAATACCAGTCTAACTTTTACCGCTTTGCCCGCACCACAGACCTCTATATAGCCGGCCATTTTTACGGGCAGGGCGCCCCTTATCTCTTTACCCGCCAGGATGCCAAGCGCCCTGACTTCCGCATCAGGGTGGTGGCCGACGTAAGTTGCGATATCGACGGGCCGGTGGCCTGTACCCTGCGATCTTCAACCATTGCAGAACCAGTGTACGGGTACGACCCGCAGACCGAGTCGGAAACCGATTTCAGGAAGCCTGATGCCATTGCCGTAATGGCGGTAGACAACCTGCCGGCCGAATTACCGCGCGACGCCAGTGAGGGCTTCGGGTCGGCTTTTGTAAAGCACATCATCCCCGCCTTTTTCAATGGCGATGCCGACGGCATTTTGGAGCGGGCTCGCATGACCCGGGGCGGAAAGCTCACCAAGCGCTATGCCCACCTGCAGGCTTACGCAGACGGGCTGGAATGAACCCTGTCACAACGGGCTGTCGGCGATCTGCTGGGTAATCAGGGTCCATTCCCGCCAGTTGCGCGCCGCTATCCGTTCCCGTGCCTTACGATACCTTTCCTCAATTTCCCTGGACTGATCGGGCTCCAGGCTCTGGCCTTGCTCCCTGGCGTAGGCGTGTAATTGGTGTGCATTCCACGAGCTGAGTTCCATGAGGTATTCCAGGTCGGGGTCGGCGATGTAACGCAGGTTGTAGGCGGTAATCCAGTTGCCCCAGGGAAGGGTCAGGGCAAAGATTAGAACCGCGTAAAGGGCTGCCGAGTTTACCCGAAGGAGGTACATCAGCGATTTTAACCGCCTAATCTTTATCAGGACGGTAGCCAGGCCGAACCCAACCAACAGCAGGAACAGGTAGACCCCGAGCCGTTTGCCGGTTAGCCCCGAATGGGCGACATAGAGCGTGTTCTTGAAGGCTGCATGGCAGAGCAGCAGGGCGTTTAGGGCCATCCAGAGGTAGGCCATGCGCTTGAGCCAGTTATTTTTGGCATAGAAATTCAAGTGGCCCCTAAAGAAAACCAGCAGCAGGCCCATGGCCAGCAATACAGAAACCAGGAGGGCATACACCCCCTGGTGGACGGCCTGGGAATGGGAAGCGGCGGTGGCCGGTCCCTCCCCGGCCAGGTATACCCAATCGAGTATAACGTAGACGAACAACATGGCGTTCAGGCTTCCCAGGGCCATAAGGCCCCACAGGTTTTCCACGGCCAGGCGGCCCTGGGTGGGCTCTGAAAAGGGCCGCTCCGGGATGGGCAACGTACCGGGCAGGCCAGCTTCGAACCGCTCGAGCAGAGATGGGTCATAGGGGGCGAGCAGGTTGCGGTAAAGCAAAAAACCGATCAGGGTGGTTACAATCCAGCCGGGGCTCAGGAAACTCAGGTTAAACCGGTCGAGAAGCCCTTCGAAAAGTGGGTTGGATGCTGCGTAGAGGCTCCCAAAGATCCAGAGCAGCAAAAGGCTCAGGCCCACCCCCCCGGCAATGGCAAAAAGGCGTGAGCCGCCTGCGGTGTCCTTCCCATTTTCAAGGGTTCCCTGGGTATACCGAACCAGCATGCCCAGCATCAGGTTGGTGGCCCCCACAAAGCCTTTCAGGAAAACCGGTGCACGTGGTGCGGCCAGGGCCCCCGACAGCAGAATGAAACTCAACAGGTGCATGGGTACCACAAGGGGGGAAGGCTGCAGCAGGCACCAGAGTGCCGTGTAGCCGTAAGCCGCCACGAATGGCCAGGGCAGGGGGTGGGGCTTTCGGTTGGCCCAAAGGATGGCCAGTGTATATAGGGCGAGCAGGAATAGGTTCAGCCCGGGTTCGCGCTCGTAGAGGAGGTTGCTGAAGAGAAGGCCGCCGAGTAAGGCCGGCAGGAAGGTTTTCATGAGGAAGGTCTAAATCCTTGTGAGAACGACGTAAATGGATGCGGACGAACGTGCAAGCAATCAGTGTTGTAAAGCATCAATTTGCGGAGATTTCCCAGCTCACCACCGGATGGACCTTTGGAGCCGTGTAGGCCCCGAGTGCCTTTAGCCGAAGGGAAATGGCCGATTTTTTCTCCAGGGTCTTGATGTTGAGGGTATATGTGCCCCCAGCCGGGATCTCGAACACGGGCGAGCTGCTGTAGAAGGTGTACTCCATGGCGTTTTCAAACAACAGGTCGCTGCTGGTGCGGTTTTTGAGCTCCACTTTCAGGATCTCGGTACCTTCAATATAGCTGCTGCTTACCACCTCGAGGGAAGCCTGCAACAGGGGCAGCAGATAGGCTTCGCGGCCCACCATCAGCTCGTTGTATACAGCAACGGTACGGCCCGCAAAGAGGGCTTCCTTTACGCGCTCCGGGCTGCGTTCGGTGGCGAAAACCAGGGTGGTCGGGCGGTGGTTGCCCTTTTCGGTGTAGTCCCAGTCTATCAGGCCGTGGATGTCACTGGTGCCCATAATGGTGAGGCCCTGCTCCAGTGCTATGGCCAGGGCTTCTTCCGAATAGTCGGTGGTGTTGATCACCTCGATGCCGTGCAGTTCCCCTGCTGCAATGCGGGCCTTCTGGAAATCGCTGAGCACCGGGTTCCCCTGGGGTTGCTGGGCATACCAGGCCGGGTGGTTCCAGAAAACAAATGCCCCCTGCTTTTTGGCCTGGGCAAAGGATGCCTCGGCTTTTTCTGACAGGAGCTCGTTCGCATTGGATATGAACACCGCATTGCTGTGCCCGATGGGGGCTTGCCGGGTAATCTCCGACCCGCGGATGATCATCAGCTCGTGGTCGGCGGCCTCTTTGAGGGCAATTTCATACGACCGGTTGCGGTCGGGGTGGGGGATGTCGGCCGCGTGCGGCTGGTACTCCAGGTGCTCGGTCAGGGAAATGGCGTCCATGCCTTCGCGCAGGGCTTCCATTACGCGTATGTCGGGCCAGACGCTCCCGTCTGAAAAAACGGTGTGCTGGTGCAGGTCGGTAACGATGGTCTGGTACCCGGGTATGTCTGGGAAGTCCACTGGGGTGGCCCCGGCATGGTTGTGCTGGGCAGATAGGTCGGTGCAGAGTGCTATCGCCAGCCCGGTGGCGAAAACAAGAGGAAGTACTTTCATGGTCGCAGGTTTAGGAGGTCAAAATACATTGCCTTGATACAGGCAGCGGTAAGTTAGTATTAAATTTTAAGCAGGGCAACGGGGCCACAGCACCGAAAAAGGGAAGCGTTGCGAGATATTACTACTTATTAACAGACGGCCGCCGGCATTCCATTTTTTGTATCTTCTTCCGGTTGATTTCAATCCTTGTGAACTTTAATTGGATTTTAGGAAAAGATTCCGACGCCGCGCTCCAAAGGCGCTGCGTAGATCTTGAATACAGGCTCAGGCCCCGGATTACCCGTTTCCTCATGGAACGCCTGGAACGGGAACTTCACGGTGATTTTTCCTCCTTTTACTTCGATGTGGACCTGGTGCGGCGCGAAGTTCGCATTTCAGATAAGACACCTGCCAAATACGTGCAGCGCATCTCCTGCGATTTCATGCAGGAAATCGGCATTAATTGCTACTGACCTTTTTTAGAATTTCCCGACTACGGCCTTAATCTCGGAAAGCCGCCTGAGCAGCCCCCCGAGCCGGTCAAGGTGGAGCATATTGGCCCCGTCGCTCTTGGCATTGGCCGGGTCGAAATGGGTTTCGATGAAGATGCCGTCGACCCCGGCGGCTATGCCGGCACGGGCGATGGTTTCGATGAGTTCGGGCCGCCCGCCCGTAACCCCTGAGGCCTGGTTGGGCTGCTGCAGGGAATGGGTTACGTCGAGTACCACCGGCGCGTATTGCTTCATAACGGGGATGCCCCTGAAATCGACAATGAGGTCCTGGTAGCCGAACATGGTCCCCCGGTCGGTAACCAACACCTGCCCGTTGCCGGTTTCGGTAACCTTGGCCACGGCGTGCTTCATGCTCTCGGGGCTCATAAACTGGCCTTTCTTCAGGTTAACTACCCGCCCTGTCTCTGCGGCGGCCACCACCAGGTCGGTCTGGCGCACCAAAAAAGCGGGAATCTGGAGTACATCCACGTATTCTGCAGCCAGGGCCGCATCCGATTCCTGGTGGATATCGGTTACCGTGGGCACGCCGAAGGTCTCTGAGACCTTGCGCAAAATACGCAGCGCCTTTTCATCGCCTATGCCGGTAAAGGAATCGACCCGGCTGCGGTTTGCTTTTTTGAAACTGCCTTTGAAGACGTACGGGATTTTCAGGCTGTCGGTGAGGTCCACAATGGTCTCGGCAATGCGCATGGCCATCTCTTCGCCTTCAATGGCACAAGGGCCTGCCAGGAGAAAGAAGTTGCCGGAAGAGGTGTGTTTGATCTGCGGTATTTTCGACAGGTCCATTTTCGAGATGCTAAAGTTTTGGCAAAGATAGTATATTCAGCACGTCTGCTTCGCACAGAAATTCTTCCGCAAGATCCATCAGATTGCTTTTTATCTGCTGGAACACTGCCTTTTAAGACAAAATACATGGTTCCAAAAGGGGATGCCGGGGTTATTTCACAGGCTGCTCAGCGAATTTACCGCCCGCGTGTAGCGTAAACCGGAATTACGCGTATCTTTGCGCCCATTTTCAGCGCTTTATGAAAGATATACGCAACATCGCCATCATTGCCCACGTAGACCATGGAAAAACCACCCTGGTCGACAAGATCATGCACCACTGCCAGTTGTTCCGCGACAACCAGCATATGGGAGAGCTCATCCTCGACAACAACGACCTGGAGCGTGAACGGGGCATAACCATCGTTTCCAAGAACGTTTCGGTTACCTATAAGGATACCAAGATCAATATTATCGACACCCCCGGCCACGCCGATTTCGGGGGAGAAGTGGAACGGGTGCTCAACATGGCCGACGGGGTACTGCTACTGGTTGACGCCTTTGAAGGGCCCATGCCCCAGACGCGGTTTGTGCTTCAAAAAGCGCTGAACCTCGGCCTGAAGCCCTGTGTGGTCATCAACAAGGTCGACAAGGAAAATTGTACCCCTGAGGAGGTACACGAAAAGGTATTCGACCTGATGTTCGAGCTCGGCGCCGAAGAATGGCAGCTCGATTTTCCGGTGGTGTACGGTTCGGCCAAGCAAAACTGGATGGGTCCCGACTGGAATACTCCCACCGAAAGCATTGAGCCCTTGCTGGAAATGGTCCTCGAGCACATCCCGCAGTTCCATCCCCATTCCGGCAGTACCCAGATGCTCATTACCTCCCTGGATTATTCCTCCTATACAGGTCGGATCGCCATTGGGCGCCTGCAACGGGGAAGCCTGAAAGAAAACCAGCCTGTTTCTCTGGTGAAACGCGACGGGCGCATTGTCAAGACGCGCATCAAGGAAGTATTTACCTTCGAGGGACTGGGCCGCCTGAAGGTGAGCGAGGTGCAGACGGGCGACATCTGCGCCCTGGTAGGGTTGGAATCTTTCGAAATCGGCGACACTGTGGCCGACTTCGAACAGCCCGAAGCCCTGCGCACCATCGCCATAGACGAGCCCACCATGAGCATGCTCTTCACTATTAACGACAGCCCCTTCTTCGGGAAGGACGGCAAGTTCGTTACCTCGCGCCACCTGAAGGAGCGCCTGGAGCGGGAGTTGGAAAAGAACCTGGCCCTCAGGGTATCTGCCACCGACAGCGCCGACAAATTCATGGTATACGGCCGGGGGGTACTGCACCTTTCTGTTTTGATCGAGACCATGAGGCGCGAAGGGTATGAATTGCAAATTGGCCAGCCCCAGGTTATCATTCGGGAAATCGACGGGGTAAAATGCGAACCCATCGAGCACCTGACCATTGACCTTCCCGAGGAAGTATCGGGACGGGCAGTGGAGATGGTCTCCATCCGCAAAGGCGAGATGATCCATATGGAGGCCCGTGGCGAGCGCATGTACTGCGAATTCCACATCCCTTCCCGCGGCATTATCGGCCTGCGCAACCAGCTGCTCACTGCCACGGCCGGAGAAGCCGTAATGGCCCACCGCTTTTTGGAATACCAGCCCATGAAGGGCGAGGTGCCCATGCGGCAGAACGGCTCGCTCATTTCCATGGAGAATGGCAGCGCTATCCCGTATTCCATAGACAAATTGCAGGAACGGGGCCGGTTTTTTGTAGACCCGGGCGAAGACATCTATGAAGGGCAGGTGATCGGAGAGAATTCCCGCGGCGACGACATGGTGGTAAACGTCACCAAGACCAAGAAGCTCACCAACGTACGGGCCGCCGGTTCAGACGACAAAACCCGCATTGTGCCTGCCATCAAGTTCTCCCTTGAAGAAGCCCTGGAATACATCCAGAAAGACGAATACGTGGAGGTAACACCCAAGAACCTGCGGCTGCGCAAAATCTTGCTTAAGGAAACCGAGCGCAAGCGGAGTAAGCCCTAACGGAGTTTCAGCTCGGGGTGGTTCATCAGGCAGGCCGTGGCCGCGCCGATAATGCCCGCGTCGTTTTGCAGCCCTGCCGGAATAACGGGCGTTTCAATGGTGATGTAGTCTTTGAACTGGTCGAAGTCTTTGGAAGTGCCCCCGCCTAAGATAATGGTATCGGGGGCGGCGATGAGCTCCACGAGTTGCAGGAACTTGTTGAACCGTTTGCCCCATTTTTTGTAGCTGAGAACTTCTCGCTCCTTGGCCGAGGCTGCAGCCCAACTCTCGATTTTATCGTATTTTTTATAAGGGATCTGCCCCAGCTCGAAGTTGGGGATAAGCCGGCCGTCCAGAAATGCGCCGCTGCCCAAACCGGTGCCGATGGTAATCATGATCACAAAGCCTTTCATACCCCGGCCCACCCCGTAGTTCATAGCTGCGTATCCAGCAGCGTCGGCGTCGTTAATTACAGTGAAATCGTTCCCGCTGGCCTGGCTGAAAAGGGTTTCCACATTCTGGTTTACCCACCCTGCGTCGAGGTTGCCCTGCGATTTGCAGATGCCGTGCTTGATCAGGGAGGGAAAGCCGCAGCCCACCGGGCCCTTGTAATTGAAATGGCGGGTGATTTGTGCCACTACTTCGGCCATTTCGTCGGGCCTGCGAGAAGGGGGGGTGGGTATCCGGAAACGCGGGGAGAGCATTTCACCAGTTTCCATATGAACCATGGCTCCTTTGATGCCCGATCCGCCTACGTCAATGCCGAGAACTTCCATGCAGTAGCAACTAATTGCAAGGCAAAGTAACGAAAAAAGATCGGCATGGCAGCGGGGTTCGGCCTCAGGTCAGGCGGCCCTGTTGGTGCAGCAGGTCGAAGATAAGCCGGTCGGCCGGGGCCACCAGTTGCCGGTCGGCATAGCCCAGCCAGACCATTTCTTCCACCTCGGCTGCCGGGGCGGGCTGCCCCCTGTACGGGCCCTCGTAACAGGAAAGGCGCACCAGCATGCCGGGGGGCTGTCCATCGGCCTGGGCCTCGAAGATACCCACGGGCTGAAGCTCGCCCGCTTCCAGTTCGATGCTGAGTTCTTCGCGTAATTCGCGCAGCAGTGCCTGGTGTTCGCTTTCCCCTTCCTTGCGCTTGCCTCCCGGAATCAGGTACAGTGCATGACCGCGGCTGCGCGTGCACAGGGCGCGGCCGTTTTCGAGATGGAGCCAGCAGACGGCCTCCAAGATGCGCCGGGTAGGCTCTATGTAATAGTCGATGGAATTCAGGGTATGGTTCGGGTCAATCCGGTCGAGCAGGGCGTCCACGGCGCGTCCGAAGGCGGTAAGGGTTCCTTCCCGTTTGTTGCGGCCCAGGGCGCTGCTAATGGTTTCGTCCCGGTTGCCGAAAGGATAGCCCCCGGGCTTTTTCCACAGGAGGTTTAGCAGGTGCTGCATGAGCACATTGCCCAGCTGGTCGATTGAAATGGCCAGCTGCAACAGGTATTCCCCCAACCCCCGCAAGCCCCGGGTCAGCAGGCTGTGCAGTATCCCATAGCAGAAGCCGAGCGGCCCCGTGAGCACCAGCAGTACCAGCGATATGCAGAAAAGCAAGGCCCCGACTGCCGGAGTTTTCCGGGAATCGGGGTCTTGGGCTGTTTTTTTGTAAATCATGGCCTGCCGGTTTGGCCCGGCTGCCTCATCAGCCGGCGGGTTTCCAGAGTCGGGCACTCAGCAGGAACAAGATACAAAGTATGCCCGTAATCCAGCCGATACCGGTAAAGACCGTTTCCTGGCTGAAGCTGTTTATAAACGGCAGCAGAATCAGGGGCGACACAAATTGCCCCAGGAACCAGAAGGTGGTGAGTTTCCCGATTTCGCGTCCGCGCACAGCAGGTGGCGCCAACTGCATCACCAGCACGTTGGCATTGGGGATTAACAGCCCCATGCCCATGCCTGCGAGCAGCAGTCCGCAAACCACCAGGGCATAGCTATGGGCCATGGCCACCACCACAAAAGCCACTGCCATCAGGCCGTAACCCATGCTGAATAGTTGCGCAAAGGACAGACGTGCCTTCAGGCGTGCATAGAAAAAGGAGGCAACGGCCGAAAACAACGTGCTGCTGGCTACGGCAAGCCCGATCATGCTGTTTTTTTCCACCCCGAGTGATTTCAGGTAAAAGGGAATTTGTATGGGGATAATGAAAAACAGGATCCACATGAGCATCACGCTTGCAAAGACCAGCCAGATCACCCGAGGCACCCGGGGCGCAGCCGCACCCGGCTGGGCATGTGCAGCTGCCGGGGGTGGTTCCTGGATGAAGCGCAGCGCTACGGGCAAAATGATCAGGGCGTACAGGTACAGCAGAAAGGGTACGTTCCAGCGTATGTCGGCCAGCCAGCCCCCCAGGCTGATGAACAGGATGCCCGCCAGCGACATCACAGCGATCTGCAGGCCCGCGAATTGCTGGCGGGCCACTCCCTGATAGTAGTCGGCCACCAGGGTGGTCACGATGGTCATGGTAATCCCCACGCTGATGCCCAGCAGGGCCCTTCCGGCCAGTACCCCGTAGAGGTTGTCGAGCCAGTACCCGGAGCTCCCCGCCACGGCGTAGACCAGCAGGGCAAGCCCCAGCAAGGGTTTGCGCCCCTTTCGGTCAATGAACTTGCCTGCCAGAATTGCGGTAAGGGCTATAAACAGGGCCGGCAGGGAAAGCGAGAGCTTAACCAGCGTCTGCCCGTTCGGATAGCCCGCAAAATCACGGCTCATATCGGGCAGGCTGGACGAAATGGTAATCATGGAGGCGATTGTGAGGCTGCTCACCAAAAGCAGGCTCAGCTTAACCTCCCAGCGGTTGTAGTCCATGTCTGTTTTGAATTACAACCCGAATCAGGCC
>JAHECA010000022.1:0-52806 GCA_024642005.1 Robiginitalea sp. | reverse complement strand
GTGATTTCGATTCGATTACTGTTCGGCCGGCGCCGGGGGCGGCGGCATTTTAAACGGTTCGGGCTGAGGTTGCAGCGGTTTCAGGTCTTTCCCTGCAAATGCCGGAAAATCGGCTGGCAGCAGGGTGCTGCGGAAGGTGGCATACCGCATGGGCCCTGCCGGTTGCGGGAATGTCCCATCGGCCAGGCGGTAGTCACCGGCGAAGGGGGTCCAGAACTCCCAGACGATTTCCTTTTCGGGGGTTACTTCAAAAAACCGCCCGTTCATTCCCTGTGTTATGAAGGTATGCCCGTTGGGCAGGCGGTGTGCCCCCGAAATAAAGGCTGAATAAAACGAATAGGTGTCGGGTGCCGTATATTTCCAAACCATCTCTTCGGGCCCGAAGGTACCTTCTTCATTCAAAATATAGGCCCCGTTGGCATCGGTGGGCGGGGCAAACTCCAGCACGGCGCTGTAGTTGCCCACGTCGCCGATGGCCATGGCGAACTCCGGTGGGCTTGCTGTTGGGAAGCCCGCCCAGATGGTCGGCAACTTGGCTTTGCCGTCGTGGATGTCGTTGTTGAACACGGTCAGGTGGCCTTCCCCTGGCAAGCCCTTGGGTACCCATTTGACATCGTGCTGGCCGTAGAGCCGACGCTCGGCATCGGTTCCTATCCCGTAGTTCTGTGGGTTGCCCCAGCGGTAGAGCAGGTCGCCCCCGTGGCCCCAGCGACCGCCGGTACTGCTTTTGGCCTCGGCAGTTGTGGTACTGTGGTCCAGGATGGCCACCTCGTTCATCCCCGGCATGCTGATGACGATTTGATCGAGCCCCGGGTTATAGCTGATGGCGTTGGTGTGGGTGATGTCGGACCCTTGGTTCTCTGGCGTGGCATTCGAGGTGGTCATGCCCTGCTGGATCATTTGCTGGATCTGTTCCGCAGAGGGAGGCGGGCCGCCCCCGACTTCGGTACTGTGGAAGTTGATGTCGATCTTGCGGGGGTTTTCAGCCGGTTCGCCAAAGTTCTTTTTGGACTTGTCGAAGTTCTGCACCAGGTGGTCTTTCATGTACCAGGTCCAGACAATTTCGCCTCCTGACGGCCGGGTGGGTTTGATCTCGACGACCTTGTCGAGCCATAGGCCTGCCTTGGGCAGGTGTTCCGGATTGCGGCCCAGGGCTGCGGCCTCCTCGGCCGGCACCACCTCGTAGGCGATGGCCAAAATGTTCCCGTTCGGCATGATCTCGAAATCGTGGTGCAGCAATTCCTTCTCGTTGGCCATCTTAAATTCCCACACCACGTTCCCGTCCCAGTCGTATTCCGTGATGCGCCCCGATTGGCCACCGGCGGCAAAGGTCGGGAAGTCTTCGTCCCGTTCCAGGCGGAAGAGGTGCCCATTGGGTTGCAGGTACGAATCCATGGAAGACAGCTTGGTGTCCCAGCGGTGTACTATCTCCCCGTTCTTGTTGGCCAGAAAGGTCGAGGTCGTGAGGAAGGGCTCGAACAGCACGTAGCCCTCAGTATCCTGGTCGCTGTCGTGAATTACACCGCGCTGAGCGGTGAGCCCGGTCATGTTGCGCATGTCTTCGGGTTTCCATTCCCGCACCGGGGTGGCTTCGGCTTGTTCTTCAGGGGGCGTTTGGGGTTCTTGTTTGCAGGACAGCCCGAGCAGCATCAGGGCCGCCAGGAAAGCGGTTTGAGTTGTTTTCATTGAGTTGATTAAAAGTTGCTATTAGGGATAAAGGACGGAGTAGGGGGCGGCTAGCCCATCCCTTAGGCACAGTTAATATACATAAAATCTGTTTAGTTGGCGCCAGGTCCAAATATTCCCTGTCGGGCACGGCGCCTGAACAAACAGGAAACCTGCACAGGGTAAATGGAGCGCCTCCCCCGGGGCCTGGGAGGCTAACCGGCTTTTTGGATGACCTCGAACACCTTGTTGCCATCGCATTTCAGGGTCTTGGAGGGGTACTTCAGAATGAGGGCGTAGTCGTGGGTGGCCATCAGGATGGTGCGGCCGGTTTTGTTGATCTCCTGCAGCACTTTCATGACTTCTACGCTGGTCTGGGGGTCGAGGTTGCCGGTGGGCTCGTCTGCCAGGATGAGCTCCGGATCGTTCAGCAGGGCCCTGGCAATGGCGATGCGCTGTTGTTCCCCGCCCGACAGCTCGTGCGGGAATTTGAAGCCCTTGGTCTTCATGCCCACCTTGTCGAGCACCTCTCCGATGCGCGCGGTCATGGCATCAGGGTCGGTCCAGCCGGTGGCCTTCAAGACGAACAGGAGGTTGTTGTGAATGTTGCGGTCGGGCAGCAGTTTGAAATCCTGGAAGACGATACCCAGTTTGCGCCTCAGGAAAGGGATGTCTTTTTCCAACAGGGTTTTAAGGTCGAAGCCCACAATATGGCCCTGGCCTTCCCGCAGGGGCAGGTCGGCATACAGCGTTTTCATGAAACTGCTCTTGCCGCTCCCGGTCTTGCCGATCAGGTACACGAACTCCCCGGACTTTATCTCGAGGCTGATCTCGTTCAGGACAAGGTTCTCCTGCTGGTATACGGCTACGTCATTCAGGCTTAATACGGGCTCGGCCATGGGTCTGTTTTGTTGATATAAAAGTAATAAGTTCCTCCCATTCCGGCCCAAGACGCCTGTTAATTTCCCGTATTTCGTTTCAGCCTGCATACTTGACCAGGGCTATTTGCCGTTATTAAGTGGGAATTCGGTTATCCGTAACCCAAGAGAACACTATGCGAAAGAAGCTTACCGTACTACTGGCCCTGGCCGGACTTGCCGCTGTGGCATACCCCCAGGAATCGGCCATTTACACCCACCCTCAGAAAGCCTACCAGGATGCCCTGGCCCTGTACAACAACAAACAGTACCAGGCCGCCCAAACCCTGTTCGAACAGGTCAGGGAGCAAACCGACGACCCCGAGACCGAATCGAGCAGTGCCTATTTCATCGCCAATGCCGCGGTGCGGCTGAACCAGCTGGGGGCCGACCGCCTCATGGAAGATTTCGTGGAGCAGTATCCCACCTCGGTGCGCCGGAATTCGGCCTTTATGGATGTGGCCGATTACTACTTCGAAAACGGGCGCTACCCGTATGCCGTTAAATGGTACCGGAAGGTGGAGTTGTACTCCCTTTCGCGCAAGGAACGCGAACGCTACGATTTCCGCATGGGCTACGGGCTCTTTTCCTCCGACAAGCCCGGAGAGGCCGAACCCTTCCTGCAGCGGGTGAGCAACAGCCCCGAGTACGGGTCTCAGGCCAAATATTACCTGGGGTATATCGCTTACCAGCAAGACGACTACCAGCAGGCCAACCAGCGCTTCGACCAGATTACCGACCAGAAAGTGCTCGATGAGAAACTTTCCTATTATCAGGCCGACATGAATTTCAAGCTGGGGAATTTCGAGGAGGCGATCGCCCAGGCCAAAAAGCAACTGCCCAAGTCTGACCGCACCGAGATCTCGGAACTCAACAAAATTATAGGCGAGAGCTATTTCAACCTGGGCCAGTACGAGAATGCCATCCCTTACCTAACCGAATACAAAGGCAAGCGGGGCCGCTGGAGCAATACCGACTATTACCTGCTGGGCTACGCCTATTACAAGCAGGGCGATTACGCCAATGCTGCGCAGCAATTCAACAAGATTATCGGCGGAAACGATGCGGTAGCCCAGAATGCCTACTACCATCTGGCCGAATGCTACCTGGAGCTCGACAAGAAGCAGGAGGCGCTCAACGCCTTCCGCAATGCCTCCCGGATGGATTTCAGCCCGGAGATCGGCCGCGATGCCCTGCTCAATTACGCCCGCCTGAGCTATGAGATCGGTAACCCCTACGAGCCCGTACCCACCGTACTGGGCGCCTATCTGGAGCAGTACCCGAACGACGCCCACAGTGCCGAACTGCGCGAGTTGCTGGTAGATAGTTATATCACCTCGAAAAATTTCCAGGGGGCCATGCAGCTCCTGGAAGCCAACCGGGGGTACGCCAGCGCGGCTACCTTTCAGAAAGTGGCCTATTTCCGCGGTGTGGAATTGTTCCTGGCCGAAGATTACAGTGGGGCCCTGACCCTTTTCGACAAAGCGCTGGCCACAGGTGCCGATCCCCTCTACACGGCCCGGTCGGCCTACTGGAAGGCCGAATCGGCCTTTGCCCTGCGCAACTACGAGCAGGCCCTGTCGGCCTATGAACGGTTCAGGCAGCTCCCGGCTGCCCGCCAGGCAACCATCGAATACGCCCAGTTGGAATACCAGCTCGGGTACGCCCATTTCAAAATGAAACAGTACGAGCAGGCAGCAACCAGCTTCGGGGCCTTCACGGCAGCCGCGCCCGATGGCCCGATGAAGACCGATGCCTGGATGCGGCTGGGTGACAGCTACTTCGTGAGCAGCCGGTACCGCGATGCCATTGGCGCCTACGACCAGGCCCTGGCTTCGGGCAGCCCCGAACGCGACTACGCCGCCTTCCAGAAGGCCATGAGCTTTGGGTTTATCGGGCAGGAGCAAACCAAGCGCGAGGCCCTCGACGCTTTCACGTCCCGCTTCCCGAATTCGAGCCTGGTAGACGACGCACTCTTTGAACTGGGGAACTCCTACGTGCAGGGCGGCGCAGACAAGACTGCCGTTCAGACCTACGACCGCCTGATAGCGTCCCATCCGAAGAGTGCCCTGGTGCCTGCCGCCCTCATGCGCAAGGGGCTGGTGTACTACAATGGCGGTCAGAACCAGGAGGCCCTGGCTGTTTTCCGGGAGGTGGCAGACCGTTACCCGAAAACCCAGGAAGCCGTGCAGGCCGTGCAGACCGCCAAGCTAATTTACGTAGACCAGGGGCAGGTAGACCAGTATGCCGCCTGGGTTCGCAAGCTCGATTTTGTGGAGGTGACCGACAGCGAGCTGGAATCGGCGGCTTACGAGGCGGCCGACCGTCAGTTTGCAGCTGGCAACCAGGCCGCTGCCCGGCGTTCGCTCGAGAAATACCTGGAGCAGTTCCCTTCCGGGCTCAACAACCGCCAGGCCCGTTTCAGGCTGGCCCAGATTTACTTCAGCCAGGGCGAGACCGCACCGGCCCTGGAGCAATTCAAGGCAGTCGCGGCATCCGGGGGAGGCGAGATGGGGGAACAGGCCCTTACCCGCGTCTGTGAGATCCTGGTTTCGCGCGACGACTATACCGCAGCCATGCCCTATCTCCAGCAGCTGGAAAGCACGGCCGATATACCCCAGAACCGCACCTTTGCCCAATCGAACCTGATGAAAGGTTATTTCGGGAAGAAGGATTACCGCCAAACCCTGGCCTATGCCGAGAAAGTATTGGCCAGTCCGTCCCTCGACGACCGCATCCGCAGCGACGCACGCCTGATGATCGCCCGCTCGGCCTGGGAAACCGGCGATGCCGAAAAGGCCCGTACAGCCTATGCCGAGGTGCTGAAGATCGCCACGGGCAAAACGGCAGCCGAGGCCCTGTATTACGATGCCCTGTTCAAACAGCGTGACGGGTCCTACGAGGCGTCCAACCAGGCTGTGCAGCGCCTTGCCAAGGATTTCGCCGCTTACAAGGAGTGGGGGGGTAAAGGCCTGGTGCTGATGGCAAATAATTTTGAGCAGCTCGACGATGCCTTCCAGGCCACTTATATTTTGGAGAACGTGATTGCCAACTTTGGCGCCTATCCCGACCTGGTAGAAGAGGCACGGGCCGAACTGGCACAAATCAAATCCCGGGAGGCCCGTCGCAACGCCGACGTAAACCCTGACGGAAACAACTAGCTTATGGACACTTTGAAAGGAATGCGGGCCTGGGCGGTAGTGCTGGCCCTGTTGGCCGGGGTAACCGCAAAGGCGCAAGACGACAAGCTGGGCACCGAAACGGTAACGGTGGTGCGCTCCTATACGCCAACCGTGTCGGATGCCTACAAGATCAAGTCGCTGCCCGAATTGAACGACAGCATCGCCCTGCAGAAGAAGCCGGTTACATACAGCATCAACTCGGTGCCGGTGGCATCGACCTTCACCCCTTCGAAGGGCAAGGCAGCCGCCGTGGAGCGGGCCGCACCCGAAAAGCTATTCAACAGCTATGCCTCCATGGCCCTGGGCAATTACAACAACGCCCTTGCCGATTTGTACATCAGCCGCGATTTTGACCGGGGCAGCAAGCGGCTCGACGTGGGACTGAACCACCGGTCATCGCGCGGGCAGCTCGACGCCACCCCCCTCGACACCGATTTTTACAACACTGCCCTCGACCTTACCTGGTCGCAGCGCGAGCGCGACTGGAACTGGAGTGCCGGGGCGGGCCTGGAACACCGGCTTTACAACTGGTACGGCCTGCCCGAAGGAGTGTTTGACCCGCCGGCCCTGGCGGGCCTCGACCCGACCCAGAACTACATGCGCGGGCAGCTCGAGGGCAAGGTGCACTTCGAAGACACCTACTTTACCGACGCCAGGGTGCTGGCGCGCCGCTTTTGGGATGCTGCCGACTCCTGGGAAAACCGACTGAAGCTGGAACCGAAGTTCGAATTCCCGGTTACCGAGGAAACATTTTCCCTGGGGGTGCTCCTGGATTATGTGGGGGGTCGTTTCGCCAATGCCGACCAGTCCGAGTTCACCAACTCAGGCCCCTTCGAATACCGCTTTTTGCAAACCGGGCTGCATCCGAGCCTGCTGTTGCTGCGCGACGACCTCAAGCTCGAGCTGGGCGCCCGCCTGGTCTTTGGCCTCGACCTGGAACAAAACGAAAACAATTTTTATATCTACCCGGCCGTAAAGGCGTCATACAACTTGATGGACGAGACCGTGATCGCCTTCGGGGGGGTGGAAGGCGGGCTGCAGCAAAACTCCTATTACGATTACAGCGTGGAGAATCCCTTTGTGGCGCCGACCCTGGCTGTGCACCCCACCGATCGTCAGTATGAGGCTTACCTGGGCCTCAAAGGCCAGCTTACCCCCGACCTCAGCTACACCGTAAAAGGATCCTACACGACCGAGAACTTTCGCCCCCTCTATATCCTCAACCCCCAAAACGAGGCAAGGGGCGACGAGAAGGCATATAACTATGGCAATTCCTTCCGGGTCTTTTACGACGACCTGCGGACCATCGCGATTTTCGGGGAGCTGCAGTTGAGCCTCAACCGGAATTTCAGCATGGGTGTGAGCGGCTCGGCCTACGATTACGGCACCGAGACCGAAAACCCGGCTTGGAACCTGCCCGACGTGGAGGCGCGCCTGTTCCTCGACTACCAGATAGGATCGGGCTGGTACCTGGGGGCCAACCTCTTTTATGTGGGCCAGCGCGAAGACTTTTCCTCAGTGGCCCTGCCCAACACCGACCCTTTGCTGTATCCGGCCACCCTGCTAACCCTCGATGGCTTTTTTGATGCCAACCTGCAGCTGGGGTACCACGTAAACGAACAGCTATCCCTTTTTGCCAAAGCCAGTAACCTGGCCAACAACAGCTACCAGCGCTGGGCCCAATTCCCTGTGCAGGGGTTCCAGGTTCTCGGTGGGGTGAGCTATAAATTCGATCTGTAGCACCCCAGACGCTCAAAAACGGGTTCCACGGGCCGAATAGTGTATCTTCAGAGAGAGATATTCGCCCATTGAAGCGCCTAGGCACGTACATAATTGGTTTCCTGGCCCTGTTCTCATGGCCCGATTCGAACCTGCTGGCCCAGAACCTGGTGGCCAACCCGGGTTTTGAGACCTTCCGACAGTGCCCGCGCCATCTCGGCAACGCCGCCGACGACCTGGAAGACTGGGAAACCCCCACCCAGGGTTCCACCGATTTTTTCCACGCCTGCAGCCAGACCATGGGGGCACCTGAGAATTTCAACGGGAAGCAGGGTGCGCTGGAAGGGGAGGGGTATGCCGGGTTTTACGCCTACGCCCCCCAGGATTACAGGGAATACCTGCAGGTGCCCCTGCGCCAGCCCCTGGTAAAGGACCGGGCCTATTCGCTCTCGTTTTACGTTAGCCTGTCGGAGCGTTCAGACTATGCGATCGGGAACCTTGGGGTGCTTTTTGCCCGGGAACCCCTGGAGGTACGCACTAAAAAGACCCTGACCAAAAATGTCTGGTATGCCCAGAAAGGCAACCAGTACCACTACCTGGAAAGCCAGGGCCCCGGGTACCTCGAAAATATGGAAGGCTGGCAGGAAGTGCGGTTCGAATTCGAGGCCCAGGGTACCGAGCGCTACCTGCTGCTGGGCAATTTCCAGCCCAATGCCCAAACCCGTACCCGCCGCACGGGGAGGGCTTCGAACAAGGGGGCGTATTACTACATTGACGGCATTTCCCTCCTGGCCGAAGGAACCAAAGCCGGGCCGGCGCCTTACCCACTCGACAGCCTGCTGGTACTCCCGGCCCTGCTGTTCGAGTTCGATACCGATCAGCTAACCCCTTCCGGGCAGGCCGAGCTTGGCAGGCTTTACGGGTTCCTTTCCACCGATGCATCCTATTTTCTGGAGCTCTACGGGCATACCGACGGGCTGGGGTCGGCCGCTTACAATCAGGACCTCTCCAGGAGGCGGTGCCAGGCGGTAGCCAACTACCTCCAGGCCCTGGGTCTGGTTCCCGGGCGTTTGAGCTGGCAGGCTTACGGGGCCTCCCGGCCTGTGGCCGACAACCGCACCCCCGAAGGGAGGCGGCAAAACCGGCGGGTGGAATTCCGGATCAGTACACGCAAGCCAGACAACGGGCAGGCTGAGCGGAAATGAGTATCTTGTGCGATCACTACACATTCCTTTAACATGCTGCGAATCTCCTCCCTTTTGGCCCTGTCGCTTTTAGCCTCATGCGGGCCTGCCCCCCTCGAGGCAGACCTGCTGGTGTACAATGCCCGCATTTATACGGTAGACAACGCTTTTTCCCAGGCCGCTGCCTTTGCCGTCAAAGACGGCCGCTTCCTGGAAGTAGGCGACACAGAGGCGATTCTCGCCAGGTATGTTGCCCCCCGCCAGATTGATGCTGACGGACAGACCCTGGTGCCCGGCCTGATAGACGCCCATTGTCATTTCTACGGGCTTGGCCTGAACCAGGGCGTGGTAGACCTGGTGGGAACCCAGAGTTTCGATGAGGTGTTGGAGCGGGTGCGCGCCTTCCAGGCCCACAACCCGTCTGACTATCTCTATGGGCGGGGCTGGGACCAGAACGATTGGGCAGTAAAGGAATTCCCCGACAAGAAAGCCCTTGATTCCCTGTTTCCCGAAATCGCTGTTGCCCTCGAACGCGTCGACGGGCATGCCTTGCTGGTGAACCAGAAGGCCCTTGACCTGGGCGGGATTACCGCCACCACCCGGGTCCCCGGGGGAGAAGTGGTGCTGAGCGGCGGGCAGCCCACCGGCATCCTGGTAGACAGCCCCATGGACCTGGTTATGGCCCAATGGCCTGAGCCCAGCCGGGCCGATCAGGTCAATGCCCTGCTGGCTGCCCAGGCCATCTGTTTTGAGAACGGGCTTACCACGGTAAATGACGCCGGCCTCAGCCAGGGCACCATTGCCCTGATCGACAGCCTGCAGCAAGCCGGGGCCCTCAGCATCAGGGTGTATGCCATGGTGAGCAACAGCCCGTCTAACCTGGAGCACTACCTTGCGCGCGGCCCCATTAAGACCGACCGCCTGAATGTACGTGCCGTGAAGGTATACGCCGACGGGGCGCTCGGCTCGCGGGGGGCGGCCCTCAAAAGGCCCTATACCGATCAGGCGGGGCATTACGGGGCCATGATTACCCCGGCAGGCGACCTCGAAGCCCTGGCTCAGCGCATTGCAGCCGCAGGGTATCAGATGAACACGCACGCCATAGGCGACTCGGCCAATATCGCCGTACTGCGGGCCTATACCCGCGCCCTGGCCGGATTGGACGACCCTCGCTGGAAGATTGAGCATGCCCAGATTGTAGATACCGCCGACATTTCGATGTTCGGCTCCAAAATAATCCCCTCAGTGCAACCCACCCACGCCACCAGCGACATGTACTGGGCAGAAGAAAGGCTGGGGCCCGACCGTATGGCGGGGGCCTATGCCTATGCCAGCCTCCTTGAGGCTTCGGGCCGGGTGGCCCTGGGCACCGATTTCCCGGTCGAGCGGGTAGACCCCATACAGACCTTTTATGCAGCGGTTACCCGCCAGGACCGGGTGGGGTATCCTGAAGGCGGATTTATGCCCGGGCAGGTACTTACCCGCGAGCAGGCCCTGAAAGGGATGACCCTGTGGGCCGCCTATTCCAATTTCGAGGAAGGCGAGAAAGGGAGTATTGAGGCTGGAAAATGGGCTGATTTTACGGTGTTGAGCGGCGATTTGATGGAACTGCCGGCCCACAGTCTCAAAGATATTCGCATCCGCCAGACCTATGTAGCGGGCGAGCAGGTGTATTAAATAAAAAAACCGGCCTGCTGGCCGGTTTTGCATTTTGGGTGCCGGTGGCTTAATAGGTGATAGGCACGGTTACGCGGGTTTTGTCCCATCCGAGCACCAGGTTTACGCCGTTATCGGCTTCCTGGAATGCCATCGAAAACGCTTCCAGCGCGTCGCCGGCCGAAGCGGCAGGCACTTTTACGCGGGCCAGGTCGGCTCCTTCCTCATAGGCGTACGCCCCCCACTGGTTCAGGTTGTTGTTCAGGATCATGGTCCACTCAGACGGGCCGGGGATGCTGAACAGGGAGTAGGTACCGGCCTTCACAGGAGTTCCTGCGAAAGTGACGTCCTTGTAAAAAGTAATCTCGGTGCATTCGTTCGCCCCGGTCCTCCAGACTTTGCCGTTAGGCGCAAGGTCTTCCAGCGACCGCCCTTTCAGCTGGGGGCGGCTGTAGGTTACCCGGACTACTTTCTGGGGTTCGCGCCCCGGGTAGATTGCCAGGTCCATCGGGCTTTTGTCGAGGCCGGGAAAATCCTGTGCCTGTAAATTGGAAGTAAAGGCCATGGTCAGGGCCAGGGCAGTAAGTGTAAGCGTGGTTCTCATGAGTCTGATTTTTTTTGACCGTTAAAACTACGGTCTTTTTTAACGCCCCCGATATTAAAGAGTCGTTAAAATTGCCCGGCTTACACTTTGTCGCGACCAGGAGAATATCTTAAGGCCATTCTATCAAAATGAATTAAAAATCGAATATATAATTACATACTTTAACCTAAAGATGCTTTTTGCTTTCATTAAAAGCATTTAAAATGCATTTTTGCCTTTCAAAATATAAATAGCTTACTATGTGTGGAATTGTATGTGCCTTCGACCTGAAACAAGAAGCGGAAGACCTGCGCCCCCAAATCCTGGAAATGGCGCGGGCGGTGCGTCACCGCGGGCCCGACTGGAGCGGGATCTATGCCTCCGAAAACGCCATACTGGCTCATGAGCGGCTCGCCATAGTAGACCCGGCCTCTGGCAAGCAGCCCCTGCTAAGCCCCGACGGCAGCGTGATTTTGGCCGCCAACGGGGAAATATACAACCACAGGGAACTGCGCCGGCAGTTCGAGGGGCGGTATGCTTTCCGGACCGAATCGGATTGCGAGGTAATCCTGGCCCTGTACCAGGAGAAAGGCCCTGCCTTCCTCGACGAGCTCAACGGCATTTTCGGCTTCGCCATTTACGACGCCCGCACCGACAGCTACCTGATTGCCCGCGACCACATGGGGATTATTCCCCTGTATATCGGCTGGGACAGGCACGGCACCTTTTATGTGGCCTCCGAGCTCAAGGCGTTGGAAGGTATCTGCACCAAAATTGAACTTTTCCCGCCCGGCCATTACCTGAGCAGCGAGACACCTGGCTTCCAGCGGTGGTATGAGCGCGACTGGAAATCGTACGAGGCCGTGGAGGACAACCCTACCGATATCGCCGCCCTTCGCAAGGCTTTGGAAGATGCCGTGCACCGGCAATTGATGTCTGACGTGCCTTACGGCGTGCTCCTTTCCGGGGGGCTCGACTCGTCCATTACCTCGGCCGTGGCCAAAAAATACGCCCGCAAGCGTATCGAATCAGACGACCAGGCCGATGCCTGGTGGCCGCAGCTTCACTCGTTCTCTGTGGGTCTTGAGGGCTCGCCCGACCTGGCGGCTGCCCGCAAAGTGGCCGACCATATTGGCACCGTGCACCACGAAATAAAATTTACCATTCAGGAAGGCCTCGACGCCATCCGCGACGTGATCTATCACCTGGAGACCTACGACATCACCACTATTCGCGCTTCCACCCCCATGTACCTGATGGCTCGCGTCATCAAGTCGATGGGGATTAAAATGGTGCTTTCGGGAGAAGGGGCCGACGAGCTCTTCGGAGGATACCTGTATTTCCACAAGGCCCCGAACGCCCGCGAATTCCATGAGGAAACCGTGCGCAAACTGGAAAAGCTGCACATGTATGACTGCCTGCGCGCCAACAAGTCTCTGGCGGCCTGGGGCATCGAGGGCCGGGTGCCCTTCCTCGACAAGGAGTTTATGGATGTTGCCATGCGGCTGAACCCCCGCGACAAAATGATTACCAAAGAGCGCATGGAGAAATGGGTGGTTCGCAAGGCGTTCGAAGACTACCTGCCGGCAAGTGTGGCCTGGAGGCAGAAAGAGCAATTCTCTGACGGTGTAGGCTATAACTGGATCGATACCCTGAAGGAAGTAGTGGCACGCGAGGTAACCGACGAACAGATGGCCAATGCACATTTCCGGTTCCCGATCCAGACCCCGGCCAACAAGGAAGAGTACTACTACCGGAGCATTTTTGAATCGCATTTTCCGTCAGACGCTGCTGCCCGCAGCGTACCCCAGGAACCTTCCGTGGCCTGCAGCACCAAGATCGCCCTGGAGTGGGACGAGGCCTTCAAGAACATGAACGACCCCTCGGGACGGGCCGTGGCGCGCGTCCACGCCGATGCCTATCAGAAGTAGTTCGGGCCGGCCTGAACGGTTCAGAAGGGCTGCCAGCCCCCTGTTACCGGTCATCCTGAAAAGGCACTGCCACAGCAGTGCCTTTTTCGTTGCCTGAAACGCATTTAAGACGGGCATTTTTCCACAAATTTTGTTGATAACTTAAAAGAGTCAAAACGGGCTGAACAGCCCCTGTTTGCAGGGGTATTTCCTATATTTGTAGGATTGCAAAAATGCATCAAAACAACGCAAATTAGCGATGAGCGAAGAAGCAAACAAGAATCAATATTCTGCCGATAGCATTCAGGCCCTTGAGGGCATTGAACACGTACGGATGCGCCCCTCCATGTATATTGGAGACGTGGGCCCCCGGGGGCTGCACCACCTGGTTTACGAGGTGGTCGACAACTCCATTGACGAGGCTATGGGCGGGCACTGCGATACCATTCAGGTAACCATCAATGAAGACAATTCGATTACGGTTGAAGACAACGGCCGGGGCATTCCGGTAGACCTGCATAAAAAAGAAGGCGTTTCGGCCCTGGAAGTGGTCATGACCAAGATCGGGGCCGGCGGGAAGTTCGACAAGGATTCCTACAAGGTCTCGGGCGGGTTGCACGGGGTAGGGGTTTCGGTTGTGAACGCCCTTTCGGATCACCTGAAGGCCACCGTTCACCGCGACGGGAAAGTCTGGGAACAGGAATACCAGCGCGGCCGCACCCTTTACCCGGTAAAAAGCACCGGCGCCTCCGACAAGCGGGGTACTGTGGTAACGTTCCATCCCGATGCCCAGATCTTTGACCAGACCATCGAATACAACTACGACACCCTGTCGAACCGGATGCGGGAACTGGCCTACCTGAACAAGGGGATACGAATTACCCTGACCGACCGCCGCCAGAAGACCAAGGAAGGCGATTTTGTGCACGAGGAATTCAGTTCCCAGGAAGGCCTTAAGGAATTTATCCGCTTTCTTGACAGCAACCGCGAACCCCTGATAAAGAGCGTCATTTCCATGGAAGGGGAGAAGAATGACATCCCCGTGGAAGTGGCGATGATCTACAATACTTCCTATACGGAGAACCTGCATTCGTACGTCAACAACATCAACACCCACGAAGGGGGGACACACCTTTCAGGTTTCCGCCGCGGGCTTACCACCACCCTGAAGAAATACGCCGATTCCTCGGGCATGCTCGACAAGGTGAAATTCGAGGTGGCCGGCGACGATTTCCGCGAGGGATTGACCGCCATCGTTTCGGTAAAGGTGGCCGAGCCCCAGTTCGAAGGACAGACCAAGACCAAACTGGGCAACCGCGAGGTTTCTGCTGCGGTGAGCCAGGCCGTTTCGGAGATGCTTACCGATTATCTGGAGGAGCACCCCGACGACGCCCGTATAATTGTGCAAAAGGTAATTCTGGCCGCCCAGGCAAGGCATGCCGCCACCAAGGCCCGGGAAATGGTACAGCGCAAAAACCCGATGAGCGGGGGCGGGCTGCCTGGTAAGCTGGCAGACTGTTCCGACCAGGACCCGCAGCGCTGCGAACTCTTCCTGGTAGAGGGGGATTCGGCCGGGGGAACTGCCAAAATGGGTCGCGACCGAAACTTTCAGGCCATCCTGCCCCTGCGGGGTAAAATCCTGAACGTGGAAAAGGCCATGCAGCACAAGGTGTTCGAAAACGAAGAAATCAAGAATATCTATACCGCCCTGGGCGTGACCATCGGCACCGAAGAAGACAGCAAGGCGCTCAACCTGGAGAAGCTGCGCTACCATAAGGTCGTGATTATGTGTGATGCCGACGTGGACGGGAGCCACATCGAAACGCTCATCCTCACCTTCTTTTTCCGGTACATGCGCGAGCTGATCGAGAACGGCCACGTCTATATTGCCACCCCACCCCTGTACCTGGTCAAGAAAGGCGCCAAAAAAAGGTATGCCTGGGGCGACAAGGAACGGGACGAGATTTCCGAGGAATTCGGCGGAGGCGTTGCCATTCAGCGCTACAAGGGTCTTGGGGAAATGAATGCCGAACAGCTCTGGGAAACCACCATGAACCCGGAAGGGCGTACCCTGCGTCGGGTCACCATCGACAATGCCACCGAATCGGACCGTATCTTCTCCATGCTCATGGGCGACGAGGTACCACCCCGAAGGGAGTTTATCGAGAAAAATGCGGTGTACGCGAAAATAGACGCATAAATTACGTGCTGAATGAAAAGCCCCGGAGCAGATGTTCCGGGGCTTTTTCTATATAGATGGTAATTGTGGGGGTTACTCTCTTTCGGCCAGGACTTCCCCAGCCAGGGTTTCCAGGGTAATGCCATCGGAGTTGCGGTGCATGGTTACCTGCTCCGGTGCCCGGTCAAGACCCGGGTATTCGATGGTATACACATTCTTGATTAAGCTCCAGGTAAAATCGGTTTGAATGGTAATGTTCTGGTCCTCGTAACGGTGGTACCGCCCCAGGTAAACATCGTTGAAAATCCATTCCTCGCGAAGGGTAGTCTGGTGCGATGAGCCTTCAGGCGCTTCGGTGCGCGCCCAGATACCGATAACAGGGTCGTTGTTTTCGGGGACATTGGAACAGCTGGCGAGGCCTGTTGCGACCATCAATACCAGCAGGACTATGCGGGGGGAGTTAAAGTGCATGATGCCAGGTTCATTGTAAGATTTGGGTATAGCCGGAACGCGGGAAAAGCGGGCATATTGTTATTTTTCGACGAATGATAGGCACAGGAGGGGAATTTTCGACCAATGACCTGTTGTCGGGCCGGTTTCAAGACCGTATTCGGGGCTTGCAAGCGGTGTCAATCCCCTGTTGTTTCGCTCGGTTTTTCGCCGGAAAAACTGTATTTTTGAATCTCTTCTAACACTTACAAAAGCAATACAGTTATGAAAATTACCATAGTGGGGGCCGGGGCTGTCGGAGCCAGCTGCGCCGAGTACATCGC
The DNA here is from genome assembly GCA_024642005.1 of Robiginitalea sp. Taxonomy (GTDB): domain Bacteria; phylum Bacteroidota; class Bacteroidia; order Flavobacteriales; family Flavobacteriaceae; genus Robiginitalea. The sequence goes on along the minus strand of JAHECA010000022.1, from coordinate 37,038 downwards.
GATCAAGAATTTTGCATCCGAAGTGGTTCTGCTCGACATCAAGGAAGGCGTTGCCGAAGGCAAGGCGATGGACCTGATGCAATGCGCCTCCCTGAACGGTTTTGATACCCGTATCGTAGGATCTACCAATGATTATTCAAAATCGGCCGGCAGCGACATCGTGGTGATTACCTCCGGTATTCCGCGCAAGCCCGGCATGACACGGGAAGAGCTCATCGGCATCAACGCCGGCATCGTCAAGGCTGTTTCTTCCAGCCTGCTTGAGCACTCCCCCAATGCCATTGTCATTGTGGTGAGCAACCCCATGGACACCATGACCTACCTGGTGCACAAAACCACCAAATTGCCCCGCAACCGCATTATCGGTATGGGTGGTGCCCTTGACAGCGCCCGTTTCAAATACCGCCTGGCCGAAGCCCTGGGTGCACCCATCTCAGACGTCGACGGCATGGTAATCGGCGGGCACAGCGATACCGGCATGGTACCCCTTGCGCGCCACGCCACCCGCAACAGTGTCAAGGTAACCGAATTTTTATCTGCCGAGCGCCTCGGGCAGGTAACCGAAGACACCAAGGTAGGGGGGGCCACCCTCACCAAACTCCTCGGCACCAGCGCCTGGTACGCCCCGGGCGCAGCCGTTTCTGCCCTGGCACAGGCCATTGCATGCGACCAGAAGAAAATGGTGCCCTGTTCGGCCCTCCTGCAAGGTGAGTACGGCCTGAAAGACCTTTGTATTGGCGTGCCGGTAATCCTCGGCCGCAACGGGATCGAGAAGATCGTGGAACTGAAACTCGACGCTGCCGAAAAGGCCAAAATGCACGAAAGCGCCGAGGGGGTTACCAAGACAAACAACCTGCTGGAAGTTTAACCGGCTGCGCATTGTCGAATTGAGGCACTCTCCCGGCCCGGGAGGGTGCCTTTTTTCCTGTGCCGGCCGCTGGTAACCGGCCCGGGTACAAAACCTTTTATTTTATTGGCATTTCCTAGGGGAAGTAATATATTTGCACGCTATTTACAGCAACCCACTGAATTTCAGATAACCACTTAACAAATGAATAATAAAGGACTTATACGGCTTTTCGCTTTGCTGTTCGGACTGGTGAGCCTGTACCAGTTATCCTTCACCTTTATCACCTCCAAGATCGAATCGGACGCCTCTGCATTTGCAGAATCGACCGTGCCGGCCAGTGAACCCGAATATGTCGCAAAGCGCGAACAGGCCGAAGCCCGCTACCTGGATTCGGTGGCCAAGAACCCGGTCCTCGGGTTTACTTCCTACGAGGAAGCCAAGAAAAAGGAACTCAACAAAGGCCTCGACCTGAAAGGAGGGATCAACGTAACCCTTCAAATATCGGTGCGCGACATCCTTTCCGGCCTGGCCAACAACAGCAAGAACCCCGCCTTTAACAAGGCCCTTGCCAATGCAGACCTGGCTTCCCGGAACAGCGATGCTACCTACCTCGATTTGTTTTTTGATGCCTTTGATGAAATCAAGGGCGATACCAAACTGGCTTCCCCCGATATTTTTGCCAACAAGGGGCTTAGCGATGAGGTTAATTTTGAGATGACCGATGAGGAAGTGAAACCCATCATCCGCCGCAAGGTCGACGAGGCTGTGGTTTCGGCTTTTGAGGTGCTGCGCGAGCGGATTGACGGCTTTGGCGTGACCCAGCCCAACATCCAGCGCGAAGGCAGTTCGGGTCGTATCCTGGTGGAGCTTCCCGGCGCCCGCGACATCGCCCGGGCCCAGGACCTGCTCTCCAGCACCGCCCAGCTCGAATTCTGGGAAACTTACGAGCCCGGAAACCAGAACCTGATCAACTTCCTGATCCAGGCCAACGAGGAACTTAAATTGCTGGTAAAAGCCGATGAAAAACCCGAAGCCAAACCGGAAAGCGAGATCGATTCCCTGCTCTCCGACGTGGCCCAGGATTCTCTCGACCTGACCGCACAGAACAACCCGCTCTTTGAAAAGTTGCAGCTGAGCGGTCCCGGCTTTGCCGTGGGCGTTGCTGCCATCAAAGATACCGCCGAGATAGGGGAATGGCTGCGCCTGCCCCGCATCCGACGCCTGCTTCCCCAGGAGGTGCAATTCACCAAATTCATGTGGGAACGCCCCTCTCAGGGCGTGGAAGTGGCTGCCCTCTACGCCCTGAAATCGAACCGGGACAATATGCCCCGGATGAGCGGGGACGTGGTGAGCGACGCACGCGACCAGTTCGACCAGTACAACCGCCCGGCTGTGGGCATGGACATGAACGTGCGCGGCGCCCGCGAATGGCAGCAGCTCACCAACGAGGCCAACCTGAACAATACCGGTATTGCCATCGTGCTCGACAATCGCGTCTATACGGCACCCGGCGTATCCCAGAAAGGGGGTATCCCAGGGGGAAGCTCTGAGATTACCGGCACCTTCACCGTAAACGAAACCAAGGATATCGCCAACGTGCTTCGGGCCGGGAAACTGCCTGCCAAGGCCGAGATTATCGATTCGTTCGTGGTAGGCCCATCGCTCGGGCAGGAGGCCATCGACAGCGGGTTTACCTCGTTTTTGATTGCCATGGGCTTCGTGCTGCTGTGGATGATCCTGTATTACGGCAGGGCAGGCTGGTTTGCCGACGTGGCCCTGACTTTCAACATCGTGCTGATCTTCGGTGTGCTGGCCAGCCTCGGGGCGGTGCTCACCCTGCCCGGTATTGCGGGTATCGTGCTCACCATCGGGATGTCAGTGGATGCCAACGTGCTAATTTACGAGCGCATCAAGGAAGAGCTCAACAAAGGAAAGGGCATGTCACAGGCTGTTGCCGACGGGTTCGACAACGCCCTGTCTTCCATTTTGGATGCCAACATCACCACCGGCCTTACGGCTTTGATCTTGCTGGTATTCGGTACCGGGCCGATCAAAGGCTTTGCCACCACGCTGATCATTGGTATTTTGACTTCCCTCTTTACGGCCATCTTCGTAACGCGCCTGCTGATAGACTGGTTCCTTCACAAGCGCGGCCGGACCCTGGACTTTACCACGGCCCTTACCAAGAACCTGTTCCGCAACCTCGATTTCGACTTCCTGGGCAAACGGAAAATAGCCTATATAGGATCAGGGATCTTGGTCATAATAGGGGCAGTGTCCCTCTTCACCAAAGGGCTTGACCAGGGCGTCGACTTTGTTGGGGGGCGCAATTACCAGGTTCGCTTTGTGCATGCGGTAAACCCCACCGAAATTACCAGTGAGCTCACGGCTGCCCTGGGAAGCGCCAGCGCCAAGACCTTTGGCGATGCCAACCAGATTATGGTGACCACCAAATACAAGGTAGACGAAGGGGGCACTGAGGTAGACGACGAAATTTTGCATATCCTGTTCAATACGCTCCAGAAATACCTGCCCGACGGAGCCACCTATGAAGATTTTGCCCCGGGCGGCACCAATGACCAGATTGGGGTGATGAAGTATCGCAAGGTGGGGCCCACCATTGCCGACGACATCAAGAAGAATGCCGTCTGGGCCGTAATCGGCTCCCTGGCGGTGGTCTTCATGTATATCCTGTTGCGCTTCCGCAAATGGCAGTTCTCCCTCGGGGCGGTTATTGCGGTGTTCCACGATGTGATGATCGTGCTGGGCGTTTTCTCGCTCACCAGCGCCCTGATGCCCTTCAGCATGGAAATTGACCAGGCCTTTATCGCGGCCATCCTGACGGTGATCGGATATTCCCTTAACGACACGGTGGTGGTATTTGACCGGATTCGGGAGACCATTGCCGAACGCGGCTGGAAAAGCGGTATCAACACCAACCTGGCCCTGAACAGCACCCTGAGCCGTACGCTGAACACCTCGCTCACCACCCTGGTAGTGCTGTTGGCGATTTTCGTCTTTGGCGGGGAAACGCTGCGTGGCTTTATGTTTGCCATGATCGTGGGGATTGTGGTGGGAACGTATTCGTCCCTGTTCATCGCCACCCCCCTGATGTTCGATACGCTGTCCAAAAAAGAATCTTCCGGAGCGAATAACCGCTAAGGAACAGCAGTAACTTATAAGCCGCGGCCGGGAGGCCGCGGCTTTTTTTTTCTAAAACATCAATGGATAAGCCACCGGCGGGCCAGTCGCAGGTTGTCGAAAACCTCGGTTTCAAAACCCCGGTGTATCAGGAAAGACTTCATCAGGTCCATGGTCATGCGGTTCTGCAGGTTGGAAACGATGCCCAGCCGGTATTCCCGTTCCCAGCCGTTTTCTTCCGCCAGGCGCGCCAGGTCCATGCTCATCCCAATGTGTATGTGTTTTTGCAGGTTTAGGACCAGCAAAGCCCGGTTTCTGCCCATTTCCTGGCAAAGCTCGCTCATCCGCTTCCAGACTTTCTGACCTTCCGAAAGAACAAATTCTGTATTGCCGGGCCCCGTTACTTCCAGTAAAAGGTACGTTTGGTAATCTTTATATGTGATTGCGACCGGCATGATCTGTAGATTATACAAATCTGTAAACGGGGGGCAGGATCCAATTCCAGCGAGTTGAAAACCTGTATCCTTCGAGGAAGGGGTTGGCGGATATATAAAATAGGAAAAAATAGCAAAAGGAACAAGCCCATTGCCATCAGGTCGGCTCAGGCCCGCATCTTTTTAGCCCTTATGGGCCTGGCGCCTTTGGCATATCCCAGTTGAACCATCGGGCCCGGGTACCAGCTCGAAAACCAATGGCGGGTCAAGGCCCGGCTCGTCCCGATGGGATACAAAAACCAGGGCCGTGCGGCTTTCTTCTGCCATTTTTCGGATCAGGGCCACCACCAGGGCCGCTGCCTGTGGGTCGAGCCCGGCCGTGGGCTCATCCAGGATGAGCAGGGGCGGGTGTTTGATCATCGCACGCGCACAGAACACCAGGCGCTGTTCCCCTGCCGTCAGGTCGCAGAACAGGGTGTCTTTCTGGCCTTCCAGTTCCAGCAGCCTGAGCCAGGAGGCCGCCAGGGCGCGTTGGGCATCTCCGGGACGCACATAGAGGCCGATGGAATCGGTGAGTCCTGAAATAAGCATGTTTTCGACAGTATGGTAGCCCCGGAAGCGATCGGCCAGGGCCGGCGTAAAATACCCGATGTGCCCTTTGATATCCCAGACGCTTTCCCCGCTGCCCTTCCGGGCCCCGAACAGGTACAGCTCCATGCCGAAGGCTTTCGGGTTGTCTCCGCTGATAAGGGTGATGAGACTGGTTTTCCCGCTGCCGTTAGGGCCACGCAATTCCCAGAATTCCCCCTTGCGGATGGTCCAGTTGATTTCTTTCAGGACGGGTTTGCCGGGGTAGGTGAGGCTTGCGTTTCGGAAATCGACCAGCGCCTCCGGCAGGTGGGGCAGGGGTGCCGGGGGAGGCGGGATGGTTTTGCCATGGCCAAATGCCGGCTCGACCAGCGGCGGCTGAAAATCGGGATAACCCACCAGTTCTTCGCCCCTGAGGAAGGCTGCATGGCCAATCCCAGCCAGCCGGTCTGCCGGCCGGCTTATCAGCTGGACCAGCAGCAGCGCACTGCCGAGGCCCTCCAGTTCCTCGCGAAGGGAAACCTGGAAGGCGCGGTCGAGGTTGTCGAACGGATCGTCGAGGAGAAGGAAGTCGGGCTTTTGGGCGAGCAGGTGGCGCAACAGGGCTTTCTTGCGCTCCCCGCTGGAGAAGGTCTTCAAAGGGCGGCCCTCCTGCACCGCCAGGCCCGACCTGTCGTGGCGCGCCTCCTCTTCCAGGAAGCCGGCCAGTGACTCATTGGAGAAATACGCCCCCTTAAGCCCATTTAGATAGGCAAGATCCTTTGGGGGGCGGCCCTCGAGCAGCCGTTGGGCAAACTCAGACTTGCGCGAATGGTTGTCGGTGTAGATGGCCGTATGGGACGGGCTGGGCATGGTGGGTAATTTTTGCTAAATTAGGGGAAGTACTCCGGGGCACAAAATGGTTGATGGAAACCCGGCCAGTGTAACCTGTGTCACAAAAGTTGTTCCCCTGAAGGCCTACTTTTAATCGTCAGATGAAGTACCGGAAATGGATACAGCTGGCAGGCGTATGCCTGATATGTCTTACGACTATCTATCTGGTTGTCTGGCTTATAAATACCTTGTCTAACTAAAACCAAACAGCATGAAAAAAAACATGGGAAGCGGAGACCGCATGATCCGCATTATCGCAGCCGTTGTCATTGCGGCATTGTATTACACCGGAACCATAAGCGGTACCCTGGGCCTGGTTTTGCTAATCCTTGCCGGGGTATTCGTACTCACCAGCCTGGTTAGCTTTTGTCCTTTGTATGCCCCTTTTGGCATCAATACCTGCTCGACCAAAAAATCCTGACCTGTTCAGCAAGGCGTATCAATTAATGAATTCCACCGACCCGGATCCGGAAAATACGGACCGGGTTTTCTTTGTAAACGGTAACCTTGTCGGGCCGCATACCGATGCTGCGGGCCACCCGCATCGAGGGTTCGTTGCGGATATGGATAATGGAAATTAGGGACTCAGCCCACCCGTGCCCGAAGGCCTGGTCGCGGCAATGCCGGGCAGCTTCTGAGGCGTAGCCGTTTCCCCTGGCACCCGGCAGCAGCGAATAGCCGATTTCGAGCTCTTCCAACCCATCGACCTGTTGTAACAACAGGCCGGCAAGGCCCAATAACTTCCCTGTTTCCCTGTCGAGCAGTGCGTTCATACCACCCAAACCCTGCCGATAGCGCTCAAAGATGCGGTTAAATTGTTCGCGGCAGGCTACCTGCGGGTCTGTTGGTATTCCCGTCCAAAAAGCCGTGCTGGCAGGGTCCTGGAAAAAGGGCAGCCAGGCTTCATAGTCGGTTTCCCCAACCGGACGGTAGGCGAGGCGCTCAGAAGATGTGCCGTTTAGGAGGTATTTCATGCCTTGCGTGATTTGGCCAGGCCTATTCTTCCTCGTTCCTCCAGAACTGGATGCGGTCACCTGGCTCAATGCCCCAGCGTTCGCTCATCCCGGCATTGATTTCGAGCACGTACTGTACGGGCTCGGCCGAGGGGATTCCTGTTTCATCCAGGGGTTTCGTATTCCGGGCAATGTTGGCCACGGTCAGGTCGCCCCTGATAAAGAGGATATCGAGTGCGATGTGCGTGTTTTTCATGTAGAAGGAGTGCATGCGCTCGTCAGGGAAAATAAAGAGCATGCCGGCCGAATCATCCATGTTTTTGCGGTACATCAGGCCTGTCTGGGTCTCGTACTCAGTCTCGGCGATTTCGATAACAACCTCATGGCGCACGGTGTCTGACTGGCCCTGGTAAATGTTGAGCAGACCTTCCCGCGTAAAGGCAACAGACTCGGTATTCAGGCTTGTTTTGGCGTCTTCCTTGCAGCCGGTTGCCCCGAGGATCACCAATGCTCCCAGCAGGACAACAGCCGGCAGGGGTTTGCGGAAGCGATTAAGCATGGGCTGATTTATTTCGGAACATGAAATAGAAGCCAAGCAGCACAAAGGGGATGCTCAGCCATTGGCCCGTGGACAAATAGCCCAGCGAATCTTCGAAGCCACCCTGGCTCTTCTTGACAAATTCCACGAAGAAGCGTATGGTCCACAGCAGTACCAGGAACAGGCCGAATAGGAATCCCGGCTGGTCTTTCTTGTCGGTTCGCCAGTACAGCAGGTAAAGGGCGATAAAGACGAAGATATACAAGACCCCTTCATAGAGTTGTGCCGGGTGGCGGAAGGGAATTGCTTCGAGGTGGTGGGCAAACTGGGGGTCGTTTACCAGGGCTTTGTATGCGCTTTCGGGGGTGGCCTGCCCGGTTATGGCCATGGCCTGCCTGCCCGGCATGTCGTCTGAATCGCGCACGAAGCGCGTGGCCAGAAAGAAGGAGGCGTCGGTTACCTTGCCGTTGATCTCAGAGTTGAAGAAATTGCCGAGCCGCACCATAAAGGCCCCCAGGGATACCGGGATCACCAGTCGGTCGAGAATCCAGAGCATCTTGAAGCCGGGGTGCTTGCGGGTAAAAAGGTACATGCCGATAATAACCCCAATGGCGGCGCCGTGGCTTGCCAGCCCGGTAAAGCCGGTAAACTCGTATCCATTAATGATGCCAAAGAGGCTGCTGCCGGGAGCCTCCCTTATGGGCAGCAAAATTTCGGCCAGGTGGTGGCTGTAATAGTCCCAGTCGTAAAAAAAGACGTGGCCCAGGCGGGCACCCAGCATCGTGGCCAGCACGGTGTAAATAAACAGGGCATCAAGTTCGATGCGGCTGCGCCCCTCCCGGTCGAAAATCCGTTTCATGATGTGCCAGCCCAACACGAAAGCGAGGATCCAAAGCAGGTTGTAGTACTTGATTTGCAGCACCCCGAGTTTAAACAGGGTGTCGTCTGGGTTCCAGGTAAAGCCCAAAAACAACATAGATAGCATTTTGTGGCTAAGATACTAAAACCAGCGCCCCCGGAGGGGCTGCAAATTCCAAATTCCAAGCTCCAAATTCCAAAAAAAAGCCTCCTGCAAGGTGTTTTCAGGGAACGGGGTCGTATCCCGAACCGCCCCAGGGGTTGCAGCTGGCGATCCGTTTCAGGGCCAGCCAGCCTCCTTTGAGCGGCCCGTGTTTTTGCAGGGCTTCCACCGTATACTGGGAGCACGTGGGGGTATACCTGCAGCTGGGGGGCGTAAGGGGGGAAACATAACGCTGGTAGAACCGCACCAGGGCGACCAGGGGTCGTGTTGCAAGGCGGCTCAGGCGGCTTAGGGCCATAAGGCTATTTTTTCAATAGGTGAACGTGGTGCCGTCCTTGCCATCCTTGAGCTGGATGCCGAGTCCGGCCAGGGCATCCCTTATCCGGTCGGAAGCGGCGTAGTCCTTGTTGGCCCGTGCCTGGTTGCGCATTTCGATAAGCAGTTCCACGGTGCCTTCGAGCTTCCGGGTATCAACTCCGTCGCGACGGCCTTTTTCCAGGCCGAGCACGTCGTAAACGAACGCTTCGAAAGATTCGGCGAGGACTTGTTTGTCGCCAGCCGTCACCGTTTGTTTCCCGTCGCGCACCAGGTTAATGGCCTTGACTGCCTCAAACAGCTGGGCTACCAGAATGGGGCTGTTGAAGTCGTCGTTCATGGCTTCGTAGCAGCGTTGCCGCCAGGCCTTTACATCGAATTCAGAAGATTTCCCCGTGGGGAGGGTCGGCAGCTGGTCGAGGGCGTCCATCAGGCGCAGGTACCCTTTTTCCGCGGCCAGCAGGGCCTCGTCACTGAGGTCCAAAATACTGGTGTAGTGGGCCTGCATCATGAAAAAGCGCACCACAGAGGGGGTATAGGCCTTGCTCAGGATGGGGTTGTTCCCCGAAAATATCTCCCCGGGCAACAGGTTGTTCCCGGTTGATTTGGCCATTTTCTTGCCGTTGAGGGTAAGCATGTTGGCATGCAGCCAGTACCGCACCGGGGCGTGCTCGTAGCAGGCTTCTGCCTGGGCGATTTCACATTCGTGGTGGGGGAATTTCAGGTCCATGCCCCCGCCGTGTATATCGAAGGTCTCACCCAGGTATTTGGTGCTCATCACCGTGCACTCCAGGTGCCAGCCGGGGAAGCCTTCGCCCCATGGGGAGGGCCAGCGCATGATATGCTGGGGTTCGGCTTTCTTCCAGAGGGCGAAATCCTGGGGATTGCGTTTTTCGTCCTGGGAGGAGAGTTCGCGTGTGTTGGCGATCATGTCTTCCAGTTTGCGCCCGCTCAGTTTGCCATAGGTGTGGTCTTCGTTGAATTTAACCACATCGAAGTACACCGAACCGTTGGTCTCATAGGCAAAGCCCTTCAGGAGGATTTCCTTGATGAGCTCGATCTGCTCCACAATATGCCCGGTAGCCGTGGGCTCGATGCTAGGCGGCAACAGGTTGAATTTCTGCAGGATGTTGTGGAAGTCGATCGTATAGCGCTGAACCACCTCCATGGGTTCAATCTTTTCAAGGCGGGCCTTTTTGGCGATCTTGTCTTCGCCATGGTCGGCATCGTCTTCCAAGTGCCCGGCATCGGTGATGTTGCGCACGTAGCGCACCTTGTAGCCCAGGTGCCGCAGGTAGCGGAAAATGAGGTCGAAGGAGATGAAGGTCCGGCAATTGCCCAGGTGCACGTTGCTGTAGACCGTGGGCCCGCACACATACATGCCCACGTGGCCTTCGTGCACGGGCTCGAATACTTCTTTTTCCCCGGAGAGGGAATTGTAAACCTTCAGGGTTTGCTCCTTATACAACGCCATGGCTTGCAGCCTTAAAATTCGGTCTCGAGGTTAATGTAATCCAGGAATTCGCGGCGCAGCGCCTCTTCCTGCCCGAAGCGCCCGCCGTATTCAGCCGTTACCGTGCTGCTGTCGATATCGCGGATGCCGCGGGAATTCACACAGAGGTGCTTCGCGTCGATTACGCAGGCCACGTCCTTGGTGCCCAATACCCGCTGCAGTTCGCGAACGATCTGTATGTTCATGCGCTCCTGTACCTGGGGTCTGCGGGCAAAGTAATCTACGATGCGGTTCATTTTGGATAAGCCCACCACGGTGCCGCCAGAAATATAGGCGATGTGTGCCCGCCCGACAATGGGCAGCAGGTGGTGCTCACAGGTGCTGTAGACGATGATGTTCTTCTCGACCAGCATCTCGCCGTACTTGTATTTGTTTTCGAAGGTAGACGACTTGGGCCGCCGATCGGGGTGCAACCCGCCGAATACCTCCCGCACATACATTTTGGCAACCCGCTCGGGGGTGCCTTTCAGGCTGTCGTCGTTCAGATCGAGGCCCAGGGTAAGCATGATCTCGCGTACGTTTTGGGAGATGCGTTCGATTTTTTCGGTGTCGCTCAGCAAAAACGCGTCTTCCCGGAGGGGTGTTTCCTCCGAGCCCGAAAAGTGGTCGTCTCCATGGGCGTCGTGCGAGGCTTCCAGGGCAGAGTCGATTTTCATCGGTTCGTGATTTTCAAAAGGCAAAGATATACATAAAATGGCACTTTATGGCCCGAAAACACGGCTACACAACATAAATTCGCCCACCTCGCCTCACCTGTCTAATTTGGAGCTTCACAAATTCTACCATGCGCATTTTGAGGTATCTGAATTGGTATCTGGCTTGTTGGTTGCTCTTGGGAGCCCTGGGGCTTCAGGCCCAGGTTACCCCCGATTGTGGCACGGCTGTGCCCATCTGCAGCAATACCCCGGTAAACGGGGGTACATCGGGTTTCGGGGCCGACGATTTCGGCGGGGCCTCCCAGACGGGCTGCCTGGAAACCAGCCTCAGCGGTTTTATCGAATCCAATTCGGCCTGGTACCGCTTCCGAACCGCGGCAGCTGGCCAGCTCGGCTTCAACATCTCTTTCGACCCGGCCGAAGACTGGGATTTTGCCCTGTATCAGGCCGGCGATTGCAGCAGCCTGGGCGACCCGGTGCGCTGCAATTTCTATGACAACCGGGAAATGGCCTCCTACATGGGGGTGGGGGCAGACCCCACCGGGAATACCGGCACCTACCAGTATGAGCCCTGGCTCGACGTGCAGGCCGGGGAAGACTACTACCTGCTTATCAACAACTTCAGCAATACCAACTCGGGCTTCAGCATCCAGTTTTCGGGGCAGATCTTTGTGACCAACCCCTTCGACGCCCTCGACTGTTCCATCGTGAGCAACCTGCTCGGCCCGCCTGTTGCCGCCTGCCAGGGCGATTCCGTACCGCTCGACGCTACCACACCAGGGGCCACGGCTTACCAATGGTTTGCCGATACCGGCTCGGGCTTTGCGACCCTCCCAGGCGAAACGGCCCCTGCCTACGTGGCTACCACCCCGGCCACTTATCGGGTGCAGGTTAGCCTGCCCGACGGCTCAACGATAATCAGCGATGTACAGGTGGGTTTCAGCCCGATTCCCCTGACCTATGCCCTGGCCGACGAGGCCCTGTGCAGCGGGCAGGGAGGGCTCGACCTCAGCGCCAAGGACGCCGAAGCGCTGGGCCCGCAAGACCCGGCTGCCTTTCGTGTGAGTTACCACGGCAGCGCCGCCGATGCGCAGCAAAACGCAAACCCCCTCCCGCAAAACTACGACCCGATAGGCGGATCCTATACCGTGTTTGTGCGTACCACTTCCCTGGAGAACCCGCAGTGTTATGACGCCTCCGAATCGTTCCGGTTCGATATGGTGGCCGAACCCGTGCTGGATTTTCCTGAAGTGGAGCTCCTCTGCGAGAATGCAGCCGGGGTAAACCTGGGGCCTCTCAACCCGGAGCCCGGGGTAAACTACCGGTGGAGTACCGGTCAGACCGCCCCACGTATCTCCGTTAGCCAGCCTGGGGTCTACACCCTTAGGGCCACACGCCAGGGCGGCGGCCTTTCCTGTCAAACCGTCCGAAGCGTCGAAGTGCGCATTTCGGAAGCCCCGAGCATAGCCAATATTCTGATCGAAGACATGCAGGTAGCCAATCGGGTTACCATCCAGACCGCCGCTGCCGGCGATTACGAGTATGCCCTCGATGCCGGTTCGTTCCAGGCCAGCCCGGTTTTTGACGAGGTGCCGGCGGGCCTGCACCAGGTGTATGTGCGCGACCTGCAGGGTTGCGGACGGGTAACCGAAACCATCACGGTGGTAGGATTCAGGCCTTTTTTTACGCCCAACGGGGACGGGGTGAACGATACCTGGCAAATTGTTGGGATACAGCACCTGGACCAGCCCGAGGTCTATATTTTTGACCGCTACGGAAAACTGCTGAAGCAGCTTGACCAGTCCAGCGCCGGCTGGGACGGCACTTTTAACGGGCAGCCACTGCCCGATACCGACTACTGGTTCCGGCTCACCTATATGGATGCGCAGGGCGAACGGGTCGAAGCGCGTTATTTGACCGCCCATTTCGCCCTGAAACGCTGATCGGGAACCCCCGGCGCCCCATTGATCGAGAAATGGGCAAAAACACCTGCAGGAGCATACTAAATCAAGGCCATTCGAGTTATACTATACGATAATTCGCGCCCCTCGTCTATGAGAAGTTTCCTGCTATGGCTGGGCGGGCTGCTGTTGTGCAGCCCTTTGCTCCAGGCCCAGAGTTCTCCAAATTCGCCCGATTGCCGAAGCGCCATTCCGGTGTGCGCAGATACCACCTATTTTACCTTTAACGACGGCAGCGGTGATGTGGACGATTTCGACCCGGATGTGATCAGGCAATCGGGCTGTCTGGAAAAGGGGAGCATCGCCTCGGCCAATATCGAGCACAACACCTCCTGGTTCGTATTCCGGGCCGGCACCGGGGGCACCATTGGGTTTGATATACAGGCGTTGCCGGGGGCCACGGGCACCATTACAGCCGAGTGGGATTTTGCCCTGTACGGTCCCGATGTGGATTGTGCGGATATTAGCAGCGGCGTGGCCCAGCCCATCCGCTGCAATTACGAGGTAAACAATACGGCTTTCACAGGGGTTGGTGTTAACCCGGCAAACGGACAGAACGGGGAGCCTCCCCTGACCGGCAGCCAGAACACCTACGACGAGTGGATTGACGTGCAGCCCGGCGAGCTGTATTACCTGCTCATCAACAACTACAACACGAACTTTGACGGCGACCCGGAACCTTTTTCGCTCACCTTTACGGGCAATTCGGTAAACCAGAACCAGCAAACCGCCCTCGATTGCACGCTGCGGGACGAATTTCTCGGCTTGGACATCTCGGCTTGCGAGACTGATCCTCCCATACAACTGTCCGCTCTGAATTCCCCGGCCGGACCCGACATCGCCTCGGTGGTCTGGACTGTCGATTACGAAGACGACGGGGTTATTGACGCCACCCTGCCCGGAAGCGGCACCTTCGGGGAAGAACTGGTGGTTTCCAGCCCAGACTCAGGGAGGTATTTTGTGGAAATAACTCCCAACGTTGGGCCGGTAATTCGGGATGATATCCTAATAATCTTTTACGGAGTTCCCCAATTGGATCCTATAAATGGAATTACGATCCTAGATGATCTTTCCGATAGCAATACAGTAGAATTTACCGTTGTAGGCAACGGCGACTACGAATACGCCATCAACGGGGGCGAATTCCAGGACGACCCGGTATTCCGCGACGTGCCACCTGGCATCAATACCGTGGTGATCAACGACAAGAATGGCTGCGGCACCACCGAGCCCATTCCCTTTTTGGTAGTGGGTTACCCCAAATTCTTTACCCCGAACGGAGACGGCCTGCACGAAACCTGGCACATCCTCGGCATTGAAACCCTTACCGATCCGGTGGTGTCTATCTTCGATCGTTATGGCAAGCTGCTCAAGCAGATTGACGAGACCAGCCTGGGCTGGGACGGTAATTTTAACGGACGCCCCATGCCCTCATCCGACTACTGGTTCCGGCTGGAATACAGCCGCGACTTACAGGGGGTGCTGGTGGCCAACCTGGTGCGGGCGCATTTCACCCTGAAGCGGTAGGGGAGGCATGGAACTGCGCTCCAATGTTTTTACATAGGCGCACTTGCCCCACCCCCGCCCAAACTTCAAGTTAAGCGCGAACCCTGCATAACCCTGGCGACTTTCCAAATATTTGCCAGGCGAAGCCCCAGGGGAAACATCCCCTTGCCCCCAGGTTGCCAAGGTACCTTTCAACCCTGCAATTTCCAATCAGGAAACCTCCTTGAATGCCGTCCAAACAAAAAGCCCCTCAAGGGGGCTTTCGATTAGTTTTGCGTTAGGTGCGTCTAAAAATTGAGCGTGTAGCCCAGGGTGTAATAGTGCTGTACCCGATTGACGGTGGCATCGCGGAGCCCGCCATCCAAAAGGGCCTCGCCGGTGTCCTGTTCGCTGCGGCTGTAGGCGAAGTCGAGGCGGTGCGGGCCAAAACTGTAGCCAAGGCCGCCTGAATAGGCCTGCAGGTCGCCCCAGGCAGAGTTGCTTGTATAGGGGCTTTGCTGGAAGCGGTACCCGCCTCTGAAGCTAACCCGGTCTACCCGGTATTCCCCTCCCAGGCGGAAGGTGGATACCCCGCCTAAGTTTGCAGCCATATAGGCATTCTCCGTGCTGAAGTTCGGATCGGACGTTGGCCTGAGCTCTGCCCTGGAAAAATCCTGGTAGTCGTAATCCAGGCTAATCAGGCCCGACTTGCCGAAGATAAAGGCCAGGCTGCCGGTATACTTGGCCGGGGTCTTGATGGTGTATTTTCCGAATAGGTTAACCACGCCGAAATTAATAGCCGTGATGTCGGGGTTCTTGTCGATGAAATCCGTATTGGCGCGTTGGGAGAAGTCGTCGGTAAGCTCGTACCAGGTGGGCGACTGGTAAGCAACCCCCAGGCGCACGGTCTCATTCACCTTGGCGATGGCCCCCAGGTTGAAGGAGAAGCCGGTCCCCTCGGTGTGGAGGAAGGTGTCAAAGCTCGAGGCCTGTATGGCCGAACCCGAGTCGTAGCCCCTCTCGTCGAGGTAGCTTACCCGCTCGTACAACACCCCGTGGAAATTCAGGGAGGCCCCCAAATAGAGGTTTTCCTGGAATTGCCCGGCGATGTTCATGATGAATTTGCTGTTGAAGCCGTTAGACAGCTGGCGGTAATCCTGGTTTACGGAGTTGTAGCTGGCATTTGAAAAATAGTCGGTATTGGCGTCGTCATCGGGGTCAACAGGGTCGATAAAGCCAGCCTGGAAGCCCAAAAAGGCCTGCTGGGCGCCAAAGCCCAGGCTTGAACCAATGTCGAGGTAGGCATCCACGATGGTTTCGCCCTCCTGCACCCGCAGGGGCCCGAGGGGTTCCCCCTGCGCGAAATTCAGGAAGTAGTTGTCTACCCCGATATTGCTGTTGCCCAGCACGCGGAATTCGTTGTCGAAGTTGTCGACCATGTCGTAATTGATGCTCAGGGCGATTTTGTTCCAGCCGGGACCGGGTGCACTCTTGAAGACAAATACACCGCCCACCTGGCCCAGCTCGGTGGAGCTCATGTTGGTGCCCGTGTAGGGTCCGGAAAAAGCCCCGCCGTTCTGACGGTTGTATACCCCGCCTGTTATGGAGAAGGTGCCGTTTTCGAAAACGGCCGACCCGGCCGGGTTCACGTTAAGGGCAGAAAGGTCGCCCCCCAGGGCGCCGAAAGCCCCGCCCATGGCCTGGTACCGGGCTGTTCCGTGGATTTCTTCAAGGCCGTACCGCAGTACGTCCTGAGCGATTTGGGCGCTGCCGGCGGCGCACACCCCAAGCAGGATGAAAGTGATGATACGTTTCATGTTCAAGGCTTTTTAGATAGGATGTAGGGCTGACTGGCTAGTTGCTTCTTCCACCGGAACGTCCGCCGCCGGAAGACCTGCTGCCACCGCCGGAAGACCGGCTGCCGCCGCCTCCGCCGCTGAAGCTGCCCCCGGAAGACCGGCTGCTGCCGCCACTGCTGAAATTGCCTCCTGAAGAACGGCTGCTGCCGCCACTGCTGCGGTAACTGCCTCCGGAGGGCCGGCTGCTGCTTCCGCTGCTGCGGTAGCTACCTCCCGAGGAACGGGACTGGCTGCCTGAATTGTAGTTGCGGTAGGTCCTTCCCGAAGTGCTTCCGGAACTGTTGTATGTGCCCGGGCTCCGGCCATAGGTCGACCCTGAAGAATAGGTCCGGCCATTGGTGCCGCTCCTGTCGGTTGTGGTATATCTCTGGGTGCTGCGCCCGGTAGCGTCGTAATAGTTGGAGGTGCGACTGCTGCGGCTGGTGCGGTAAGCCTGGTTTCGCGCTGCGGCATCTACATTGACGCGGCTGCGGTTAATTCGGGAGCTGCTGGCGTAGCGGTCGCTGGTGCTGTTCAGGTTAGACCGTCCGCTGTTGGTCCGGTAACGGGAGTTACTGGCCGTGGCACTGTAGCGGCTGCTGTTGAGGTTTTGGGAATTGTTGTTGTAATAACCCCTTCGGCCGCTGTTATACCCATAGGCGTAACCGTTGTAGGGATAGCGCCCGTAATAGGGGTAACCGTAATAGGGATACCCGTAGTAAGGATAGCCGTAATAAGGGTAATAGCCATATCCGTACCACGGATTGTACCATCCGGCGTAACCCCATCCCCATCCATACCAGGAGTAAGGCCTCCAGGGACTGTACCAGCCGTAGTAGCCCCAGCTGTTATAATAGCCGGGGGCATACCATCCACCGCCGTAATTGCCGCCGTAGACGTTTACGGTTACATTGCCGCCCTGGTCTCCCCAGCCGCCGTAACCCTGGTAATCGTTGTCATAGGCCAGGTAGTCGTTCGGGTCGCCCATCAGGCTGTCGCGGGCGACGCCCAGGCTGTCTGTACTGGTATAGGAATCGATGTCGGTAAAGGCTTCGCTGTTGAGTGCCTGCCCGAGTTCCTCGGCCCGTTCGCCGAAGTAGTTCTCGTAGAAGTCACTCTTTTTCTGTTCAGCCTGGCGGCGCGGGGCCTGCTCCTGACGGGTAACAACCCCGGTTTCAGAGCCGCTGCTGTAAATTCCGTCGTAGTCGTAATAAGAAGCCTGCTGGTATGAACCGCAGGAAGCCATCAGCAAGCCGATGAGCCCTGCAAAGGCGGCATACCGTGTATGGGTGGGGTTTGGCGATAAAGACATGACAGCAATTTTTATTTATTGTTGAACATACTAAAAATAATTAGTTTTGACCAATTATTTCGATGTATAGCAGTACAACTACTGTGCCAAACAACTTTCGATGAGCAAAAATTTAACGAAGCGCGGCGAGGATTACTCCAGGTGGTACAACGAGCTGGTGGTAAAAGCGGACCTGGCTGAAAACTCCGGGGTAAGGGGCTGCATGGTAATTAAACCCTACGGCTATGCCATATGGGAAAAGATGCAGGCCGCCCTGGACAAAATGTTTAAAGACACAGGCCACCAGAATGCCTACTTTCCCCTGTTCATACCCAAGTCGTACCTGAGCAAGGAAGCCAGCCATGTAGAGGGCTTTGCCAAGGAATGCGCGGTGGTGACCCACTACCGCCTCAAGAACGCCGAAGACGGCAGCGGCATCGTGGTCGATGAAACCGCCAAGCTCGAAGAAGAGCTCATCGTCAGGCCCACCTCGGAAACCATAATCTGGGATACCTACCGCAAGTGGATACAGTCGTACCGCGACCTGCCCCTGCTCATTAACCAATGGGCCAATGTGGTGCGCTGGGAAATGCGCACCCGCCTGTTCCTGCGCACGGCCGAGTTCCTCTGGCAGGAGGGGCATACGGCCCACGCCACCGAGGCCGAGGCCATTGCCGAGGCCGAAGTTATCCTGGGCATATACGCCACCTTTGCCGAGCGTTTTATGGCGGTGCCCGTCATCAAAGGGACCAAGACCCCCGGGGAGCGTTTTGCCGGGGCCGTGGAGACGTATTGTATCGAAGCCCTGATGCAAGACGGCAAGGCGCTGCAAGCCGGGACATCCCATTTTCTAGGCCAGAATTTTGCCAAGGCATTCGATGTGAAATTCGACACCAAAGAGGGCGGCCTCGATTACGTCTGGGCTACCTCCTGGGGGGTTTCCACCCGTCTTATGGGCGCCCTGGTCATGACCCACAGCGACGATAATGGCCTGGTGCTGCCCCCTAAGCTGGCGCCCATCCAGGTGGTAATCGTGCCCATCTACCGGGGCGAAGACCAGTTGGCGGCCATCGGCGCCAAAGTTAACCCCCTGATGGAGGAACTCAAGGCCAAAGGTATCTCGGTCAAATACGACGACCGCGACACCCACAAGCCCGGCTTCAAGTTCAACGAATACGAACTCAAAGGGGTGCCTGTTCGCCTGGCCATCGGCCCACGCGACCTCGAAAACGGCACCCTGGAACTCGCCCGCCGCGACACCCTTGCCAAGGAAGTGGTGCCCATGGAGGGCATAGCCGACCGCATAGTGTCGTTGCTGGACGAAATTCAGGAGGCCATTTTCACAAAGGCCGAGGCCTTTCGCGACGCGAATATTACCGAGGTAGACACCTACGAGCAATTCAAGGAGGTCCTTGAAAAACAGGGCGGGTTTGTATCGGCCCATTGGGACGGCACACCTGAAACAGAAGAACGGATCAAGGACGAGACCAAGGCGACCATACGCCTCATTCCGCTCGATCCGAAAGCCGATCCTGGGCGCTGCGTAGTTACCGGAAAACCATCGCCTTACCGGGTCATTTTCGCCAAGGCGTATTAGGCGCAAAAAATCCCGAAAGGGTGTTGTACTGGTAAAAAATAATTGTATTTTTGCACCTGCCTTATCGGAAGGTAACTTTTGCTTTCGGCAGGTGGTTGGCAGTTACTGCCTTTTGCCACTTCGGACTGCAATTTGAAATAACGGCCCGTTCGTCTAGGGGTTAGGACGCCAGGTTTTCATCCTGGTAACAGGGGTTCGATTCCCCTACGGGCTACGAAGCTGTTACTGCAGCGCATTCGCATCCCGTTAACCGTCGCTGCGAGCTGCTAGCTGAAATAACGGCCCGTTCGTCTAGGGGTTAGGACGCCAGGTTTTCATCCTGGTAACAGGGGTTCGATTCCCCTACGGGCTACGAAATAGGTCAATTAAAAGGTTCCGCAACGGAGCCGCTTTAGAGTAAAAAACATGGCAAATCACAAGTCTGCATTAAAACGCATCCGCCGGAACGAGGCCGTACGCCTTCGCAACCGCTATCAGCACAAAACTACCCGCAACGCGATCAAGAAATTGCGCAACGAAGAAGACAAGAAAAAGGCTGAGGCCCTGTTGCCTTCTGTGGTGAGCATGATCGACAAGCTGGCAAAGCGCAATATCATCCACT
The DNA here is from genome assembly GCA_024642005.1 of Robiginitalea sp. GTDB lineage: Bacteria > Bacteroidota > Bacteroidia > Flavobacteriales > Flavobacteriaceae > Robiginitalea. The sequence goes on along the minus strand of JAHECA010000022.1, from coordinate 17,383 downwards.
CGAACAAGGCGGCCAACCTGAAGAGCAAACTCATGAAGCAAGTAGCTCATTTATAAGCAGCCCGCTTTCCCCATTTTAAACCCCGGCCCGGTCCGGGGTTTTTTTATACCCAGTAGGGTATCTCCTCAAATAACGACAGCCTTCCATGCCCATAACCGGTAAACCTGCGGTTCACTCATGCGGGCCAGTCAGGTACAACGGGTACTGTCAACTAAACGTTGACCTTGGGTTTTTTCATGCGTCCCATCAGCAGGAAGCCGGCCAGCAGGCAGAACTGGAGAAAATATATGAGTACAAGCTGGGCATTGCGGATCCATTCAACTTCTGCCCAGAGATCGCTTGCCCAGAATGACCGATAGATCTTCAACGGGGCATACCCCATAAAAAACACCAGATTCCCCAGGCTGATCCACAACAATAAATTGCGGTGCATCATGCCTGCCATTTCTTTATTTTGGAATTCCCGCCTGATATACATGGCGGAATAAAAGATCACCAGTGGCACGCCCACCATATAGCTATAGAGTTGTGACTGAGTGACAAAATCCTGGATAAAAATATTGCAAATGCTCACGATCACATAGAGGGAGATACCTATACGGAGCCCCTTTCGGAGTTTTGGATTTTCGAGATAGGCCAGATAGATATAAAGTATGTACAGGATAAAGAAAATGGTTTGGATATTGTAGGCCACCCAGTTGAGGTTGGAATAAAAGTTGGCGTAAACAATACTCCCGTCCTTGCCTTCTATAATGCGCATGCCCAGAATCTCCGTGAGAACGTTAAACATCAGCAGAACCGGGAAGTAGCGCAGCGGCGTGTCATAATACCGTTTATACCGGATTAGGGACACGGCCAATACCAGTGCAAAAATGAACAAAAAGGGCTGGTTTATCAAAGCTTCCATAAAACCTTCAAACATTGGATATGCGCTTTAAGCCAGATAAATCGTTTGTTCTGAAGCAAAGGAATGCAACTTAGAAACCAACAGCATGCCGGCCTTACTGATACAGGTACACCCTATAAGATACGAATTCTACAGAAACCGATAAGAAGGCAGCCCTGCATGACCATGATAAATCCCTGAAGCAGCAAACGGATGATTGGGTCTGCAAATGGGTCAGGGCCAGTGTGGTTTCGGGTTGGCGTAAAGCGCATCTGAACCCTTTCCCTTTGGGGCGCCGCTAGATTTCCGGACCCATGAAAAAACCCGGCACGGGGCCGGGTTTGTAGTCGCTGCAAGCGCTTTGCTATTGGCTCATCGTCATCAGGAACTCCTCGTTGGTACGGGTCTGCTTGATGCGTTGTTCCATGAATTCCATGGCCTCGATGGGGTTCATGTCGGCCAGGTATTTGCGCATGATCCACATGCGCTGAAGCGTATTCTCGTCGAGCAGCAGGTCGTCGCGGCGCGTGCTGGAAGCCACCAGGTCTATGGCCGGGAAAATCCGGCGGTTCGAGATGCGGCGGTCGAGTTGCAGTTCCATGTTGCCGGTTCCTTTGAATTCCTCGAAGATTACCTCGTCCATCTTGGAGCCCGTTTCAGTCAGGGCGGTGGCGATAATGGTGAGTGAGCCGCCATTTTCGATATTCCGCGCAGCTCCGAAGAAACGTTTCGGCTTGTGCAGGGCATTGGCGTCGACCCCCCCTGAAAGCACTTTTCCGGAAGCCGGTTGCACGGTGTTGTAGGCCCGCGCCAGGCGGGTAATCGAATCGAGAAGAATCACCACGTCGTGCCCGCATTCCACCAGGCGCTTGGCCTTGTCGAGGACGATGTTGGCCACGCGAACGTGTTCGGTAGCCTCCTTGTCAAAAGTTGAGGCCACCACCTCGCCGCGCACGTTGCGCTGCATGTCGGTTACCTCTTCGGGCCGCTCGTCGATGAGCAGGATTATCTGGTACACCTCGGGGTGGTTAGCCGAAATGGCGTTTGCGATATCTTTCAGCAACATGGTCTTACCGGTCTTCGGCTGGGCTACGATCATGCCACGCTGCCCTTTTCCGATAGGGGAGAACAGGTCGATGATGCGGGTAGAGATGTTGCTCTGGCGCTCGGCCAGGTTAAATTTCTCCTTGGGGAAGAGCGGGGTAAGGTGCTCGAAAGACACGCGGTCGCGCACCACTGCAGGGTCCAGGCCGTTTATCTTGGTAACCTTGATGAGGGGGAAATACTTTTCTCCTTCCTTGGGAGGCCGTACAGCCCCCAAAACGGTATCGCCGCTCTTCAGGCCAAACAGGCGAATCTGCGACTGAGACACATAAATGTCGTCGGGGGAGGAGAGGTAGTTGTAATCGGAAGACCTCAAAAAGCCATAGCCGTCTGACATGATATCGAGCACGCCTTCGCTGTCGATAATGCTGTCGAACTCGTATTCGGGCTGTTTGTATTTGTTGCGCTGGTCTTTGTCGAAGTTGCCGTTTTTGCGGTCTGCTGGGTATTCGGATGCTTCGCGGGGCTCTTTGGGGCCCTTTCGGTCTTTGTGCGGTTCTTTGCGCTCCTTATGCTGCTGCTGCTCCTTATGCTGCTGCGGCTCTTTACGCTCGCGGGGTTCCTTGTGTTCGCGGGGTTCCTTGTGTTCTTTCTGCCGGTGCTGGCGCGGCTGGCGCTGCTGGCCCTCGCCACCTTCCTGGCGCTGCTGGCGCTCTTCTTTAGGGCGCTCTTCGCCCTGAGGAGCCTCACCGTCGGCAACCGGCGTTTCAGGCTTGGTTTCACCATTCTGCTGGTGGCGGGAGCGGTTGCCGCCTTCGCGGCGGTCGCGGCCTCTTTGCGGTTTGGGCCCGCGTTCGGGGGAGGGGGTTGGGGCAGGCTCGGTGGTGTCCTGTTTTTGTTCGCGTACGGCGGCTGGGTTGCTGGCCTGCAGGTCCAGGATCTGGTAAACCAGGTCCAGCTTTTTCATGGTGCGGTACTTGGGGACATTTAAATCTTTGGCAATGTCTTGAAGCTCAGGCAGCTTCAAAGCCTTAAGTTCAGAAATCTCAAACATGAATGAGTTCAAAAAAGTTATACGATGAATCTAAAATTCAATACGGTAATTCAATACGGTTGAAGAAATGTTATTCGGATAGATCCAGGGCATGAACGCCCTTTTTGGTGAGTGCTAAAACTAATAACGTTGCAAACCTACAAATAAAATTCCAATTTTGATGCTGCCAGGGTGTTAATTATGCCTGCAGGCACCGGCTGAACCCCCTTAGAATAAGACGCTTGCGACCAATGGCCAGCCCGGTCTGAACTTTCGGCGGAAAGGTTTCGTCAAAATCGTGAATCTCCTTATTTTTGTGCTTCGTTCAGGGAAGCCATTTTGGACCTTGAACTATAAACGTAACGCAGTATAACCATGCTCCAACGCACCCAAACGGTTTATATGTTGCTGGTGGCCCTGGCCGCCGGCCTCTTGCCGTTTTGGGCTCCGCTTTGGTCTGATGCGGCAGGCAAGCCGGTATACGCCGGGGAAATACTTTGGATATCCCTGGCTTTTTACGCCTCGGCCCTGCTTGCCCTTGTTGCGGTTACGCGTTATAAAACCCGCCAGCAACAGTTCGTACTGAACCGACTGAATATTTTGTTGAACCTTTTTTTACTAGGAACTTTCGTGTACCGGACCCTAAACCTATCCGGAGAGACTTCGGTCTCGGAGAAGGGTATTGGGCTGCTAATCCCCGTGTTTTCTATCGTTTTTTTGGTCCTGGCCAACAGGGCTGTCAAGCGGGATGAGGAGCTCGTAAAATCTGTGGACCGGTTACGGTAAGCCTTTTATCTTAGTAGTATTAGTGCGTTGACCCCGGCAGAAGTGCCGGGGTCTTTGCATTTCAGGGGGTCGGCGGCCGGGATTGGACCTGAATGTTTTCCCCTTCGACTTCTGAAGCGCCGAAGTGGATCACATAAGGTCCGGGGCCTTTCTGTGCAGCTTCCGGCTATAGGCCTTGCAGGGCGAACAGTCCCCGTAATTTGGGACACAACGCGCCTTGTCGTGTCAAAATTTGGCTTGGCCCTTTGGTCTGAAAGGATCGCAACTGTTTGGAGAAATTACCTCATTTCGGTGAAAATTGGTAGTTTTGCCGCTGTTCTCTGCCCGGTTTTTCTTTAGATAGGGAAGACACTAATACCCTTCTGGATAGTGAGGTTGGCTACTGCGGTAATGAACAGGATGCACTAAAATCAATGGCATGGGAGAAAGGTCAATTTTCGGAGTGAAATCGTTATTTTTTCTTGCCGCTGCACTTGTTTTAATTACCTCCAACGGCTGTCGGTCTGAAAACTATTTTACAGCAGCACCGATACTGGGCGAAACTGCAAACCCCGGGGTCCGGGCTTTGCAATTCAGCTTAAAGGATTCCATCGAAGTCTCGGTACGCATCAGTGATCTTAAATCTGGGGAGGCCTTTTTCCTGAAGGGATTGCCACCCGGGAAAACCCAGAATGTCTTGCTGGCCTGCCTGAAACCAGGCAGGGACTACGCGGTGGAAATTTTGCATCAGGACCACGCGATCTCCGCCGCCCTGGATTTCCGCACACCCGCCCCAGACAGCACCCTGGTTCAGGTGAGTGAAAAAATAAATACCGGCAATGCCTTTGACGGCTATATCCTGACCCAGAAAAAAGGCCAGCAAGACGGCCTGGTCTACATGCTCAACAACGAATCGGCAGTTGTTTGGTACCAGCACACCCCGCGTATCCCCAAGCTATCCCACCTGACCGCGTCGAATGAGGTGGCTGTGTTGGTGGGCGACCCCAAAGACAATAACAGCGCCGGGGACCGCATCATTGGGTATACCCTCGATGGCCGGGTTTCTTTCGATATTGACCTGGCCAAACAGCACCTGATGGCGCACCACGAGGTGATCGACCATAACGGGGATGTATATGCCCTGGTATACGACAGTATCCCATACCAGATGGGCGGCACCCGGGAGCTGGCCGTTTCCAGTGCGGTTATCCGATTCAACAAACAGGGGGAAATCCTTTGGAAATGGAGTACGTTCGACGTGGTAAAGCCCGATGGGATTCCCGTCAAGGAGATGGATGGGGACTGGGGCCACGCCAATGCCCTGGCCTTTGATTCCGACGAGAATCTTTTGATCTCGTACCGCGACTGGAACCAGGTTTGGAAGGTGGATGTAAAAACCGGCCAGCGCATATGGGTGCTGGGGGAGGGAGGCGATTTCGAGATGGACGGGCCGCCCTTTGATTACCAGCACGCCATCCTCAAAGACCCGAATGACCATTACATGCTCTTCGACAACGGCCGCAGGAAGCGTCAGACACGCATCGTTTCTTACAGGCTTGCAGATGGGAAGGCCGAACGCGCAATGGACATTGCCCTGCCGCAGGAGCTGTTCACCGTAAAGATGGGCAATGCCCAGGTACTGCCCAACGGCAACCTGCTGGTATGTTCGTCGCCCAAAGAGGGCCTGGCGGTGCTGGACCCTTCTGGAAAAATCCTGTATCAGGCGGGTGCTGGCATCCCGGTACCTTACCGGGCCACTTACGTTCCACCTTTTTTCTCAAGCAAGTAACGGTTTGAAAAGCAATCCGGCCAAAATTTCCCTCCTGGGCCTTTTCTGGAACTTTTTCCTGATCGGCAGCATTTCGTTTGGTGGGCATATGGCCCTGGTTGCCATGGTCAAAAAGCAGCTGTCCGATAAATTAAAGGTGCTTTCCGATAATCAGATCCTGGAAGGGGCCTCCCTCGCCGCCATGCTACCCGGGCCATTGGCAGTTAATTCGGTGGTTTATTACGGATTTGTCGTATCGGGCATACGGGGGGCCTTTGTCAGCTTTTTTGGGATACTCCTGCCAACCTCCCTGTTGGTTCTGGGCTTTGCGGTGTTGTATTATTCAGCCGGGATGCAATTAAGCGCTTCCATTGCTTATGTGATACCCGTAATTGCGGCCATCATTGCCAGCGTGGGGTATACCATGGCCCGAAAGCAGATAAAACTGCCCAGCCAGTGGGTACTCGCCATCCTGGCCTTTTTGGTTTCCGTAACGGCCACCCATGTGTTCCTGCTCATCGGCACGATCTTAACAGGGGGGGTGGCAGGCTACTTTTTTTACAGGGATAAACAGGCTGCCACCCCGGTCGATACAATGCCTTCCCGGCTAATAACCCGCAAGGAGATGATTACCCTGGCGGGTATTCTCGCAGTGGGAGGCCTGGCATTGGTTGGCCTGGCCTATGCTACGAACCAATTGGAGGCGTCCCTGGCCCTTTCGAGCGTGTTTTCGGGTATGAGCCTAACCCTGTTTGGCGGTGGGTATGTGATTATTCCGATCATGCAACAGGCCCTGGTGTCTGATTTGGGCTGGGTAACCCTGCAAGAATTTAACGCCGCTATAGGCATTAGCCAGGTGACACCCGGCCCGATTTTGAGCAGTGTTACCTTTATCGGCTATAAAATGGCAGGCATTAGCGGGGCTGTAATTGCCACTATTTCTATTTTTCTTCCTTCGGCCATGCTGATGCTATTGCTGACCCATGTGCATGAGAAAATCAAACACCTGAAGGCCATAGGGGCCGTTATGATGGGCATTCGGGCCGTGGTAATCGGGTTGATTTTCAGCGGTGCCTACACCATCGGCATCAAAACATTTGGGATGGATTGGCTGCCCTGGACTATTTTTGCAGGGGCCCTGGCCGCCTCCGTTTTTACCAAAATTCACCCCGCCCTGCTCATAGGCGTCGCCTTTACGATAAGCTTATTATGAAAACACCCGACACAGCCTTAACGCCAATCCAGATTATCGGCACCCAGCGCTCCGGCTCAAATCTTTTAAGGCTGATCCTAAACCAGTCCCCCCTGATTTCGGCCCACCACCCCCCCCATATCTTGTCGGTGTTCCAGCCCATTTTGAATAAATATGGCAATTTGGACGAGCCGGATAACTTTCGCCGTTTGGTGCACGATGTCTGCCGGCTCATCGAAACCAATCCCGTGCCCTGGAATTTGGCCTTTGACCGGGAAGAAATCGCAGCAGCCTGCCAGAAACCTACCCTGATTGAGGTGTTTAAGGTGGTTTATGAAAAGATGGCCCGCAACGACGGGGCCCGTTTCTGGTGTTGCAAGAGCATGGCCAACGTCAATTACTTTGAGCAAATCGAGGAAAACGGTTTAAAACCCCTGTACATCCACCTGATCCGTGACGGGCGCGATGTGGCGGCTTCGTTCAAAAGGACCCTTGTGGGCGAAAAACACGCTTACCACCTGGCCACGATATGGAAAAACAATTACCACAAAGCCAGGCGCATCTCCGATCGGGTAGGGCCAGACCGTTCTCTGGTCCTGAAATACGAAGACTTACTTTCCGATCCTGCGTCGGTCCTTGTATCGCTTAATGCATTTTTAGGAGGAGGAATCGATGAGCGGGCGCTGGAATATTTCAATTCTGAGGAGTCTAAGGTAACCGCCGCCGCCGGCACGATGTGGAGCAATCTTACCCAGCCCATTATTTCCGGCAACACCCAAAAGTTTTTAACGGCCCTTACCCCCGAAGAGATTGAAATCTTTGAAACCGTGGCCGGAGCGGAGCTTGCGGAAAACGGATACCCATGTGTCACGAATCCCGGCAAAAAGGAATTTACTCCAGCGATGCTCCGGGAATTTGACAGATCCAATGAAGCGCTTAAAAAGGAAGCCCTGTTGGCGAGTCATCTCGAGGTAGACCGGCAATGCCGCATGCGCAGAAACGCTTTGCTGGAAGAGCTTCGGGCCATTCAGGCGGTCTAGTCTGCGCTAACATGGCCACCCAGTTCACGCTGAATGTCCCCGATAAGGCCTTCGAGTTCTTCAATGACCTGGGAATAAAGGATCACGCCCCTTCTACGGTTATGGATCAGCTGGGAGAGCATATTGACAAATGATACATCTGCTTTCATGGCCTCGAAATCGACCGGCATCACCCGAACTAAATCGTAGAAAAGCAACGGATCCAGGGGGTCAACCAGTCCCAAACCCTTGTCGGAGCCCGGTTCAACTTCTTCGTAGCGAATGTAATTGTTCAAAATACGCGTCTTAACTGCACTCGCGAATTCCCATTCCATCCGATCGTAGTCTTCGACCAGAAACACAAAGGTCTTTTCATATATCGAAATGATCTTTGCTTTCAGGCTGTCGTTCCGGATAATTTCCAGGCCCTTGTTCTTCAGGCTTTCATAAGCCGTGCTGGTAATATAAGCGCTGTGCCAGTTTTCCAGGTGCAGGCACAGGCTGTCGATGGCCGGGGAAGCCGGTTGGTCTTCCCTGATTGCCTGCATCAGGCCGCGATACTCCTCGAGCAATTGGCTGTTCATCGTACGACCGAACCGCAGTTCGCTTAGGTTGGCCTCCAGGTCTTGGGTAAGGTCGGTGAGCAACCCTGTTTGCTGGGCGCGGAACTTGCGGTCTTCATTCCAGTTGTTCACCTGAAGGGCCAGCAGAATGCCGATGACCACCAGCAGTATTTCCCCCAGTGCGTAAAGCAGGTAGCGGGTAAACCGATTCTCGGCCAGCAAACGGTGGCGCAGCTTTCTGAATATAGGGAGCATGGGCAGGCTTATTCCATTACCTCGTAGACGGTGAGCTTCTCTGCCTTGTTCTTCACGGCAATTTCGCCCAACCTTTCGCATTTGAACGATTCCTTCACCTGCTGGTAGCACGCTTCCGCAATCAGGATCTGGTTGGGCCCGGCCGCCCCCTGCAGGCGGGCCGCCACATTAACCGTATCGCCGATAACCGTGTAGTCGAGGCGCTTCAGGCTGGCCGAGCCGATATTCCCCGACACCATTTCCCCGCTCCTGATGCCGATGGAGACCTGGGGCCGGTACCCGAAGCCGCCCTCCATCTCGGGCAGCTTGTTTACCTGTTGCCGGATGGAAAGGGCTGCGTCGATGGCCCGGTCTAAGTGGTATTGGCCCCTGAAGACCGCCATGATGGCGTCGCCCATGAACTTGTCAATATACCCCTCGTGGGTAATAATCTCTTTTACCATTACGTCGAAATAGGCGTTGAGCATGTTCACCACAAGTTCCGGAGGCGCCTTCTCGCTGATGGAGGTAAACCCGCACACATCGATGAACATTACGGTCGCCTCGATGTGTTCGCTGGCCGTGATCTTCGATTCGAATTCCTGCCCGCTCATGAAGTTCAGCACGTTTTCGTCTACATACATGCGCAGGATGTTGTTTTCCTTTACAGCCCTGAGGGTGTCCCGAATCTGCCGCACGTGGGTCAGGGTTTTTTCCATTGTGATGGTCAGGTCCTCGAAATTGATCGGCTTGGTAACGAAGTCGAATGCCCCCCGGTTCATGGCGGTGCGGATGTTGTCCATGTCGCCGTAGGCCGAGACGATTACGGCCTTCAGCAGGGGGTTGAGCTCATTCAGGCGCGAAAGCAGGGTAAGCCCGTCCATCTCCGGCATGTTGATGTCGCTTAAGACCAGGTCTACTTCGGGTTCGGCACCCAGCTTCTCCAGGGCCTCCCTCCCGTTGTAGGCAAACAGGAATTCGTATTCGTTGCTGCGGATCTGTTTGCGGAACTTTTGCTTGATGAGCACTTCCAGGTCGGTCTCATCGTCGACCACCAGTATCTTGGCCATCAGTTCAGGGTGTTAAGTTTTTCTTTCAATAAATTGAAATCCAGGGGTTTGGTCAGGAAATCGTTGGCCCCCAGCCGCTCGGCCGTGGTGCGGTTCTGCTCGTCGCCATAGGCGGTGATCATCATCACCACCGGGGGCGGGGTTTCGTATTCGGTGCGGATCCGCTCCAGCAGTTCGAGGCCCGTCATGCCAGGCATGTTGATGTCCGAAAGGATCAATACTGCCTTTTGCTGCATGGAATTCATCAAGGCCAGGGCTTCTTCCCCTGAAAAGGCAAAGTGGAATTCGATTTCCCCATTGCGTATCTCTTTGCGGAAGCGCTGCTGAAAGAGGATCTGTACATCGCGCTCATCGTCTACAACCAGTATTTTCATGGTCACTGTTTTTGCTTGCTCAAATTTCAATTTTTACTGCGGCAAGACTACCCTAAAGGTAGTGCCTTTTCCTTCTTCTGAGGACATGGTTAATTCCCCCCCGTGTCCCTTGGTCACGATGTCATAGCTCATGCTCAGCCCCAACCCCGTTCCTTTCCCACTGGGTTTGGTGGTAAAGAAGGGCTGGAAGATCTTGGAGCGGTTCTTTTCGGGAATTCCCATGCCGTTGTCGGTAACCTCGATTTCGACCCCCTTGCCGGTTTTGCGCGTTTTCAGGGTCACGGTGGGCTGGTAGCCGGCCCCGGCCTCGCGGGCCCTGTCGGTAACCGCATAGAAGGCATTGGTCACCAGGTTCAGGACCACCCGGCCGATGTCCTGGGGCACAACGTTCAGCGTGCCTGCTTTCGGGTCCAGGTCGGTTTCCATGGACGCGTTAAAGGACTTGTCGCGGGCGCGCAGGCCGTGGTAGGCCAGGCGGAGGTATTCGTCGGCCAGGTTATTGATGTCGGTTGGCTCCTTCTTGCCCTCGCTGCCCCGGCTGTGCTGCAGCATCCCCTTCACGATGCTGTCGGCCCGCCTGCCGTGGTGGTTGATCTTCTCCAGGTTCTGTTTCAGGTCTCCGCCAATGGCCTTCGCTTCCTGAATGGCTCCCTTGTCGAGCTCCTCGTTCATTTCGTCAACGAGCTCTGAGCTTACCTCCGAAAAGTTGTTCACGAAGTTGAGCGGGTTCTGGATCTCGTGGGCGATGCCGGCGGTAAGCTCCCCCAGGGAGGCCATCTTCTCAGAGAGGATCAGCTGTTCCTGGGTAGCCTTGAGCTGCTCATAGGCCTTTTCGATTTCCCGGGCCTGTTCCAGCTCCTTGGCCTGTGAGCGTTCCCGTTCCTGGCGGATGGTGCGCTGTTTTTGAAACCGGTGGAATAGAAAACCGATCCACCCCAGGATGACTAAATACCCGGCATAGGCCCAACCGGTCTGCCACCAGGGCGGGCGGATGGTGATGCGGATCTGGGCCCCTTCCTCGTTCCAGACCCCGTCGGCGTTGGAACCTTTCACCCTGAAGGTGTATTCGCCGGGCGAAAGGTTGGTATAACTTGCTCTACGTTCTTTGGAAGGTTCCGTCCAGTTGTCGTCGTAGTTTTCGAGCTTCCAGGAGTACAGGTTGTCTTCGGGTTTCAGGAAGTGCAGGGCCACGAATTCAAAACTCAGGTCCCGCTGGGTATGGTTTAGGGTAACCGCCTCCGAATAGGGAACCGCCATCTCGAAAAGAACACCATCCGCTGCAGCGTATACACTATCCAGGATGCCCATACGCGTTATGACGACGGAAGGGGGCGTGTGGTCCTTTTCAGCGAGGGTTGCGGGAACAATGTGATTTATTCCGTTGTTACCCCCTAACCAGATGTCCCCGTTTTGCGACCGATATATAGTTCGGAATGTACTATACGGCTGTAACCCGTCTTCTTCAAAGTAACTGGTAAAACTCCGGGTAGATGGATTGAACACCGACAGGCCCCGGTCCGTAGGCAACCATAATTTTCCGGCATCGTCGATGGGGATTTCAATTCCAAATTGAGCGGAAACATCATTGTGCAACAACCCCTTTTCCTCACCGAACATTTCAACATCATTGACGCCCGGTCCTACCAGTGCCAGGCCATCCCCACTGTAGGTGGTGAACCACATTTTACCATCGCCGGCACGTGCATAGGATGAAATGCTTGGAATGGCGTACAGGTCGTTGTTCCGGAGAAAGTGGTCGGCTTCCCGGTCATACAGGTTCAGGCCGTTGTCAGTTCCCACCCACATGCGCCCGCGGTCGTCCTCGGTGATCAGGGTGATCTCGCTGCTGCTGAGTGTAAGCGTATCCACGGCATCAAAGCTGTAGGATTTAAAGGTCCCGGTTTCCGGTAAATACCGGTACAGTCCCTGCTCGGTTTCCCGGCTATCCCCAAGCCACATCTGGCCTTTTGAATCCCTGTACAGGTGGATCATGGTTGAACTCGTCAGGCCATGGGTATCCTTTTTATCCGGTTCGAACTTCCGAACAACCTTTCCGGTATTCGGATCGATGATATAAATTCCCCGCTGCCAGACCGAAACCCAAAGATTACCCTCGGGGCCTTCCCATACACCGGCGATCAGGTCCAAACCAGGGCCCAGCACGATCCTGTCAAAGTACGTACGGGTTTCATTCCATCGGTAAAGACCCTTTCCGATGGTCGCCACCCAGATCAGGCCATTGGAATCTTCATAAATTTTAAAAATCTGTCCCAGGGAATTTTTGCTACTCCTGCCAGGGCCGCTGAATTGCTGTTCGAAACTATTATCAGCATTCCGGATTGCAATGCCATTGACTGTACCCACCCAGAGTCGTCCCCGGCTGTCCTGGAAAAACCGGGCTATCGTGTCGTTATGCAGGCTCTCCGGATTTCCATCTTCATGCTTGAATTGTGCAATCTGCCTAGATTTTGGGGCTTGCTTGTACATATTGGGCCGGGTTCCGATCCAAAGCAGGCCCGTTTTGTCCATGGAAAATTTGCGCCCAAAATTATTTTCAACGAATTCATTTTCCGGGTCGTTGAATTGTGTGTCAAAAAAATCAAAATGCCCGCTTTTCAGATCATAGCGCATCCAGGTCCTTTGACCCCTGTTTTGATTATCGCGCCATGCAATGGCGAAAATGATAAAATCCTCATTTTGGAATTCAGGGATCACAGATTGCACGTTGGTCAATGCCTTAATGAAATCGAGTTTGCCGGCCCCTACGGTAAATTTCTCAATTTCCGAAGTTTCACGGTTTATCCGGTTTACCTGTCCGTAAGAAGTATGCCAGATCCGGCCCATCCGATCTTCAAAGGCTGTCCCCAACCAGATACTGTCCTTATTTGTGGGAAATGAATAGGATTCGGCAACCTGGCGCTTAAGCGGGTCCCACAGGTATAAACGACGGTTGTTACCCATAGGGATAAGCCCGCTGCCTCCAGCCGGGGTGATATCCTGGATGGAATCCAAAAGTTCCGTTCCGGGCAGTGTATCCCCTTTTTCGAAGATGAGCTCAAAATGGTCCTTTTCCCGATTGAATCGCATCAATTTCGAATCCTCCTCCGTATTGATCCAAATGCTGCTGTCGCGCCTGGATTCGGACATCTTAAAATTCAGCACAATCGGATTGCTCAAGAAAGGGGGATCATGCGGATAACGCGATACCCGATGTGTCACGGGATCGATCCGGCAAAGAAAACGCTGTTCCCCGTCATCCGAAGCGCTCCGAAACCAGATATCGCCGGTGATATCCTCAAAGAGCAGACTGCAGCTCTCAAAGGGTACTTTGGTGGAGTCGTTCTGATCATTCGGATAGTGTGTAAAATTTTCAGTTTTCGGGTCGTACGAGAAAAGCCCGCCTCCCCGGGATACCGCGGCGAGCCATAACCGGCCGTTGCGGTCTAACAACAATCCTCCATTCAGGTTTCGTATCCCGATGTCTTCCCAGTCCTTATTTCCTTTGAGAACCCGCATGGTATACCCATCAAACTTGACCAGGCCGTTTTGGGTGCTGGACCAAATAAATCCCTGCTGGTCCTGAACTTGATAAAAAGCAAACTCCTCAGGCAGCCCCTCGAGCACCCCGTACTTCTCAAAGGCGATTTTGGGCTGCTGAGACGAAAGCACAATCCCCATCAGGAGGCAAAGCGGAAGAAGGATGCCAATCGGAATGTGATATCGTGAATACGATGACTGCATGCGCGGTTGTTGGTTGGTCGGTTTCGGTTTATATGCAAGCTGCCTACCCCGGGGGAAAGGATGACAGGCCTTTATAGCTTACACGGGTAAGATAACCATAAATTTGCTTCCCGCACCTTCCTGTGATTCAACTTTCAGGGAGCCCCCGTGCCCCTTCGTCACGATGTCATAACTCATCGAAAGCCCAAGCCCCGTGCCCTGCCCGGTGGGCTTGGTGGTAAAGAAGGGCTGGAAGATCTTCTCCCGGACGGATTCGGGAATGCCGTTCCCGTTGTCGCGCACCGTAATTACCACTCCATGTTCGGTTTTGTGGGTGCTCACCGTTACGGTGGGTTCATAGCCTTCGGGGGCTTCTTTTTTCTGTTCCGATACCGCATGGAAGGCGTTGGTCACCAGGTTCAGCAGCACCCGGCCGATGTCCTGGGGTATCACATCGATCTTTCCGACTGATGGGTCAAAGTTCGTTTCCATCGTGGCGTTGAACGACTTGTCCTTCGCCCTCAGCCCGTGGTAGGCCAGGCGCAGGTATTCGTCGGCCAGTTTGTTGAGGTCGGTGGGCTCCTTTTTGCCATCCCCGCTGCGGCTGTGCTGCAGCATGCCCTTTACGATGCCGTCGGCCCGTCGGCCGTGGTGCACGATCTTCTCCAGGTTTTGGATGACATCCCGCGCAATGGCGTCTGCCTCTTCGGCATCCCCTTTTTTGAGTTCCTCGATCATTTCTTCCAGCAACTCGCGGCTCACCTCCGAGAAGTTGTTGACGAAGTTGAGCGGGTTCTGGATTTCGTGGGCGATGCCGGCGGTAAGCTCACCCAAAGAGGCCATTTTTTCGGCGTGCACGAGCTGTTTTTGAGTATGCTGCAGCTCGGCCAGGGCGTCTTCGGCCCGCTTTTTTTCTTCCTTGAGGAGCTGCAGGTCGAGGCGCGCCTGGGTGAGGTCCCTGAACCGGGAATAGGCCAGTGAAAACACCGATGCGGCGCGTCGGAGCAAGCCCCAGCTTTCGTCGGATAGCGCGCCCGAGGTGGCCACGCCTATGGCCCCGTGCGAGAATTTGTAAAGGTGGTACGTCCTTTCGGGGATCTCCTCCCCGTAGTACCCCCGGAAGGGTTCGGATTGCCTTTCGCAGTAGCGGATCCATTCCTTCCGGTGTTCCCCCTTCATCACAATAGAGGCCTGCTCGTCCTGCGACCCATATAATTTGAGCATTTCGCGCCCCACCCAGGTATCCTGCAGGTCCAGGGCAAAGTGGTCGGCTACCATGATCTTTTCCTGTTCCCGGAGGTCTTTGATGGCATACCAGCATTCGGCTTTGCGGGCCTCTTCATCATTGATGTAGATGCTCGAGGTCTCCAGCTCCTCCACCCCCAGCAGGCCCATCTCGTGGCGCAGCACCCGGGCCACGTCTTTCAGTTCCTCGGGCTGCTGCATGGCCAGGGCCCGGGCCCGCACGCGTTCGAGGGCCGTTTCGATTCGGGCCTCCCGGGCTTGAGCCTCGGCCCTTTTCAGATCCAGGAAACGGGTGTAGGTCTGCTCAAAAACGGCGGTAAACCGCTTGAAGATATCATATGCCTCGGGAACGGCTTCCCGGGTTATGAACAATAGATAGCCGTACTTGAAATAGACCACATGGTCTGTCTGTGACGATGGAAAGGCCCCATTGGTCTCCTTGAGCTTTCGAAGTACGTCCCCCAGCACCGGCAGGGTGCACATGAATTCGTAGTGCTCCACACATTCCTCGCCCGAAATTTCCTTAACATAGAGCGTTTCGCCCTGTTGTCCCATCTCGTAATATTGCTTGAAGATCCCCACCCGGGGAACTGTGTAAGTGGGCAAAAGACCGGCTTCGTTCCCAAACCATTCTATGGAGTCGCTCTCCCGGTAAATATTGAAGGCGCAACCCCAGGTTTCAATTCCCAGCGCCCGAACTTCCTTGTCGAGCATGTGGGAGGCCTCTGCCAGTTCATCGGAGTGCTGCATGGCCATGGTGCGGGCCCGCACCTTTTCGAGGGCCGCTTCGATTTTGGCTTGCCGGGCCTGGGCCTCGGCTCTCTGGAGGTCGAGGAAGCGGGTGTAGGTTTGCTGGAAGACCTTTCCAAAACGCCGGAGGATGCTGTTTTCCTCTTCCGAATAGGGGTTGCCGGAAAAGTTTTCGATATACAGCCCGATATCGTCTTGCAGTACGGTGGAGGCAGCCAGCCCGGGGCAACTGAAATAGAAGTCGCGGGCTTTCGGGGTAACGCCGGCGATGTGGGGCAACAGCTGCTGGTAAAAGCTGTTTTTTTCTTCAAAGTTCAGGTGGGTGGTAAAGAAATCGGCCCCCTTTTTCTTTGCTTCTGTAAATTGCCGGTCCCAGGGCAAATCCAGGAAGGGTACGGTAATTTTGGAGGGGATGTCCTGCTTGTCGGCGACCCAGAAATGCCAATCCTGCCCGGGCTGGTAATCCACTACGATCCCGGCGTGTTCTGCATGGATATTCAAAAGCGCCAGCTGTTCAAAAATAACCCGTATGACCTCCTGCAGCTCTTCGCTGGTTTGCATGGCCATCGATCGCGACCGCACGCGTTCCAAAGCTGTTTCGATCTGGGCTTCCCGGGCCTGTAGCTCGGCTCTTTTCAGATCGAGGAAACGGGTGTAAGTCTGTTCAAAGACCCCGGCGAAGCGTTTGAAGATCTCATGGAAATCAGGCACCGGCTCATGGGATATGAACATCAGGTACCCCTGCGAGAAGAAGGCGCAGTGCATGACCTGAAACTCGGGTGTCGTAAGGCCTTTTGTCGCCATTTCCTGAACGATATCCCGGAAGGTGGGAATGGTCACCATGTATGCATAGTGGTCTTGCAGGGCCTTGCCGACTTGTTCTTCCACGAACAGTCGTACTCCTTTTCCGGCCGCCTTGTGGATGCGCGCAAAAATGTCTTCTGAACTGGAGGTCTTGAATGGGGGTTGCATCCGGTCTTTCCGGGCCATCCAGGCCGTGGCGGCCCTGCGGCCGGGGTCCCAGATGTTGAAACCGCAGCCGAAAACGGGCATCCCCAAAATTTCTACCTGCCGAAACAGCTCGTTGGCGGCATCCTGGAGTTCATCGCTGGTTTGCATACCCATGGTTCTGGAACGAACGCGCTCCAGGGCGGTTTCGACCTGGGCTTCCCGGGCCTGGGCCTCGGCTTTCTGCAGGTCGAGGAAGCGGGTGTAGGTCTGGTCGAAAACCTTGGCGAATCGCTGGAGGATCAGGGCCTTATCTTCCGAAAGGGCTTCGGGGCCGATCACCTGCAGGGCCCCGTTTGAAAAGTATGCCGTGGAGAGTACCACAAAGGGCAGGCTTTTCATGACTTTCTTGGCTTCTGCGGGCACATCCCTGAACCCGCTTTTGGCAAAGGAAATTTTTTCAAAGTCTTTTTTGTCCTGGCCGGAATATTCATAGACCACATACCGGTCACCCCGCTTCCAGGGGTTCAGGAGCGCTTCATAATAGGGGTGGTCCAGATAGGGGACGTGATAACTGACCGGATAGATGTCTTTGGTAAAGCCGGAGACCCAATAGGTGGAATCGCCGGTCTCCCTGTCAATCACGATGATATTGCAGGCATTGGAACCGAAGTCGAGCTTGTCCAATTGTTCGTTGATGACCAGCACTACTTCGCGCAGCTCATCGCTGGTCTGCATGCCCATGGTGCGGCTGCGCACGCGTTCCAGGGCC
>JAHECA010000040.1 GCA_024642005.1 Robiginitalea sp. | reverse complement strand
CTGGCTACCCAGGCCGGGGTTCGCTATAAGGATTTTATCGGGGGGTTCTACGGAGGGGCGTCGTTCAACGGGGTTTACACCGAAACCGACCTGATCCTTATCTATTACCGGCCCAAATTCAACATTCGCGCAGACTGGTACTACAACTTCACGGAGGGGATCACGAATATTCCTTCTCCAAGCGGTTTTTTTGATTTCAATCCGGATGTGACCCGCGGCTTGCTTGACCTTATGGCCACCTACAACTTAAACAAGAATTGGAGCCTGAATTCATCCACGCTTTTGTATGGCCGCGACCGGGAGATTCTTCCTGAAGACGCTGAGAACGGGGTGCCATTACGCCGGGGGGATCAGCGCTATACCCAGTATTTCAAGGTGCAATACTCCTGGTACCTCGAAAAATCCAAATTCACGGCCCATGTCGGTGGGTCATACAGCTGGAGCGACTTTGGGGGCCCGACCTTCTACGGCGACCGCGCAGGCTTTAATGACATCGGAATATCCTTCAGCAGGAAACTGGTCAATACCCCCGATCTTACCATTCCGATCAAAGTGGCGACCACTGTGAATACCGTTACCAATAATGTCTATCTCATGGCTGCCATTCAGTTGGTGGATATATCGAGGCTGCTCGATTAAACCTCTGAATGGAGGTATTTCCGCAGGTCCTGTAATTACATGGTGACTGGAGGTACGCTGGCATATGGAAGGTAAGAAATTGCATGGGCCAGGTTGATCTTGTAACGCACGTGATCTCGTGTGAATAACGATCCAAAAAATCTTACCCCTAATAAGTTGAAAAGTCGATAACTTTTAAGTAGTCCGATCAACTTAAACACCGATTCAGAAAGGTTCACAATTCACCAACTTTTGCCATAGGATTCAGAGGTTTCCTATTGGCCGTGGCGAGCATTTTCAGGCTAACGGAGCAAAGCGACATACCCCTGTCCATATAGTCCGCAGTCCGCAGAACCAATTGTCAGTTGAAAGGGTTCAAAGTTCAAGGCTCCAAGGGCGTTGCCGGGTTTGCATTTTCAGTCGGTCGGTGAAAAAATACATATTTTAGGGATCAGGACCCTGGACTACCCCATAACATCCGGTGTGCCATCGACCAAAAGAGAAAAAATTCGGAAATCATTTACACGAAGTACTATGAATAAATTCTGGGCTCTTTTATTGCTTTTTGCCATTCACTACGCGGGTTACGCACAAAACGACACGCTGCGTCTCAACAATGGGGATGTCATTGTCGGAGATTTAAAAGGTATGGACCGTGGTGTGCTGACCATTGAACCTTCGTATTCCGATTCCGATTTTAAGATTACCTGGGAAGACATTAAAGAAATGGAAGCGTTCCAGCGCTACTTAATTACGCTTTCTGATGGCAGCAGGATCAACGGAACGTTCCGCAGCGCGGGTGAAGGGAAGGTATTTATTGACAATGAAGATGGCGAGGACGTCACGGTAGACCAAATAGATGTCGTTAATATAAAGAGTGTGGACCATGGCTTTTTGAGTCGTCTCTCTGCGAACATCGACTTCGGACTCTCGCTGACCAAAGCCAATAATCAGAAACAATTAAATGGGAATTTGAGGTTGGGCTATCTGGAAGACAGATGGTCTGCCGATATGTATTACAATACGCTGATCACCACCCAGGACGGGGTATCCAATATCCAAAGAAATGATGGCGGCCTGGGTTACCGCTACTTCCTGCCCGCAGATTGGAATCTCGGCGTAGACCTTGTCTTCCTTTCGAATACAGAACAGTCATTGGAATTAAGGACCACGGGGAAGATTGGGGTAGGTAATTTCATAAAACGCACAAACTCCTTGTACTGGAATGTCTTCGGGGGTGTGGCTTACACCGGGGAATCTTTTTCCCCGGTTTTTGATCCCGGCGACGGGACGACCACAACAGCGCCGAATAGAAAGTCAATGGAGGGGTTTCTTGGAACAGAAGTTAACCTGTATGACATCGGTGATTTAAACCTTCTTACCACAGTAATAATCTACCCGACCCTTATATCTGATGATTTGGTTGAACCGGGCCGTGTTCGTACTGACTTTCGATTCGACGCAAAATATGACGACATTTTTATTGAAGACTTTTACGTAAGGGCCGGTTTTACGTTGAACTATGACAACCGCCCGGCTGAAGCAGGAAAGGAGTTCGATTATATCTTTACTACCGGGTTCGGCTGGGAATGGTAATTATCAATCCGTCAGCTTAAGGGAAATGTCTATTTTTAAAAGGACAACCCAACTACTTCCTCCCCTATGTCTGATCGTTTTGGAAACTTCTCAAAAAAGCTCATAAACCTTAAATGGGTTGTAATTCTTGCAACCGCGGTGATCACTGTTTTTTTTGGTTATCACGCATCCAGGCTGACCATCAACGCAGACATCCTTGAATCACTGCCCGATAGCGATAGAAATGCCCAGCTGCTCAAAGAAATCGGGGTCGACTTCGGTGGCAACAGTATCGGTATAATTATCCTGGAAACCGGGAATGTCTATGATACGGGGGCCATTAAGCACATTAATGACCTGACCGACAGTGTTGGAAAAATAGAAGGTATTGCTTCAGTGTCAAGCATTACCAACATCATAAATATCAAGGGAGATGAAAACGGCATTGAGGTTGGTAAACTGATAGATTCGTATGACCTGCCCGATTCTCAGGACGATTTTGATCGGCTAAGAGCAGACATTGCCAACAATCCGTTGTACAGGGGATCAGTGGTCTCTGAAGACGAAACTTCGGCCTTGATCATATTTTACTTGCAGGAAGGTGCCGATGTCAAAAGCGTTGCGAATGCGGTAATCGAGAAAACCGCCAGCCTCGATTTGCCTGAAAGCATTTATTATGCCGGTTCCCCACTGCTGGTGAGCTACATTTCGGATTTGATCCGAAACGATTTGGTTAAGCTCCTTCCGATTGCATTTATAGTTATTGCCCTTATCCTGTTTTTGAGCTTCAGATCATGGGCCGGAGTCGTACTGCCCCTGGCCACCTCGGTCATAGCCATCATCTGGACCCTTGGGAGCATTTCGCTCTCAGGGTACAACATGACTATGATTTCAAATAATATCCCCATCATTTTATTGGCGGTTGGAAGTGCTTACGCCATACATGTGGTGAACAAAATAAACCTGGAGCGAAGCAGCAACCGCCCTGAACCTGTGGCCAGTGGTCTGAAGGCCGTTACCACCCCGGTAATCCTGGCCGGAATTACCACGGCCATTGGTTTTGTCTCTTTCATATTTGGCGCCTATCTGGATATGATTGTTGAATTCGGACTATTCACCTCCCTGGGAACCCTGTACGCGTGTGTATTGGCACTCACCCTGGTTCCGGCCATGCTCTCCCTGCAGCCGGAGCCTCCCCGGCAATCCAGGCAAACGGAGCAACCTAAAACCGGGCTCCTGGAAAAAGGGATCTCAAAAATTGCTTCCTTAACCATCCGGAGTCCCAAAAAGATGCTCCTTTTCTGGTTGCTGATCATCATTACGGGCGTGATCGGAATATCCTCCATTAAACGCAGCGTAAACATCCAGGAATATTTCAGACCGGGCAATCCGGCCAGGAAGGCAGAGCAAATAATGATTGATAAGTTCGGAGGAACCAATCCCGTATTCCTGCTGTTTAAGGGAGATATTCTCAATCCCGCTGTTTTAAGGGCGATGGAAGCTGCCTCTGACTATATGGAAGCCAGCCCGGATATCAATGCAACCCTTTCCGTTGCAGATTTGATTGCCGAATTAAATTATGCCATAACGGGAAGCAGGTCCATTCCGGAAGATCCGGAGCAGATCCAACAGTTGTGGTTTTTTCTGGAGGGCAATGAAACCCTGGAAAAAATGGTCAATCAGGACCTGACCCAGGCCATTGTGATCTCTAAATTCAAGTCGCCAGACAACCAGTCAAAACAGGTTTTTGCCGACTATATGGCGGCCTACCTTTCCAAAAATGAGTCCCCTGATTATCAAATTGAAATAACGGGAATGCCTTTTGTAGACATTACCATGGATCAAAGCCTGATCAATAGTCAGATAGGATCTATTTTCATTGCCCTGGCATGCATCATTATTGTCATTGGCCTTATTTTAAAATCGATGAGATTTGGGCTACTGGCAACCATTCCGATAGTTGCGGCTATTGCGATCCTATTTGGGATCATGGGGCTGGCAGGGATCTCATTGAATATTGCCACCGTTCTGGTGGCCAGCGTTGCCCTGGGGATCGGGATTGACTATTCCATCCATATCATTACGCATTTCAATCGCCTGCGGACCTCCTGCGCAACTATGGAATCGGTAGTATCCCAAAGCATCCTGACCAGCGGCAGGGCCATTATCATCAATTTTGTCTCGGTATCATCCGGGTTTTTGGTTTTGGTTTTTTCAGATATGATACCGTTGGTGTATTTTGGAGTGCTTATTGCAGTGAGCATGATAAGCTCCGGACTGGCAGCCCTGACACTCTTGCCATCCGTGCTTTTGGTGATGAATAAAAGAGAATCATGATTTTTAAGTCTCTGCTTGGGTTATGCCTTTTTGTTGGCCTTGTGAGCCATTCATACGCACAGGATCCCCAGGACATATTGGTACGGATGGATGCCCTGATGTCGGCACCATCAGACTGGATTGCCACGGTGGAAATGACCATCACAAACCGGAAAGGCGTGGAAAAAAACCATGAGGCAACCCTCAAGCAAATAGGATCCGGGTACCGGCTCTACCGGTACACCAAGCCCGAAAACAAGGCGGGTATTGCATCGCTTTCCCTGCCGGATGGTGATATGTGGTTGTTTATGCCTTCCTTTGGAAAAGCCATTAGAATAAACCTTCTGAGTAAAAGCCAGGCACTCACCGGAACGGATTTTTCATATGAAGACATGAGCGGAATCCCTTACAGCCAGAGGTATGCCGCAACTTTCGAGAACGCCCTGAATGACAGTGAATATCTCCTGAATTTGCTCCCGAAGTCAAATAAAACCAGCTATTCAAGGATTTTGCTGAGCGTCGATAGGAAAAATGGCTATCCCATCCAGATGGCCTTTTATGACAAGAGCGGTGTTTACTTTAAAAAGGCCATCTATAAATACGCAAAGAAAGGGAAATACTGGTATGCCGAAGAGGTGACCATGACCGATTTGACAAGGGATCATTCCACTACAGTATACATCAAGGAAATTCGATTCGACAACGGCCTATCGAAAGAGGAATTTACCGTGGATATGCTTAAAAATGGATCCGGGAATAAGTAATCCCTGAAAAACCCAACGTCTGACCCCTGCACTTGTGCCCTGCAATTCCAGTCGTTTCCCGCAAAATAATGAGCGGGGATGCCACGGAGATTCGGGACCTCCCATGAGGCCAAATCAATGAAACGATCTGCACGGATTAAACCCTGGTTTGTTTGCTGTGCGCATTGCCGGGCCCATTTAGCAATACCCAATCATTCCGGGGTTTTCCTGCCTTTATTGCCGAAGGTATAGGCATATCCAAGGGAAAATGTCAAACTTCCCATATGCACCGTTCCATAGGCTTCAATGTCATTCTGCAGTGGAATAAAGCCATAAGATCCCCTGATATCGGCAAGGATTTCATTTTTGGCATCAATGGCATAGCTGGCCCCGATACCCAGCATGGCGCCAAAATCCATATTGGCTACACTCTTATTAATATCACTCTCGGTAGTAAAGTCCTGTGGCGGCAGGTCTATTAAGATCCAGTTCTGAGGCGGGTCTTCCGGATTGACAGGAATCTGTACGGGAATGGTCCGGTTGGCATCATAATACAACTGACTTGTGCCAGAGGTCTTCTGCCTGGGTCTTGTAATAAAATCTACATAGAACCCGCCGTTTACATACACCCCCCACCTATCGCCCAAATGCCATTCATATTTAGCCAAAACCGGAAGTTCTATATACCAGAAAAGGGCCCGGTTGTCAAATTCCGCATACACGGTTTGGCCCATGGTTATGAGACTAAGGGCCGGATTTAACAAGGAACCCGGAATGGGCTGAACCCCGTTTCGTTCCCCTCCTCTTCTGGCAAAAGCCAGCTCAAACTTGATAGAAAAATTCTCGGTTAACCCGTAATCCATGAAAACCCCGCCATCGAATCCAGCGACAGACTTAAAGTCCGTGCTGAAAATATTGTCGTCTATACTCTCAAGATTTGGCAGCCCCATCCCCAGACGGACCCCTACTTTCCTGCTCTGTGCCGAAATACTTATCGTAAAGCATAATGCGATAATTACAATCAGGTGTTTCATAAAGCGGTTGTTTAGTAATGGTTAGTTACTTGTTTATGGTTTCCCTTTGGACAGAGGGATAAACCTCCGAACATTTTTTTGATAGTTCCGGTATTCCGGATATTTGCCTGAGCTAATTTCTTCGCTGAACTCAGAGCTCCCCTGAAACAAAACCATCAGTAATAAGCATCCTGAGATACTCCAGTTGAGCCATTGCCCTGAAGCGGCCACGCTAAACAGGTAGAAGCATATCCAAATGCACTGTTCCGCGAAATAGTTCGGATGCCGTGATAAGGACCAAAGTCCCTTATCCAGGAAACCTTTCCTGTAATCACCGGTTAAGGGTACCTGATCCTGAATCATTTCGTGTTTTTTGCTTTGAAACCTCCATTGCTGGTTATCGGCAATGGTTTCGAAGCCAATAAACAATAGCATGAACCCTGCGGCCACGAAGTCAAGGAACCCCAAGGGCGTCTGGTTGAACTGGAAGGCAACAAGAATGGGAAGGGTGAACAATAGGATGAGAATATTCTGGTATGCCGATATAAACAGCAAATTAAACAGGGTCCATTTCCATCGGGGCTGAAATTCCTTTTTATCCCGCAATATTTGCCAGCGATAGTCTTCTTTACCTTCCCAGAACCTGATGGAGAAAGCCCCGTGGCGCGAAAAGTTATAGGTCAGTCTGAAACCCCACAAGGCAACCAATACCGTCATCAATGTCAATCGCGGGGAATAGCCCCCATAATCGGCAATGATCCACGCATACACGATGGGTATTAGACTCCATAATTTGTCTACCTGACTGTTGTTCCCCGTTAATTCGCCCACGATGAAGCAATAGGCAATCACCCCAATATTGACGTAGATGACGGATCTGAGGGCTCCCAGCTGGTATTCGGTCAGGGGGGTTCCAAAATAATAGGTGGTGATCGGTACCACGAGTAAGGTGATGACCAAAAGGGAGGCAATTTTTACAACATTCATTGTTTGCTGATCAGTTGGGCGCCACCTCTTCAGGCAAATTTGGGCCTAGTCGAAGGTTAAGTTAGTCACTATTTTCCATCGAAGAAAATCAAATCACAGCGGCAAAGGATTTCATTGAAAGCTGTATCTGGAGCAGTCGTGTCTTGGGTAGACTTCCCAAAGGCGTCATCGATTTAAAACCGGGGGGGCGGTTCAAAGATTGCCAACACACTCTTAATGATTTTCCGGAACCTTCAAAAACAGGAAGCCTTCATATGGGAGACGCTATTCAACCCGCTTCCCCTTTTTGGGTCAATTTCTCAAAGCGCTCCTTAAAATCAGGAGACTCTGTACCCATCCAGGTATCCCAGAAGGTAAAATAAAGTCCGTAGTTATAGTTGAACTTTTTGTGGTGATCGTCGTGGTGCGCAGCCCCGATCAGCCATCTTGCCAACCTGTGCCGGGCCCATTGGGAGGCGTAAATTTCCACGCCCCCGTGGCTGATGGTTGCCGATAGCGTCATAAACAGCAGCAGGGCCAGGATAACTCCAACGTGCAAAGGCAACCACAGGACCAGCAATGGGATGACAAGGGCCTGTAATAAAGATTCCAGCGGATGAAAGGAGAATGAGGTGAAGGCCGAGGTTTGTAAGCTCATATGATGTGCCTTATGCACCCATCGGTAAACCCGGGGCAGGTGCATCCAGCGATGGAGCCAGTAATAAAAGGTATCCTGGATGAAAAGCACGAGCAATACGCTTAACACCGAATACCAGACCGGATAGGCATCAAAACTTGTATAAATGGCCGTGTGTCCCCGCTGCCATAGGATGATCATCCCCATGCCCAGAACGCTAAAGATGGCCGCACTAAGCGCAGATCTGTAGATCTCCTTTTTAATGTGTTTGCTTCCCAGTTTTGAAACACTCAGAAATCGATGCCGGAATTTGTCCCCCAGCCAATTATGGAAGAAATGATGATACACCCCGGAGAAGATGAGATAGCGGACGAAGATAACCATGAAAAGGGCCAGTGATGACCAAAAAACATAGGGGGCGTTAAGCTGTCCGATTTGTTCAAGATATTCCATCCCTCATGAATTTTTGGTACTTTTCTTCAAAATGCCCTTGCAGCTTTCATCATTTCCACCGGGCGTTCCTGGTTTAATCCATTTCCGTTCGTATCAAGCCACTTATTGCTTTCGATGCCCAACAGGCCTCCGGGAGATAGCCCTTCGCGCGAATTTTCAGGTTAGCCCCGTCATTCCCGGATGAGTCAATACCTGCTGGCTATCCTGTGCATCGGAAGCAAGTAATTTCTTATGCGGTTAAAATAGGCATGAAGTTCTTTAAACTTCAGTTTTTTATCCAGGTAATGGATCTCCAAGGCGATGCGATTACCCACCAGAACCAGAAAAATTTCGCCGGCACGATCATTTTGTGGTTGGATCCTTCAAAAATAGATAAACCTCAGCAAGTGTCCTTTTAAAAAAAGTTACAGGTATTTTAGGCCAGCAAAGAGGCCAGCACTATCGGGGGGCAGGGTTCGTTTTGGTACTTTTGATGCAGGAATGCATACCTTAAGCTTCGCTCCGGATGAAGCGATTTAGCAGGAATATTTAAATTTTAAGGGAATTTCACCGGCCTTTTCGCCAAACAACAAATCAAGGGTCAGGACCTTATTTTACCTTCAAAGTATGGCTCGAATACTTAAAAACCAGTACCTGGAAATCCATATTGACGCGCCTTTTGAAAATTATAAGGCTTCACGCTTTGACTGGACAGGAAAAATCGCGAAAGTGAAATTTCAGGGTATTCCATTGACGGGAAATGAAAAGCCTGCCGGACAAAAAAACACCTCTTTTGGAAAAGGATTTTATAATGAATTCGGGATTGATTCCGCCCTGGGTTTTACTGAGGCCGGGATAGGCGGTTGGTTTCACAAAATAGGCGTGGGCCTCTTAAAAAAAGAAGATGCCGCCTACCAGTTTATCAAAAATTACAAGGTAGAGCCTGCTGAGTTTGATATCCGTACGGAATCGAACAGGATCACAATCTGTTGCCAATCCAACAGTGTCAATGGCTATGCCTATATGCTGAGAAAAACAATTGAATTAAATGAAAGCAGTTTTACCATCAGGTATCATTTGGAGAACCGGGGTGAAAAAGATATCCGCACCACCGAATATGTCCATAATTTTTTAGCGGTAAACAGGGATTTGATAGGCCGCAATTACCTCCTTGAATTTCCCTTTCAAGTAATGCCTGAATTGTTTGAAGAAACGGTGAACCCCGAAGAGAAGGTGTACCTCGGGCCCCATGAAATCACCTTCAATGCCTCCCCCAATGAACCATTCTTTTTCAGCAACCTCTCCGGAAGTGAACTTGTCGATGCCCAATGGACATTAACACACCTCGAAAATAAAATAGCACTGAGCGAACACGGCAGTTTTAAGACGGATCAGGTGAATCTATGGGGCTGGAAGCACGTGATCAGCCCTGAATTGTTTTTTAAAATATGCATTGAGCCGGGCCAATCAAAATCTTGGTCCAGGAGGTTTCAATTCAGCAAGACAGATTAAAACGTCTGGCAATATTGGGCAAGCCCTGTACCCCGGACGGCACAGGCCCATGACGGGCCCCGTTGCCAAGGGTTTCAGAAATCCGTAGGGCCCTGTTCCCGCGGGCGGTCACCCCCTTTCAGGGTGGCTTTGGGTCCATTGCCCAAAAAATCTTATTTTTCTCTCAGATTCTCCGGTTCATGGCTTCTGGCTTTTTTGCGGTTTTGGATGATATCTCCATGCTCATGGATGACGTGGCCTCGCTGAGCAAGATTGCCACCAAGAAGACGGCGGGCATCCTCGGCGATGACCTGGCCGTGAATGCAGAAAAGGCCACCGGTTTTATCGCAAGCCGGGAGTTGCCCGTGCTTTGGGCCATCATCAAGGGCTCCTTCCTGAACAAATTGATCATCCTCCCCATCGCCTTTCTCCTGAGTGCCTTCCTGCCCGTAGCCATTACCATCATTCTGCTAATCGGGGGTATCTACCTCGCCTACGAAGGGGCGGAGAAAGTGATCGCGTATGTGTTCGGCCATCCTAAAAATGCTCCCCTGAACGAAACAGGTCCGGTTTCGGCAAAGGACCTGCCGGAACTCGAGGAGAAAAAGATCCGCCAGGCTATCGTCACAGACTTCATCCTGTCTGTTGAAATTGTCATCATTGCCCTGAGCACGGTAGTGGGCCAGCCACTGCTTGCCCAAATTATGGTGGTCTCCCTCATTGCCGTACTGGCCACCATCGGCGTCTATGGCATCGTGGCCCTCATCGTGCGGATGGACGACTATGGCTGCCGGCTCATCAAATGGCAGGATGGGGATAATGGCTGGTCAGATCGAGTGGGGCGGTTTTTGATCCGGGCGCTGCCATGGGTGATCAAGGGACTTTCCGTAATTGGGACCCTCGCCTTGTTACTGGTCTCGGGGGGCATCTTCAGCCACAACGTGGCATGGTTGCACGGCCTGTTCCCACAGGCGCCCTCCCTGCTCTGGGATTTTGTGCTGGGCCTGGTTATCGGGTCGGTGGCCGTACTGGGCCTCAGACTGCTAAAAAGGCTCTTTAAGAAAGATAAAGAATAAAGGAGGTTCTCCCTGTATGAAAAAACGATTTCGTTTCCTGTTCCTGGTCATTGGGGGGTTTGCCCTGCTGGTCGGCCTGTTGTTTGGCCACAGGGATCGGCCGGTTGATGCCTTAAAACCCAAATATGCCCGGGCGCCCTCCGATTTCGTGGAGGTGATGGGCATGGAGGTGCATTACCGGGACGAAGGCAACCCCGGGGATTCCCTGCCATTGGTGCTGATCCACGGCACGGGTTCAAGCCTCCATACCTTCGATGCCTGGACCACCACCCTGAAGGAGCAAAAGCGGGTGGTTCGCATGGATTTGCCCGGCTTTGGCCTTACGGGCCCCTTCCCGGATCGGAATTACACCATGGATGACTATGTGAATTTTATGGCCGCCTTTTTGACGGCCCGAAAAATCAGCCGGTGCATAGTGGCGGGGAATTCCCTGGGCGGGCAAATTGCGTGGAATTTTACCGCTGCCCACCCCGAACGGGTCCAAAAATTGATCCTGATCGATGCGGCGGGGTATCCCCTGAAATCCACCAGCGTTCCCCTGGCCTTCCGGCTTGCCCGGACGCCCGTCCTGAATAAGCTATTGACATTTATCACCCCGCGTGCTGTGGTCCGGTCGAGTGTTCAGAACGTTTATGCCGACCCAGGCAAAATCTCGGACGAGTTGGTCGACCGCTACTTTGAGCTTTCCCTGCGGGCCGGAAACCGCCAGGCCCTGGTAGACCGCCTGCAGATACCTTCAGACAGCAACCGGGTCGGGCAGATCAAAAACATATGGCAACCCACTTTGGTCCTCTGGGGTGCACAGGACGGGTTGATCCCAACGGAAAATGCATACCGGTTCCACCATGATCTGCCCAACGACACCCTGGTGATCCTTGCAAACTCAGGGCATGTGCCCATGGAGGAAAATCCGGCCGAAAGCCTCGAGGCTGTCCTGCAATTCCTGGCCCAATAGCGCCGCAGAAGGCCGGCCCCAACAGGGGGCTTTCAATTTGCCCCTTGCCGCCTCCGGATGTTTGCCCGTGGTCTCTGGCATTCCCTGGGATCGGCCCGAAAAGGCCATGCGGCTTCTGCCGTCTTCTTTTCTCCAAAGGCAAGGCCGAACCAAAGTTTTAACTATATTTAATCACCAACACGAAACCACCCATGGGACTACTGGATCTATTCAACAGCTACGATAAAAAGAAGCGTAAAAGCCATTTTAAAAACCTGTTTTTCGTAGCCCAGGCAGACGGAGATGTAAACAGGTCCGAAATGGACCTGATTGTCGGGTTGGCCGAAAAGTTCAATATGTCTACCAAGGAAGTAACGGCGATTATCCGGAACCCGGAAGATGTGGCTTTGTTAATACCGAAAACACCGGAAGAGCGCATGGAACACCTTTACGACCTGGTTACCGTTATGATGGTAGACAGCCAGATTGACGAAAACGAATTATTCCTATGCAAATCGCTGGCAGTAAAACTGGGGTGTGACGAAGATACGGTTGACCCATTGATCAGGGACCTCATAGAAAGCGCGCTTAAAGGCGTCACCCCCGAAAAAGTCATAAGCGAACTTATGTACAAATACTATTCCTGAAGGGCTGCCTTGTTGCTTATCCCCTCCCCCAATGCGTACCGGGAGTGAGGCCTTCCCCTTGAAGGCGTTGCAGTCCGGACCCTTCAATGCAGCCCCTACCCACCCGAAGCGAGCAGGATTATTGCCGCCAACGACCCCATGACCACGAAGAATACGGGCAGGGCAATGAGCCCAACGTTGACCCAGGTAGAAGCCACCTTGTTTTTCACCTGGATTTTTGCCAGCTCCTCGGCTGTAAGCGGTGTTCTGACCAGCTGGCTGCCTTGTTTTTTAACCCCGTAATACATGCCGTCTTCTCTCTGGATGTACCTGTATTTGGTTTTTTCGCCTGCTAAATCGGTGACTTTGGTCCGCACAGGCACCTGGGCGGCCTGCTCAAGGGTAGAGGGGGTTTTGTGGTAGACCACACAACTCTGCTGCAACACAAGAGCCAGCAGCAATACAGGTAGTATCAAAGGTCGTTTCAAGGCAGGCAGGGATCAAAATTTCCGGTAAATGTAGTCGATTTGGAAACAGCTGCAACCGCGCCAAATAAATTACAGGCGGCCCGGAAATCTCCGTACATTCGCTTTGCCCCGGGCGCTGCCGGAATGGTTCGCAGCGGCCCGGGGGGAAACCGGGCAGGGATGGATCCGAAGGCGGGAAACCCAGACAAGTATGGCGGCATTAAGACCCGTTTTGAAGGGATTGGCTACCGTTTTTATTTTCGCATTATCCTGGGGGCTGTACTCTTATCGGCCACCTATTGCCCTGGGCAGGAAAAACAGGTTGTTCACTCCTACCAAACCTGGATGCAGTACTACGGGCAGGCCACCCTGAATGCGAAATGGTCGTGGCAGTTCGACGGGGGCTTCCGCTGGAAGGAAAGCTTCCGGGAAAATTCGGCCTACCTGGTGCGCAGTTCCATCGGCTATGCCCCGGCACCCAACATGCGCTTTGCTGCCGGCCTGGCCCATTTGGGGCTCTTTATCCAGGACTCATTAAGCCGGGTCGAACTGAGGCCCTTCCAGGAATTTCAGCTTACACAGCCCTTCCAAAAGTTCAGCCTGGTGCACCGGTACCGGCTCGAGGAGCGCATTTTTTATCCGGTGTCCGACGGCCACATTCAAGCCACCGACAGGTTCAACTTCCGGTTCCGCTACGCGGCCTTTTTTCGCATCCCGCTTTTCAAGCTTTCCAGGGAAAACCCGGAGGCGGTATTCCTTCTGGAACTGGGTGATGAAATCTTCCTGAATTTTGGCTCCCAGGTAACCCGTACCTATTTTGACCAGAACCGCCTGCTGGTGAGCCCCACTTTTCGGTTCGACAAAACTTTTGCGGTTTCCCTGACCTGGAACAACCAGTTTGCCAGCATGCCTGCGCCTTCGTCCTACGCCCACAACCAGGTCTTCTGGCTGCAGGTGAAACACCAGCTCGATTTCAGCAAAAAGAAGGCCGCCACCGACTGAGTGCCCCAACATGCCTGCTTTCCTCCCCAACCGGTTCAAGTTCCGCAGCCTTTAGAAGCCAATTAATGCTATATTTAGGAAGCAGGAACACCCCTGCCCCGAAAACCAGACCCGGAAAACACGCATGAAACCATCAGCCCTCCCGGCCTTCATGGCCACAGCCCTGTTGCTCGCCTGCCAACCGAGCAACCCGGTACCCGTCGAGTACCTCGCCATCAAGGGCGCCACGCTTTTTGACGGCACCGGGGCCATCAGGCCCAATAGCATTATCGTTATCCGGGAAGGACGAATTGAATCGGTGGGCGGGCCGGAGCTACCCATTCCGGAGGGGGCCGAGATGCTCGACCTGTCGGGCAAATTCATTACTCCTGGCCTGGTGGACGCCCATGTGCATTTCGGCCAGACGGGCTTCTTTGACGGGCGGCCCGATGCCCTCGACATCCGCGATACGCTCGATTACGCCGAGTTGCAGTCGTATTTGCAACTGCACCCCGAACGGTATTACGAGGCCTATCTGCGCTCTGGGGTAACGGCGGTTTACGACGTTGGGGGCTATCCCTGGACCCTTGGCCTGCAAGCTGCTGCCGAGAACAACCTGAATGCGCCCCACGTGGCCGCAGCTGGTCCGCTGCTCACGCCTGTGCCCGATGAGAACCTGACAGCCATAAACACCCCGGCCCAGAAGCAACTGCTTAACCTGAAGTCGCCTGAGTTCGGCAGGGAAGCGGTGCGCCAGAACAGCAGCCTCGGATCGAAAGGGATCAAGATCTGGGGGCTTGACCTGAACAATGCGGCCTTTATGGAGAGCCTGCGGGCCGTGGCCGAGGAGGTCGAAAGGCAGCAAAACACCCTGATCGTGCACGCCACCGACCTCGACCAGGCCAAGGAGGCCTTGCGGCTGGGTGCCCGGGTTTTGGTGCACAGTGTAGACGACAAGCTGGTCGATGACGAGTTCATTGCCCTGGCCAAACAGGCCCGGGCGGTTTACTGCCCAACCCTGGTCGTGGTGCGGGGTTACCTGAACGCCTACAAAGCCCTGCAAAGCGACTTTGTGCTAGCCGACCCCAACCGGGCCGTGGATTCCGGGACCCGAAACCTGCTGCAATCGGCTGGCCTATTCTATAAATACATGCCCAACCCTGACGGGTACACCGACATGCTGACCCGGATGGAGGCCTCCCTTTCAGCCATGGATAGCGTAATGGCCACAAACCTGAAGCGGGTATATGAGGCGGGCATCCCCATTGCCGTATCGACCGATGCCGGCAACCCGGGTACCCTGCACGGCATTTCGATCTACGACGAGATGGAAGCCATGCAGCGGGCCGGTATTCCGGCAGCGGAAATTTTGGTGATGGGCACTAAAATCGGAGCCCAGACCATGGGCAGGGGCGACGATTTCGGAACGCTGGAGGCTGGAAAAATGGCCGATCTCGTCATTCTGGAGCAAGATCCCACCCAGGATATCGCACATATGCGGTCTATTACCCATGTCATGAGAGGCGGCCGGCTGCGGCTCGTAAACCAGCCGTTCGCCACCACGACTAACCCGGAATAGGCCGTTAAGCAATGAAAGACAACAACAGCAAAAAGCCCTGACATGCTCCGCTTCCTGCGCCATATCCGCCGACAATTGATTATGGAAAACCGGTCCCGAAAGTACCTGTTTTACATGCTGGGGGAAGTGATGATCGTGATTGTGGGGATCCTGATTGCCTTGCAGGTAGACAATTGGAACCAGCAAAGGCAGGAGCGCAACGAGGCCCATGTCTTTCTGGAACGCCTTAAAAATGAATTTCTCGCAAACCGGGAGCAGCTGGTGCAGAAAATAGAAATGCGGGAGCAGGCCCTGGGATCGACCCGGGAATTGATCCGTTTCGTGGACAGCCCGCCGGGGGTTTTTGCCGACAACCAAATAGACAGCCTTTTGGCCCGGGCCATGCCTGTTTACACGTTTGACCCTTCACTGGGGATATTGAACCAGCTTACCTCCACGGACAAACTGACCCTGTTGCAAAGCGAGGCCCTGAATGACAAACTCTCCAACTGGAATTCGATGATCCAGGATTTCAAGGAAGACGAAAACATGTACAACAGCTACAACCACAATCACTTCAGGCCCTTCATCTATAAGAACTACAACGGAAGGGACATCATCAATTCCAGGATCCGATACCGCGTAATCAGTCCCATTCTGCTGGCTGACCCGGAGCTTGTCAACAGGGAAATTGGCTTTTCGGACCACCCGGCAAATACCGCCTTTCTTCGAAGTTCACGGGAATTTGAAACCCACCTGGCCTTCATGGTCAGCTGGATTGCCCTGATCAACACCCAATCGGAAGGGCTGCTGCAATACATAGACAGCGTCCTGGATATCATCGACCAGGAACTAAACACGGAATGAGCTGATTTCCTTGTTCAGAAATTTCCGCCAAATAAAAAAAGGCGCCGATGGCGCCCTTTCTACAAGGTATTAATCGGATATTCTAATCGGTGCAATTCGCAAAAGCAGGTTTGGGCTCCAGCCATTCCGGGGCTTCCGAGCTGAAACCGGCACAATTTTCCACGTTTGCCACATTCCAGGCGCTCAGGTCCTGGTTGAAATTCGGAGCCCCCCAGAACATCTCCGACATGTTGGTCACCTTGCTGACATCCCAAATGTCAATGGGCTTATTGAATAGCGAAAAGGCAAACATATGTTCCATGTTGGTCACATTGCTCACATCCCAAGAATTGATTTCGGCATTGAAGGTATTATAATCTAAATCACCCCCGAAAAGACCGCTCATGTCTGTGACACGGGTTGTGCAAAGGTTAGAAATACCTGCATCTACCAGGTTCCTTACCGAGAAGTTATCCACTACCCTGTATTCGACACCGTCAATTTTTCCGGTATCGCCCGGTTTGGCCCAGTCGCGGGCCTTGACGGTGATGCCGTTTTCTGCCAGGTAAACCGGGTTCCTGGATTGCGGGGGAACCGGTTCTGAATCGCTGTCTTTGGTGCATCCCAAAATGGACAGGAAGAACAACAGAGGTAATAATAGCTTGGTTTTCAT
>JAHECA010000021.1 GCA_024642005.1 Robiginitalea sp. | reverse complement strand
AAAACCCACCTGCAAAAGCGGGACGTTGCCCAGCTCCTGGACTACATCCGCCAAAATCCTGAGGTGCTCGACCAGCCCGATGAGAGCGGTGCCACAGGTTTCATGCTGCTGGCCTACAGCAGCCTACCGGAGGTATTCCGCGAAGCCGTGACCCTTAAAAAGCGCCTCGGCTTTCACGAGGCCATACTGGCGGGCCAGGCTTCGGCGGTTAAAAGATTCCTGGACGAAGGGCCGGCTGATTTGGTCAATACCTTGGCCAGCGATGGGTTCACCCCCGTGTCGCTGGCGGCTTTTTTCGGACATACCGAAGTGGCCACGCTGTTAATTGAACACGGGGCCGACCCGAACCGGGCAGCGGCCAATGCCATGAAGGTGAATGCCCTCCACGCAGCGGTGGCGCGCAAAAACCTGGAGCTTTGCCGATTCCTGATAGACCGCGGAGCCCAGGTTAACGCCGTGCAAATGCAAAACGTTACCCCCCTGCACGCAGCCGTTCACCAGGGCAATAAGGAACTCACCCGGCTGCTGGTCGAGCACGGGGCCGACCCCGCCCTCAAAATGGAGAATGGGGACACCGCCCTGATTATCGCCCGGCGCGAAGGGCATAGCGAACTTGTTTCGTATCTGGAAGGGCTGGCCCCGGGCCAGGTGAGGGGATAAATCGTATCTTTAAAGAGTGCCCCGCCGGGTGCGACGCTAAAACGACCTGAACATGGAGCAAGGATGGCAAACCCTCATCGACAACTTGCCGGCCAAGACTGGCAAGTCGCTGGCCGAATGGAAGGCGCTGCTGCAAAAGAAAGCGTTTGACAAACATATGGAAGCGGTGAATTTCCTCAAAGCGGAATACGGGGTAACCCACGGCTTTGCCAATAGCATCGTGAAGCTTAGCAGTGACGAACAGCCTGCAGAAGCAGACCTGGTGGCCAACCAGTATGCCGGCAAGGAGGCCTTGCTGCCGATCTATGAAAAACTGCTGGCCCTGCTGCAGGGCTTTGGTGCCGATGTAAGGGTGGTACCCAAAAAAGGCACGGTAAGCGTTATTCGCAAGCGGCAGTTTGCCCTCATTAAGCCGGCCACCAAAACCCGTATCGATCTCGGCTTGAAGCTCAGGGAAGTGCCCTTTACCGGGCGATTGTTGAATTCGGGCCCCTTCGGCACCATGTGTACCCACCGGGTGCAGCTTTCGGCCGCCGGGGAGGTCGACGCCGAGTTAACAGCCTGGCTGAAGGAGGCGTACCGGCAATCGCAATAACCTCTTTTCCGATGGAGACCACCGAAACGAATGCCTTTGATGTTCTTGTTATCGGCGTGGGCAGCATGGGCGCTGCCGCCTGTTACCACCTGGCCAAACGGGGGGTACGGGTGTTGGGCCTCGAGCAATTCGACATTCCCAACGAGCTTGGCTCCCACAACGGCCAGACCCGTATTATTCGCAAGGCTTACGGGGAAAGCCCCCGGTACGTGCCCCTGTTGCAGCGTGCCTATGAGAACTGGAAGACCCTGGAGCGGGAAACCGGTTCACAGGTATATTACCAAACCGGCCTGGTTTATTTCGGAGCCCCCGAAAGCCTTTTCCTGCAAACTGTATTGGAGTCTTCAGCCCGGTTCGGCATTCCCGTAAACCGCCTGGAAGCCGGGGAACGGGCCCGCCGCTTCCCGCAATTCGCACTGCCAGAGGGTTTCCTCATGCTGGAAGAGCCCGAAGCCGGATTTTTGGTGCCTGAACGCTGCATCCGCCTGCTGGCCGAACAGGCCAAAAAGCACGGGGCCGACATTCGCAGCCGGGAAGCGGTGCTGGAATGGCAGCGCGATGCGGGCGGGATAACCGTTACCACAAACCGGGGCACGTACCGCGCACATAAACTGGTGGTAACCGCCGGGCCCTGGGCCGGGAAGCTCCTACCTGCCCTGTCTGATCAACTCCAGGTTACGCGCCAGGTACTGGCCTGGGTTCGCCCCCCCAAAGCAGCCGGCTTTGCCCTGGGCAAGTTTCCCTGCTGGATGTATGAGGAAGACGGCAAATGTTATTATGGTTTTCCGATGCTCCCCGATAGCGGGGCGGACCTGCCTGCAGGCCTGAAACTGGCCCTGCATTATCCCGGAATGGAAGTAGGCGACCCGGCCCTTGTGAACCGGGAGACCACCCTGGCTGAAACAAATGCCTTAACGGAGTTCCTGCAAGCCTACCTTCCTTCAGGGCAGGGGGAGATCGGCAGCACAAAAATCTGCCTGTACACCAATACCCCTGATGGGGATTTTATCCTTGACTTTTTGCCTGGACATGGCCGGGATGTGGTGGTTGGCTGCGGCTTCAGCGGTCACGGGTTTAAATTTGCCGCTGCCATAGGGGAGGTGCTGGCCGACCTGGCTCTCGACGGACATACCGACATGCCGGTTGGTTTTCTTGGGGCCGGTCGTTTCCGATAAAAACCGAGAGATAATCGGTATGGTGCCCTCTTATCTACAAATGCATCAACCTGCCAGAAATGAGTAATCCTGCTAAATTCTCCCTGATACCCATAGATCCCTCGGCCGACCAAAACCGGCCCGAGTTTGCCTCGGAAGGCTGCCGGAACATCCTGAAGGCCTATGCGCAATACTACCCAAAGGTGGGCTTCCACATGCCCTGGATCGGCTATTTCGTGCAAAGGGGTGGCCGTATTGTGGGGACTTGTGGCTTTGTGAGCCCACCGTCAGAGCGTCGGGTGGAGCTGGCGTACATGACCTTTCCGGAATTCGAGGGGCAGGGGGTGTCCGGCTATGCGTGCGGGGCCTTGCTTTCCCTGGCCCGGAAAGCCGATCCGTCGCTGGTTATAACCGCTAAAACGGCGCCCGAACTCAATGCCTCCACGCATATCCTGGAAGGTCACGGCTTTGCCCGGGTCGGAATTGTTCAGGACCATGAAATCGGGGATGCCTGGGAGTGGGAGTATCGCAAGTAGCCCGAGTGCAACTTTCAAAGCTGCCTGAAATAATCGACCTGGGGCCACTGGGTCCGGTTCAGGGTTTTCCCGTTCATAAAGTTGGCAACCACCTGGATCACCTCCGGGTAATTGGCGTCGCCCCGGTTCATAAGCACCACATAGGAAAGCGAGCGGCTTACCCGGAGCAGGGCGATGGTGCCCGGCAGGGCCCCGTTGTGGTTCCAGATGCCGCTGCCGAGGTAATCGAGCCCCTCGTCGGGGGAGAGCAGGTCGGGAAAGCGGCCGCCCCCGTCTGACTGGGCAGCCAGCCGGGCCAGGTCGTAGGCCGTGCCCAGCCACCCCCCGTGCGAATCCATCCGGGTTACGTTCAGGGGGTAGGGGGTTTCCCAGGTGGTGTAGTAGTCCACTTCTCCAACGACGCGTTGGCCCTTTCCGTCGCGGCTCACCTGCATGTCGGTGATGCCCATGGGGGCAAGTATTTCCTCAAAGACAAATTGCTCGTAGGGCTTGCCCGAGACAGCTTCAATCACGCGTCCCAGCAGGCAATAGCCGAAATTGGAATATTGATATCCGGTGCCGGGTTCGAAGGCCAGGGAGCGCTCGTCCATTACCCTGGCGATCAGGTCGGCCTGGCTCAGGGC
Source organism: Robiginitalea sp. (assembly GCA_024642005.1). Taxonomy (GTDB): domain Bacteria; phylum Bacteroidota; class Bacteroidia; order Flavobacteriales; family Flavobacteriaceae; genus Robiginitalea. The sequence goes on along the minus strand of JAHECA010000021.1, from coordinate 59,889 downwards.
CGGATCGTCGAACATGATGTCGATGGGGTTATCGGTAAATCCGGCCCTGTGCTCGAGCAGGTGCCTTACCGTAATTTGCATTTCCAGGGGCTCGTAGGGCCGCTGTCCGTATCGGGTGCCCAGAATTCCGCCGGGCCCGAATACCCGGTCGTCGGGGTGCAACCTCCCCTGCCCGGCCAGCCTGGAAATGGCCATGAGGGTGAGGGGCTTTGAAATGCCCCCGATACGGATAAGGGAGTTGTCGTTTACCGGAATATTCTGGAACAAATCGGCCAGGCCAAACGACCGCAGGTACACCAGCTGCTCGTCGCGAACCACGGCTACCTGAGCTCCGGGTACGCCGAGGGCGGCCAATAGGTCGTTAAAATCGCGGGTGATGTCTTCCAGGTCTGCCGCCGGTGAGCTGCCTCCTCCAGCAGGGGCCTGGGCCGCCCCACCCGGGTTTTGCGTGGTCGGGGAGGCCGTGCCGGGCCGGGTGCCGGCATCGGCATCCTCTGGCAGGTCAGATGGGCTGCACGCCGCCAGCAGCAGCCAGAGCGCCAGGTGCATTGTCTTTTTCATAGCGGTTTCCATATGTGCCGGGGAGCTACCCTGGTAAATGGATTATTAAGATAGCAATTTTGAGGTCCTCAGGCAAGTAGCTCCCTTTTCCCGAATGGCCAGACCAAAGAAATTCGCGCCGGCATTGGGCCGGGCTGCCTCATAATCGTTACATTTAGGCACTGCCAGCAAGGAAAGATAACCAGCGTCGATTGTTCCCCGATCCTTTATCTGAACCATATTTTAGCGGCAAACCGGGCCTTTTCGGTGCCTTCCTGATTCAGGGAGGTACGCAAAGCGGCCTGCTGCATCTCAATGGTAACGGGCATAACCCATAAGCAAATGACAGACAAGGCTATCTATAGTGTTATTACCGGCACCGGAAGTTACATCCCTTCCAAATGCGTCAAAAACAAAGATTTTCTGGACCACGAATTCCATGACACCCATGGCAAGATGCTGGATAAATCGAATCAGGAAATCGTGGATAAGTTCCTGGAAATTACAACGATTGCCGAAAGGAGGTACGTGACCGATAACCTGGTCGCTTCCGACATCGGCACCCTGGCAGCCCGCGAGGCGCTGGCAGCATCGGGGGTTAACCCGGAAGAACTGGATTATGTGATTTTTGCACACAATTTCGGCGATGTAAAAAAAGGAGCCAACCGGGTCGATATTGTGCCGGCCCTGGCTGCCCGCGTAAAGCATCAGTTGGGGATTGAAAACCCTGATGCGGTGGCGTACGACATCATCTTCGGGTGCCCGGGGTGGTTGCAGGGGCTAATCCAGGCCGATTATTACATCAGGTCGGGAGACGCCCGTAAAGTCCTGGTTATCGGTGCCGAAGTACTGTCGCGGATTTACGACCCGCACGACCGCGACGGGATGCTCTATGCCGACGGGGCAGGGGCGGTGGTTGTAGAAGGCCGCACCAGCGATACGCCCGTGGGTATCCTGGCCCATAAATCGCGATCTGACACCTTGCTGCATTCCCAAATGCTGTTTATGGGGAAGTCTTACCAGGGCGAAAAGGAGCTCAGGGAAAACCTGTACCTGAAAATGCACGGCAGAAAGCTGTACCAGTACGCGCTTGAAAATGTGCCGTCGGCCATCATGGCCTGCCTGGAAAAGTGCAACCTGCACCTGAATGATATTAAAAAAGTGCTCATTCACCAGGCCAATGGCAAGATGGACGATGCCATCCTGAAAAGGCTTTACAGCCTGTACGGGCAGGCAGAGGCCCCTGAAGGGGTAATGCCGATGACCATCGGCTGGCTGGGCAATTCGTCTGTGGCCACACTGCCTACGCTGCTCGACCTCATGCTGAGCAAAAAAATGGAAGGGCATCGCATCAACCCCGGCGACATTGTGGTTTTCGCCTCGGTTGGGGCGGGCATGCACATCAACGCGGCAGTGTATCGCTTCTGACCGGTTGAGTCATCGGGGTATTTTTTGCCGGTGCCGAACATTTCCAATTAATCGCTACATTTAGGAAGCAACCGGCCCCGGCCGGTGTGAACCTGAAACCAACCCGAATATGAGACGTACTTTAGCCGCCGCCCTGCTACTGGGCTTGCTGGGGCTTCCCGCTACGGCCGTTGCCCAGAAAAAAACAACCTCCCAGGCTACCCCTTCACAACTTCCCGACAAAAGCTTTTACGAAGGCCTGAAATGGCGCAACATCGGCCCGAACCGGGGCGGGCGTTCCCTGGGGTCAACCGGCAGCCCGGGCAGGCCCGACGAATACTATTTCGGAGCCACCGGAGGCGGGCTCTGGAAGACTACCGACGGGGGCCAGGAGTGGGCCGCGGTAACCGACGGGCAGGTGACCAGTTCTTCGGTTGGGGCTGTGGCCGTGGCCGAAACCAACCCCGATGTGGTCTATATCGGCATGGGGGAGGTGCAGCTCAGGGGCAGTATTACCCAGGGCGACGGGGTCTACAAATCGGTCGACGGCGGCAAGACCTGGCGGCACCTGGGGCTGAAAGAAACCCAGGCCATTGCGCGCATCCGCATCCACCCCACCAACCCTGATATTGTCTACGTGGCTGCCCTGGGCCATCCGTACGGGGCAAACGAGGAGCGCGGGGTGTTCCGCAGCACCGACGGGGGCAGCACCTGGCAGCGGGTGCTCTTTGTGAGCCCGAAGGCCGGGGCTGTCGACCTGATTATCGACCGCACCAATCCGAAAGTGTTGTACGCCAGTACCTGGGAAGTATACCGCAAAGCCTGGAAGATGTGGGGCGGCGGGGGCGACAGCAAATTGTGGAAGTCAGTCGACGGGGGAGATACCTGGACCGACCTTACCGCCAACCCCGGCATGCCACCCGGCCCGGTCGGGAAGATCGGGGTTACGGTTTCCCCGGCAGACCCCAACCGGGTCTGGGCTATTGTGGAGGCCGCCGAAGGGGGCGTGTTCCGCTCCGACGATGCGGGCCAAACCTGGACACGCACCAATGAGGAGCGCAAGTTGCGGCAGCGGGCTTTTTACTATTCCCGCATCTATGCCGATCCCTGGGACCGGGAAACGGTATATTGCCTGAATACCGGGTTTTACAAATCTACCGACGGGGGCAAGACCTTCGACACCACCATAGAAGTGCCCCACGGCGACAACCACGACCTTTGGATAGACCCCAACAACCCGCTGCGCATGATCAACAGCAACGACGGAGGGGCCAATGTGAGCATCAACGGCGGAAAAACCTGGACCGAGCAGGATTACCCGACTTCCCAATTCTACCACGTTATGACCACCAGCGACGTACCCTACCATGTGGCGGGCGCCCAGCAAGACAACAGTACCCTGGCCATGCCCAGCGAGGGATGGGACAACATGCAGGCTGGCGGACCGAACCACGGCTGGTATTACGAGGTGGGCGGGGGCGAGAGCGGCTGGATTACCCAGCACCCCGTAGACCCCAACATCTTTTACGCCGGGAGCCAGGGGGCCCTGCTCACCCGCTACGATCGCAGCAACGGGCAAATTCGGGATATACAGGTATACCCGCGGTTCTTTTCCGGGGAGCCGGCCGAGGCCCTGCCTGAGCGCTGGCAATGGACCTTCCCCATTATGTTTGCCCCTCAGGACCCTACCATCATGTACACCTGCTCGCAACACGTATGGAAGACCACCGACGATGGGCAATCCTGGGAAAAAATAAGCCCCGACCTCACCTACGCCGACCCGGAGACCCTGGGCAAAACGGGCGGGGTAATTACCATGGACATGAACGGGCCTGAGATCTACGCCACGGTGTTCGCCCTTGCGCCTTCCTTCCACGACATCAACACCATCTGGGCCGGTTCAGACGACGGGAAGGTGCACATTACCCGCGACGGGGGCAAAAACTGGGAAGACATTACCCCTAAGGGCCTGCCCAAATTTTCAAGGGTGAGCATCATCGACGAGTCGCGGCACCGCCCCGGCACCCTGTTCCTGGCCGCCAATCGCTACCAGGTAGACGACCGCCAGCCCTATGTATTCAAGACCCACGACTACGGCAAAACCTGGACGAAGATAACCAATGGCATAGCCGACGGCCATTTTGCCCGCGCCGTGCGCGAAGACCCGGTACGCCAGGGGCTGCTCTTTTTGGCGACCGAGCACGGCGTCTATTTTTCCATGGACGACGGGGGCCTTTGGCAATCCCTGCAGCTGAACCTGCCCGACACCCCCATCCGCGACCTGGTGGTGAAAGACAACGATGTGGTACTGGGTTCACACGGCCGCGGCTTCTGGATTTTGGACGACATTCAGCCCCTGCGGCAGCACCGGCCTGAATTTGCTTCCATGGCGGCCGTGCTCTACGAGCCGGGAGAGGCCCTGCGCGGCCTTACCAACGCATCTTTTCAGTACTACCTCCAGGCGCAGCTCGACACCATTACCGTGGAGATCCTGGACGCCCGGGACCAGGTGGTACATACCTTTACCGGCAGCCAGCCCGAGTACAAGGAAGACCCTAATGTGCCCCGCTGGGAGCGCGACCCGGTGGGCAAGCCCACCACGGCCAAGGGGCTGAACCGCTTTACCTGGGACCTACGGTACCCCGGCGCCACGGTCTTCAAAGGCATGATTATCTGGAGCGGACGTCCGCAGCGGGGCCCCAAAGCGCCTCCCGGCAACTACAAGGTGCGGATGAAAGCCGGCGGGGTGGAACAGACCCATTCCTTCTCCATCGCGATGGACCCCAACCTCAAGGGCGTCTCGGAAGCCGACCTGCAGGAACAGTTCGACCTGGCCTCCCAAATTGTCGGGAAAACCAGCGCCGCCAATGAGGCTGTGATCCGGATTCGAGAGGTACGAAGGCAAATCGACTCGGCTCAGACAATAGTGCCCGCCGCGGATTACGAAGCCACCCTGAAGCCCTTCCTCGGGAAACTGGCCGCTATAGAAGAGGAGCTCTATCAGGTGCGGAACCAGTCGGGCCAAGACCCGCTGAATTTCCCCATCAGGCTGAACAACCGCCTGGCCTCCCTGAGGCGCAGCGTGGAAACAGGAGATGCCCGGCCCACGGCAGGGGCCTATAAGGTGTTCGGAGAATTGTCAAACGAATTGGACACGCACCTGGGAGCCTTGCAGGAAACCTTGCAGGCCGGTTTGCCCGGGGTGAATCAGGTCCTGAACAGGGTCGGAATGGAACCAATCTCCGGAGAGCAGTGAAAGCTTCTTTACAATTGGTTCTTGGCTGTCTGACAGTCTGGGCTCTGACCGGGGCGGGCGCCCAGGCCCAGATGCGGGTTATAGACATGCACATTCATTCCTACTCGGGTGCCGATTTCGGGGAGCGCGAACCGGCGACTGACCATTACGGGGTAAAGGGCGCCCCCGATGCGGAAACGCACCGCCTTGAATCCTTTGCGGCTTTTGAGCAATACCGTATTGAGAAAGCCATGGTGAGCGGGAACCCCGAAAGCGTGGAGGCCTGGGCGGCCGCAGATGCACACCAACGCATAATACGGGGCATCCTCATGTTCCACCCCGATGATTACGGCATGGACACCCTGCGCTTTGAACGGCTGATACGGGAAGGAAAGATCGAGGTCTTCGGCGAACTGGGCCCCTATTACAGCGGCACCACCCTGAGTGATGCCGTTTGGCAGCCCTACCTGAGGATCTGTGAAAAATACGACATCCCGGTGGCTGTCCACACCGGGGGCGGCGACCCGGGTGGAACCTATTCCTGGGCCCCCAAGGCCCGGCTGGCCCTGGGAGACCCCTACCTGGTCGAAGAGGTGCTGGTGCGCTATCCGAAACTGCGCCTCTACCTGATGCACGCCGGGGGGGAAGACTGGCCCGAACACGCCCTGCGCCTGATGGCCTACTACAAGCACCTTTATATCGACCTTGGCGTGATGCTCTGGGTGGAACCCAACACCCAGCGGTATACCTCCGAACTTCTTAGAAACATCAAGGAAGCCGGGTACCTCGACCGCGTGCTATTCGGATCTGACCAGATGATCTGGCCCTATGCCATAGGCATGTCGGTCGATTTCCTGAACAGCCTCGACTTTCTGACCGAGGCCGAAAAGGCAGGCATTTTTTACGACAACGCAGCCCGCTTCCTGCGCCTTGACACCCCAAAGCGGAATAATTAAATCATTGTCATGAAGAAACTGGTTTTACTTCCCTTTGCCTTATTAATTGGCGTTGTCGCCTTCGCCCAAAAACCCCGTGCCCGCGACCTGGGCGTGCCATTTGAAGGCACCCCCGGCCCCTGGAACGCCATCACCGACGTGAAGGGGGTGGAGGTGGGCTACAGCACCCTTATTTCGGGTTCTGGTGAAAACAAGGCTGGAAAGGGGCCTGTGCGCACCGGGGTTACCGCCCTTTTTCCCCGGGGAAAGGCCCGGCAGTTCAGCCCCGTCTATGCCAACTGGTACAGCCTGAACGGCAACGGGGAAATGACCGGCACCACCTGGGTAACCGAATCGGGCTTTCTCGAGACCCCGATCATGATCACCAACACCAACAGCGTGGGGGTGGTGCGCGATGCCGTGCTCAAGTGGTTCGTGGAAACCGACTGGTACCGGGGGGAAGACTGGTGGTACACCTACCCGGTGGTGGCCGAGACCTATGACGGCTTCCTCAATGACATCTACGGGTTTCACGTTACCGAGGCCCATGCGCGCGAGGCCATTGCGAAAGCGGCATCCGGGCCCCTGGCCGAAGGCAATGTGGGGGGAGGCACCGGCATGATGTGCCTCGGTTTTAAAGGCGGTACCGGTACCGCTTCCCGTTTGGTGCGTCTCAAGGACATCACCTATACTTTGGGAGTGCTTGTGCAATCCAATTTCGGTTCCAGGCGCAACCTTGCCGTAGCAGGTGTGCCGGTAGGTATGGAGTTGATGGATACGCTGAATAATGTGTTCAATGCCCCGCCCCAATCGCGACGACAGGAAGGGGACGGCTCTATTATCGTGATCGTGGCTACCGACGCCCCCCTCTTGCCCCACCAGCTCAAGCGCCTCGCACAGCGGGTCCCGCTGGGGATTGGCCTGGTTGGGGGCCGCGGCTCGAATGGCTCGGGAGATATTTTCCTGGCCTTTTCAACGGCGAATGAAGACGCCTTTAACCGCGACGCCAATACCCGGGTGGAAACCGTGTCTAATGACCAGATTACCCCGCTGCTGGAGGCTACAGTCCAGGCCGTGGAGGAAGCCATAATCAATGCGATGGTAGCTGCAGAAACCATGGAAGGCATTAACGGGAATAAGGCCCATGCGCTGCCCCACGACCTGCTCAGGGAGACGCTCAGCAAGTACAACCGCCTGCAGGAATGACCCTTCCCGGCAAATTTCATACCTTGGCCGCCAGGGTTTCCGCTTGTCGGAAGCCCGTTAAAGAACTGAGTGGAACGCAATGCCTGACAAACTAAAATCCTGCCCGCGCTGTGAATCGCCCTACGGGTATTTTTCGCGCGAAGACCTGTATGCCTGCCCCGAATGCGGGCACGAATGGAACCCGGCCGAAGTGGTCGAGGCCGGTCTTCGGGTAGTGGATGCCAACGGGAACCGCCTGTCAGACGGCGACACGGTTATTGTAATCAAAGACCTCCCGGTAAAGGGGGCTTCGGGCCCCATCAAGGTGGGCACCAAGGTGAAAAATATCCGCCTGGTCGAAGGGGATCACAATATCGACTGTAGAATAGAGGGTTTTGGCTCGATGGGGCTGAAGTCCGAATTTGTCAGGAAGGCCTAAGCACTAACCGGGTTTTCCGCAAACTGGCGGCAGCCCCTGATCTGTATCGCATGAAGCCAAACAAGACCATCTTGCTTACCCTGCTGCTCGGGCAGGTGGTGTTCGCCGCATTGGCCCTCACCGTCGGGGGTTTTTTGTTCCAATCCGGCTCAGCAGGCCTCGGCATCGTGGCCATCCTGTGGCTTATGGGCAGGAAGGGCTTACGAAGGTCTGACCTTTGGATGGTGATCGGGGCTTTCGCCTTTTCCATTGTCGGGGACTATTTCCTTTCCAACCGGGGGGGCGACGCCCTGATGTTCGTGTACGGCATCGGTTTCTTCTTTTTGGCGCACCTGGGCTACCTGGGCTATGCCCTTTGCCACGGGAGGCTGCATTTGCCCGTTACAGCCCTGTTCTGTGGCGGTTACCTCATTTTCTTTTTTACCTCACTCTACGGGGGCATTTCAGACCCGGTACTGATGTGGGCGGCCCTGGCCTATTTGTTTGTTTCCTGCTTTTCCATGGGAGCCGCCTGGGGCATAACACCCAGGGGCCCGTCGCGCACCTTCTACCTGTTGGGTATCGGCCTTGTCCTGTTTTCTGATACCCTGATCGCCTTCCGGGAGTTTATGAGCTACACCCGCTGGGATTTCCTGATCTTGCCCACTTATTACGGGGCGCACATACTGGTCGCCCTGGCGGTGTGGCTGCGTATTTCAGACGATTCTCCCGGCAATGCATAAGCCCTGAACAACCGCGCCGTAAGTAAACTTGGGAGGAAAAGCAGCCAATAGAAAACGCCGTGTTCCCGTATCGGGCCAGTTCGCCGGTTTGATACAGAGCAGGAGCAAATAGGTCCGCTTAATTTCCGTAACTTCCTGGCTTAACCACTTGAAACCAACAGACATGAAACGCCCTTTCTGGTACCTGATATTCGGATTGGCCGGCCTGCTGGCCCTGAGCTGCGGCAGTGAAAAGGAAGTGCCCGCCAGGCGCCCGAACATCGTCTTTATCATGGCCGACGACCATGCCTATCAGGCCATATCGGCATATGGCAGCCACTTGATACAGACGCCGAACATCGACCGCATCGCTGCGATGGGCATGCTGTTCACCAACGCCAGCGTCACCAATTCGATCTGTGCCCCCTCGCGGGCCACAATCCTGACCGGGAAGCATTCGCACCTCAATGGCAAGATCGACAACCATTTCCCCTTCGACAGCACCAATGTGACCTTCCCGCAACTGCTTCAGAAAGCGGGATACCAGACGGCCATGTTCGGGAAGCTCCACTTCGGGAACAACCCCAGGGGTTTTGACCAGTTCAAGATCCTGCCCGGGCAGGGGGCGTATTACAACCCCGAATTCATTACCAAGAATGAAGGGAAGGTTACCGTGCCCGGCTATGTAACCGATGTGGTTACCGACATGACCCTCGACTGGCTGGAGAAGGAGCGCAACCCCGACGAGCCTTTCCTGCTCATGTACCTGCATAAGGCTCCCCACCGCTCCTGGCTCATGGCCGAACGACACATGGCAGATTACACGACCCGCACCTTCCCCGAGCCGGCCACCCTCTTTGACGATTACGCCACTCGCCCGGCCGCTGCCGTGGCCGAGATGAGCGTGCGCCGGCATATGAACTGGTCGGGAGACAATAAGATTTACCCCCGGGTCATGAAGGAAATGGGCCTGGCCGAGATCGGCATCGACACGCTGCGGTTCAATTTCAGCGTGGGGCGGATGGATGCTGAACAGCGCGCCACCTTCGACAAATACTACGGCCCCATAAACGAAGCATTCAGGGCCGCCTACCCGAATATGACGGAAGAGGAAATCATGAAGTGGAAATACCAGCGCTACCTGCAGGACTATCTGGGCACCATTCAGGCAGTTGATGAGAATGTCGGGCGGCTGCTCGACTATTTGGAAGCCAACAACTTAATGGAAAACACCATTATCGTCTACACCTCCGACCAGGGCTTCTACCTGGGCGAGCACGGCTGGTTCGACAAGCGCTTCGTCTACGACGAGTCGTTCAAGACCCCCCTGCTGGTATCCTGGCCGGGCCAGGTGGCGCCGGGGAGCACATCAGATGAAATGGTGCAGAACCTCGATTTCGCCCAGACCTTCCTCGATGCGGCCGGGGTGGCCCAGCCGGGCGACATGCAGGGCGAGAGCCTGCTGCCCGTCCTTACCGGGAAACTGGAAGACTGGAACAGGGAGGCGGTGTATTACCACTATTACGAATACCCGGCCGAGCATATGGTGAACCGGCACTACGCCATCGTTACCAAAGACTACAAGCTCATCCACTACTACTTCGACCTCGACTACTGGGAGCTTATAGACCGGAAAAAAGACCCGCAGGAACGGCATAACGTGTACGACGACCCGGCCTATGCCGACGTACAGGAACGGCTGCACCGCGAACTGGAGCAGCTCCGCGAAAAATACGGCGACAGCGATTCCCTGAACCGGCATTACATCGACGTATTTCTGGACGATGTGGAGCGCGATGGCATTTTCGGGGTGAACCAGGCAAGGCTGGACGAAATCCTCGCCAAGCGAAAAAAGGAGTAGGGGACAACCCCTGCCTTACCTCCTGACGGAACGTTCAGATGGAATGCTCCGGTCGGTTTTTGCGCCTTGGGTCGCTCAGCGCCCAGAAGTAGCTTTTTACGTCCTTTACCCAGTTGTCGTAAAGGAAGATCAGGGTGATTTCCTCGGCTGTTTCGAGCACCCCCATTACAATCACCAGCCAGAACAACCAGGTTTCGGGGCCGAAGAAAAGCGCCCAGAGCACGAAAATACCCTGCAGCAATGCGGAGGTCTTGGCCATGTAAGTGTGGAAGGCAGTTGCTTTGCCGTATTTAAAAAAGGCAATTACCATCTGCAGCATATAGAGGAAAAGGGCCAGGCCGATTGGCCAGAGGTAATGGTAGACAAAATCAGCTTCGAAAACCCACAGCCCGACAAGGCCGACAGCCAGGGTAAGCTGGTCGCCGATGGAGTCGAGCTGGGCACCGCGGGCACTGCAGAGGTTCAGGCGGCGGGCCAGCTGCCCGTCTATGGCGTCGGTACTGTAGCTGATCAGCAGCAGCCAGGTAAAAACATCACGCGTACCCCATACCAGCACGGCAACCAGCACTGGAAAGGCCAGGACCCTGTAGAAGGAGAACCAATCGGCAATATTGAAGTCTTTGAACGGGTTCATGCCGGTGAATTCTGTTTCCAATTTACGGTAATGCCGCCGCCATACAAATGATTTTCATCAGCGCAGTGCGCGGTGGGTCAACCTTCAGGAGTGCTTTCCGGGAGGGGTGCCGGTGCGGCTTCTTCTTCCTTCTCCCTGAGCGTATATTTCATGCTGAATTGGGGGGGGGCGTCTATGTTCTCCTTGTCGCTCACTTTGGCTTTTCGCACTTCTATACGGGTATCGGGTTGCCTGGCCTTCAGGAAAGCATCTACCCTGGAAATCATGGTGTCCATGTACTCCGTAGCCAGGGAATCGGCCCCGATGGCCAAGGCGTACTGGCGGAGGGAACCCTCACCTCCCAGGGAGTCTGCCGCGGTTTGTTCCCTCATGAAGGTTTGAAATTCCTCAGATGCGAGGTCGGGGTCGCGGCGTGTAGCATCGCCGTACCGCTGGCGTGCATGAGACAGGGCAATTCCGAGCTGAAGGGAATCTTCCCCCACGAAGTTCATTTCCACCTTCAATCCTTCCTTTTCGCGCTCGAGTTGCAGAATCAGGTCGAGCTGCCGGGTCTGGTCTGCGGTCAGGGCCGTGTCGGGATAATGCACGGCAATGCTTTTCAGGTCATCAGGGTCGGCGTCAATATAGCGGGCCAGGGGCAAAATGGGATTATCGGTGGCATTGAAGATCTTTTTCTTCAGGGTTGTACCCACCAGGGCCCAGGCGTCCACGGTGGGGTCATCCAGGTTTCCTCTCACGGGCACGTCCAGCTCAATATCCCCGTTCCGGTCTTTGAGCAGCCATACGGCCAGTTTCAGGGGGATGGCAAAAAGCCCCCCTTTGATATTCTCGACGGCAACCTGCTTGATGAGCAGGTGGTTTTCGCTCTCCAGCTGGCCTCCCGTGATCTTCGTGTCTGAAAAGTAGAACATATCGCCGGTCAGGATGGAATGCCCCATATAGTAATTGGAATAGATGTTGAGGTCTGAGAGCTGGAATTCCTCGATAGCGATGTCGATGGTGGCAAACATGGGGTCTGACGGGTTATACCCTACCTCGGCTTTGAGCTTGCCGCGCTCGTTGAGCACCATGGTGGCCAGCAGGTCTACCCATTCACTGTCGCTTTGGATGCTGTCGGCGTCCATGGCAATTTCGCTCAGGGCATAATTGAACGGGGCACCGGTCAGGTTGTCGGTATAGTCCATGCGTCCCTGTAGTACCTCCACCCTGTTGATGGCATAGTACAGCGAATCGCTGTCGTCTCCAGGGGCTTCCGGATCGTAGTTGAAAATCCGGAAAAAGTTGTTCGAAACCGAATCGAGCTCGAATTTCACGTAGGGTTGTTCAAAAACCAGGTCGTCTATGATATAGGAATCCTTTGCATAATTGATCTCGCCCAGGGTGCAAAGGACTTTTTTACCCGACAGGAAAGCGACGTCTTTCTGATCCGTCATAAGTGGATTCAGGGCCTCCACTTCCCCGGAGACAAGGGTCTCCATGGGACTGTTAATGTTCCCTCTCAATTCGATCACGGCATTGACCGTACCTTCCAGGCTATTGATATTGGCGTATTCAAGGATATAGTTGTAAAAGGAACTCAACTGCAGGCTGTCGATCTCCACGCTGCTCTTGAAATTGCCCGTGCCCGGGTGAACGTTGGATTTAACCCTGACCTCGGCAGTTTCGCCGAGGTTGAATGCAATGTCGGCATCGCTTTCATGCGCCTGGTCCCAGGCGATGGAAGGGATGAACAGGGAAAAATCGGCTATTTCCGTGGTGTGGTCCACATCGGCATCGTAAAAGCGGAATGTGGCATCTTTCAGTTCAATGTTATTGAGCAGGTATTTAAAGGCTTCGGCTTCTTCGGTTTCAGCGCTGTCGGGTGCGCTATGGAAGGCTACCAGGTCGTCATAGTTGAAGGTGGAATCCCTTTTGGCAAGATTGACCTCAAGGCCCTGGAGGTAGAACTGGTCGAGGGCTTTCACATTGCTGAGGTATTTATAGGGGACCGTGTTTACCACCAGCGTGTCAAAGGACACAAAAACATCCTGCCCGTTCGCTTCGAACATCTTGAAGCCGTAGACCCTTACCGTGCCGGTAAAATAATTCAGCCTCAGCCTTTCCATGTCGATCTGGCGCCCCACCAGGGTTTTGCTGTTTTTGATGGCGTAGTTTTTGGCCAGGGTTGGCAAGAAGATCAGCAAGAGTATCAGCGCCACCAAAAGACTGATACCTGTGTATTTCAGTATTTTTTTCCGGGAGGCCATGATCGGTCTTTTTTGGTTGAGCCCATCGAAGAGATATCGGGCTATAAGAAGCCCGATTATTTTTTTGTGGCGATAATATACAAATTATTCTCAGCGGTGAATTGCCCGCAGAATTAAGATATTGTAAACCAACCTATGCCGTGCCGTGCGAAGGGATTATGTTGTTCCATCCTTTGGCGGAACGGTACCCGGCGGCAGGTTTTTGATGTGCACATCGCGCTGCGGAAAGGGGATTTCGATACCCGCCTCCCTGAAGGCGTTGTAAATGGAGACCGATACGTCGCTTTTCGCCATGAGCCCTATTTCAAAGGGTACCCAGAAGAGCAGCCTGAAATCGAGGGAGCTCTCGCCGAAAGCCGTAAAAAGCGCCACGGGTTCCCGCTCCTTGATCACATAGTCGAACCCGGTGGCGCATTCCTTCAGGATGGCCAATACCTGGTTCGGATCGGCATCGTAGGTGGTCCCAACCAGGATTTCCACCCGCTTGATGCTGTCGGAAAGGGTCCAGTTGATCAGGTCATTCGAGACGAGGTTCATATTGGGGACGACCACCTCTGCCCCGTCATAGGTGCTGATGCTCGAAGCCCTCACGCCAATTTTTGAAACCTTGCCCATCAGGTTGTTTACTTCTATGGTATCCCCGGGCAGGATGGGCCGTTCAAAGACGAGGATAAGCCCCGAAACGAAGTTGGCGATAACGGTCTGCAGGCCGAACCCGATCCCCAGCCCCAGTGCGCCGGCCATCAGGTTGAACTCGCTGAGGTCTACATTGAGGTAGGACAGGGCAATAACAACCCCGAAGACCATAATGGAATATCGCAACACCAGGGAAATGGCTGCCGGGATCCCTTTCGGGAGCTTGAAGAAAGGCAGGAGGCCGTATTGGTCGCCGATCAGGAAGGCCACCAGGCGGGAGACCACATAAGACAACAGCAAAATCAGTACAAACATGAAGATGGAGCCCAGGGTAAATTTGAGATTGCCCACCACAAAAGGCTCAGTCAACAGGCTGCTCAGGAATTCCATCATATTGCGCAGTTCGTCAATCACATTGAGGAACCCGAGCAGAAAGAAAAAAAGCACCCCGTAGCGCAAGAACAGGATGATACGTTTTTTAAGGAATTCCATCTGGCTCAGGTCAGGATTCGCAGAGTTCAGGAAACGCTGCTCCAGCCAGCTCACGATAACACTTTGGAAGACCAGGAAGATGGCATAGGCTATGATGGCGGAAATGCCCGATTTCGTAGAGATTTTCAGCGCCAGGTCTGAAAGGTTGGAGTACCCGAGGATGTTTGAGATAATCGAGACGGCGCTCAGCAGGTAGGCCAGGGGCACCAACCGGATCATGAACCTGCCTATCGAGGAAATCATCTGCTCGCGTGTCTTCAGGTACGGCCGGGTAAAGTAGAAGACAACCCCCGCTAGGATCAGGGCTTCTGTAAGCATGTAAATCCGGTAATGCAGCGATTCGAACCAGAGGTAGGTCTTGACCGAATCGAGGGCGAAGAAGAGGATGGACGAGTAAATAAGCCCCTTGAACCGTCCTGGGATCTGGTAGTTGATCAGGAGGATGGACAGGAAAAGAAGGGTTAGGATCAGGATATCCTCCAGGAACCGTGCGCCTCCCAGCAACTGAAGCATGCCCGTAAAGATCAGGATGAACGCAATCACCAGGGCGGGTGACCGGAACAGGAGATATGACTCGGCGGTCGTTTTGCCGGCTGCTTCCTGCCCGATGGTCCTGACCAACTGCCTTTTCAGATAGCGTATAAAAAAGCCCAGGACCAGGCCGAAAATCAGGAGTAAATAGAGCTTTTCCCGGTAGGTCTGGAACAGCTCCGATATCCTCATCCCATTATCGGCCAAGGATTCCTGTCCGATGCCGGTTTCCTGCCCGGCGGGTTCTGCCTTTGGGGTCACCTGCCAGATGGGGGGGTGCCTATGGTAAAGGAGATCGTATGTTTCAGACCCCCTTTTGTCATACAGGGCCTGCACGATTTCCACCACGGTTTGCCGAAGACGGTTGATCCGGGTTTGAAGGCGCAGAAAGCCGAAATTATAGTCCTTGATCTGTTTTTCAATGGTATTCAGATTGTCGGTTGCACTGCTAACGTTGCTGAGCAATTCCGTGGGGACCTGGTTTTCCACGGCCCGTTCATAGGTGAGATTCCAAACCTCTGACTCAGATTGAAAAACTTCGAGCAGGCGCAGGTTTCGTTCCACATAGCTGGTGATTTCCGTTTCCCACCCGGTGAGCTGCACCTGATATTCTTCCCATCGTTTGATCAGGTAGTTGATCTTCTGCTGGTTGGGGTTGGAAACCATGAATTCCCGCGCCTTCGTTTCTTCGTTCGAAATCAGTTCCTTGTATATGGGATACAGGGAGTCGATGCGTTGCAGCCGGGCGCTGGGAATGATCTTTTTGGAATTCAGGTTGATCAGGCTGCGGAGGTCTTCCATTTCCGCCACGAGCCGGTCTACCGAGATCGGCTCGGGTTTCTTTACGGCTAAAGAATCCTGTGAAGGCGTTCCCCCTGTCTGGAAGGAAAAGGCCAGCAAGGGCAAAAAGAGCAAGATCGAAAGAAGAACATTCAGGCGGCTGTCGGTGGTTTGCATGGTATGCTGGGCAATTTAATCAAACTGGCAGGGCTGCGAAGCAGACGATTTTGTTCATTTGGTCGGCCCTTCCGGCTCTTAAATGTAATATAATATTCCGAAGGTGTTGGTGCCTGTAAAGGGAACAGGGGTTTAACGCCCCTGTGTCAGGGGCCGGAAGGTCAGTTGAAGCCCGCCTCCACGACGCTTCGGATCCCTTCCTCGTAGGGCGTGGGGGCGATGTTGAAGGCCGCTTCGAACTTGCGGCTGTCAAAGATATAGTCGCGGTCGTACTGGTAGAGCATCTCCACGGTTTCCCGCATGATCGGCATAAAAACCCCAAGCAGGCGCACCAGGCCACTGCCGGCAACCCGGTAGCGGGGTTGAGTCTTCAGGGCAGCCGCAATGTGCGCGATCCACTCACGACCTGTGCAGGGGTCGGCAGCCGTGGGCAGGTGCCAGACCTGCCCGTAGGCAGAAGGGGTATTTCCCAGCAGGGCGGTGGCCCGGGCGGCATCGGGCACATAGGTAAAGGAGTGCTTCTTGTCGTCACGCCCGAGCCAGTTCGCTTTTTTGCCCTGGCTCAGGGGTTTGAATACGGTCTCGGTCAGGATGCTTACGTTGCGCACCCCAGGGCCATAAAAGTCGGCCGAACGGGCAACCAGGGCTTGCAGCTTTCCCGCCCGGTGAGCCTCCAGCAGGGCGTGGGCGATGGCCGCCCGGATTTTGCCTTTCCGGCTGGTTGGTGCCACCGGGGTGTCTTCGGTCATCGGATCGAGGGACGCCGGATCGTACATATAAACATTGTCGAAGAAGACCAGGCGGGTACCGGCTTCCGCACAGGCCGCAATCGCATTGTCCATGATCACGGGCCAGTCAGATGCCCATACCTTGTGGTCGTAGGGAAGGCCTGCCGTGAGATAGGCCACTTCTGACCCGGCCACGGCATGGCGTACCGCCTCCTTGTCGGTCAGGTCGGCGGGGAAGCACTCATTGTCGGAGTCTGTTTTTTCGGGATGCCGGCTCACCAGCCGGATGTGGGACGAAAAGGTGCGCAATTCCCGGGCCAGGGCCTGTCCGATGGCCCCCCCGGCGCCTAAGATGGTCTGCATGGCGAATGGTTTACCGAAAGGTAGCAAATACGGAAACTCCTGTCAAGGGCAGGTCGCCCCGGACTACTTCCCGTTGAACCAGATCATGATCCAGACCACCACCGCCACGATCAGGACCGAAAAGGTGATATCCTTCCAATTGTAGCTGTTCTTGTTCCGGGCCTTTTCTTCCGGCGAAATGGTAGCAAAGGTGAGGTTGGCCACCTTTTCGGGGGCCGGGGCCGGGGTGAGCCAGCTCACCACCACGATCAGCACGATGCAGAACAGGAAGAACCAGGCGGCGAAAGTCAGGAAATTGGTGGCCCCCAGGGTATGCCAGATACTGCCCGGCTCCAGGGACCCCTTGACCAGTTCGAGAACGATGCGCAGGGCACCCACCACAAAACCGGTGATCAGGGTAACGAAGGCACCCTGGGCGTTGATGCGCTTGTGGAAGATGCCCAGCAGGAATACCGCCGCAATGGGCGGGGCAATGTACGACTGCACGCTCTGCAGGTACTCGTAAAGCACCCCGGAGATATTCGCCATGATGGGGATCCAGATAATGCCGATGATGACCACGATCACCGTGGCGATCTGCCCGGTACGCACCAGCTTCTTCTCAGGGGTATTGGGTTTGAGCTTCTTGTAAATGTCTACGGTGAACAGGGTAGAGCAGGAGTTGAAGACGGAGGCCAGCGAGCTCATCAGGGCGGCCAGCAGGCCGGCGGCCACCAGCCCGCGCAGGCCGGAAGGCAACAGGTTGCTCATCAGCACGGGGAAGGCCTGGTCGGGGGTCTCCCACTCCAGTTCGCCCCGCATTTTAAGGGTCAGCGCTATCACGCCAGGGATGAGGAACAGGAATACCGGCATCAGCTTGAGCAGGGCCCCGAAGATGGTGCCGCGCCGGCCTTCCTTGATGGATTTGGCCGTGAGGGCGCGCTGCACGATGTACTGGTCGGTGCACCAGTACCAGATGCCGACAATGGTGCTGGTAATTACCAGGGGCAACCAGGGGAAGTCGGCATCGGAGAGCGATCGCCACATGTTCAGGTATTCCGGGGAAACCGTTTCGCGCATGCTGTTCCAGCCGCCCACATGGTCGAGGCCGATTAGGGTGAGGGTGGCGGCCCCGACAACCAGGACCACGGCTTGCAGGGCCTCGGTGTATACCACTGCGCGCATGCCGCCAAGCACCGTGTAAAGGCCGGTTAGCACCACCGTTGCAATGGCCCCGGTCCAGAAATCGATGCCGAGCAGGGCAGAAACCACAATGCCCCCGGCGTAGATGGTAACCGATATTTTGGTGAGCACGTAGGCCACAATCGAAAAGATGGAAAGGATCCACCTCGAGCGGGCGTCGAACCGCTTCTCGAGGAACTCGGGCATGGTAAAGACCCCCGAGCGGGCATAGAAGGGCAAAAACACCCAGCCCAGCAAGAGCACGATCCAGGCGTGGATCTCATAGATCAGCAGGGGCAGCTTGTTGCTGGCCCCGGTGCCGGCCAGGCCCACCACGTGCTCAGAGCCGATGTTGGAGGCGAAAATGGAGGCGCCCACCACAAACCAGCCCACATTGCGCCCTGCCAGGAAGTAGTCTTCCGTATTTTCCTTTTTCCGCCTGATTACCCATACGGCAATGCCAAGCAAAATCAGGAAGTACAGGGATATGGTAATCCAGTCGAGGAAGTCAAGTGTTTTCATGCGGGGGTGTTAGCGGGTTGAAAAGGCAAAGACGGTGCGGGAGCGGTAAATCTGGCCGGGGTCGAGCCGGGTCGACGGGAATTCGGGCCGGTTCGGGGAATCGGGGTAATGTTCGGTCTCCAGGCAGAACCCGGCGCGTTTCCCGTAGGAGCCGCCCCCTTTGGCCGGCAGGTGCCCGTCCAGGAAATTGCCGATGTAAAACTGAACGGCCGGTTCATCGGTCGAAACCTGCAGCAGGCGACCGCTTTCACGGTGGTAGGCCGTGGCGGCCGGTGCCAGGCCCGGTCCCTCGCGTTTCAGCACCCAACAGTGGTCGTACCCGCCTCCCACGCGCAGCTGAGGGTCGTCGGCTTCCACGTCGCGGCCTATGGTCTTGGGTGTTGTGAAGTCAAAAGGTGTGCCGGCCACGGGGCGTATTTCCCCGGTGGGGATCAGGCCGGTATCGACCGGCAGGTAGGCATCGGCATTAAGCTGCAATTCGGTGTCGAGGATGTCGTGGGTAAAGTCGCCCGAAAGGTTGAAATAGGAATGGTTGGTCAGGTTCACCACGGTAGGCTTGTCGGTAACGGCCTGGTAGTCGATTTCCAGGGCATTGTCGTCAGTCAGGGTGTACACCACCCGCACGTCGAGCTTGCCCGGGTACCCTTCTTCCCCGTCGGGGCTGTGGTAATCGAGCATGAGCCGGGCCCGGTCCGTTTCGCGACCCGGAAAGGCCTCCCAGAGCACTTTGTCGAAGCCTTTGATGCCCCCGTGGAGGTGGTTGGCGCCGTTGTTCCGGGCCAGGGAGTAGGATTCCCCATCGAGGGTGAATTGCCCGCCCGCTATACGGTTGCCATACCGCCCCACCAGGGCCCCGAAAAAGGGATTGTCTTCCACGTAGGGCTGAAGGGAATCAAAGCCGAGCACGATGTCCTTGAAAACCCCGTTGCGGTCGGGGGCGGTCCAGCGGGTAATGATACCCCCCAGGCTAATGATGTCTACCTCCATGCCTGAGGCATTGCGCAGGGTATACTTGGCCACATGGCTCCCGTCGGGCAAATTCCCATACGCGCTTTTTTCAATTCGGGTAATGGGGGCAGACTGTTCCATGGTTTCGGGTTTGGCGTCTTTGGAATCGCCTTTGCACTGCCAGCCCAGTTGGGCCAGGAGCAGGGAAAGTACGAAAATGGAGGTTGATTTAAAAAGTTTCATAGGTGTGGGGTGCTTTCAGGTGAGCGGTGCCCGGGAGAAGTGAGCCCGGTTACATGCGGTGTTGGAAAAGGTGGTAATAGCTTTCATTGGCGCGCAGCCGGTCTTTGAAATCGCGCACCCGGGTTTGGGCGTCGATCACCAACAGTTCAATGCCGAAAAGTTCGGCAAAATCTTCCAGATATTCCGTGGTAAGGGCCTGGGTGTAGATGGTGTGGTGCGACCCGCCCGCCAGGATCCAGGCCGCGGCCCCTGTCTCCAGGTCGGGCTGAGGCTCCCAGAAGGCCCGGGCCACGGGCAGTTTGGGCAGGTCTTTCGGGGGTTTGGCAGCCGTCACCTCATTCACAACCAGGCGAAACCGGTTGCCCAGGTCGATCAGGGAGGCGTTCAGGGCCGGCCCGGCCGGGGAGTCGAATACCAGGCGAACGGGGTCTTCGCGCCCGCCGATACCCAGGGGGTGTACCTCGCAACGCGGCCTGCCGTCGGCAATGGACGGGCAGATCTCAAGCATGTGGGCGCCCAGCACGTAGCCGCCCGACCCGGAAAAGTGGTAGGTATAGTCTTCCATGAAGGACGTGCCGCCTTTAAGGCCGTTGGCCATGACCTTCATGGCGCGTAGCAGGGCGGCGGTTTTCCAGTCGCCCTCGGCACCGAAGCCATAGCCGTCGGCCATGAGCCGCTGCACGGCAATACCGGGCAATTGCCTGAGGCGGCCCAGGTTTTCAAACGTGTCGGTAAAAGCTTTGAAGCCGCCTGCTTCCAGAAAGTCGCGAAGCCCGAGTTCGATCCGGGCCGCTTCGCGCAGGGAGGCCCGCTGTGCCCCGCCAGATGCCAGGGAAGGGGCCAGGGTATAGGCATCTTCATAAACCGCCACCAACCGGTCTACCTGTTCTTCCGCAACAGCCTCCATTCGGCCGGTTATGTCGGAGGAGTCATACCCGTTTACCGAAAAACCAAACCGCATCTGGGCCGACACCTTGTCGCCCTCGGTAACGGCCACTTCGCGCATGTTGTCGCCGAAGCGGGCTACCTTCAGCCGTCTCATCTCGTCGCATCCCATGGCTACCCGGGCCCAGATACCCAGCTTTTCCTGTACCCGGGGCTCGCGCCAATGCCCAACCACCACTTTGCGGTTTTTGCGCATGCGGGCCAGCAGGAAGCCAAATTCGCGGTCGCCATGGGCCGACTGGTTCAGGTTCATGAAGTCCATGTCGATCTCCCCCCAGGGGATTTCGGCATTGAACTGGGTGTGCAGGTGGCAGAGGGGTTTTTGCAGCAGCTCCAAACCTGCGATCCACATCTTGGCAGGCGAAAAGGTGTGCATCCAGGTAATGAGGCCCAGGCAGGCCGGGGTGCTGTTGGCCTCCCGGCACAGGCTCGTTATCTCGTCGGGGCTTTTCACCACCGGTTTGAAAACCACGCGCACCGGCAGGTGGCCCGATTCGGTAAGGGCCCGGGCGATGGTTTCGGAATGCCCGGCCACTTGCTGCAGCGTTTCGGGTCCGTACAGGTGCTGGCTGCCGGTAACCAGCCATAATTCTTGGGATGTTGCTTCCATGAGGAGCTTTTTTCAGTTGGGTTCCTGACCGTAATAGGCATCGCTGCCGTGTTTGCGGTCGTAGTGTTTCTGGATCAGTGATGCTTTGAGCCGGGGCGCCTGCGGGTTTATTTGCAGGGTCAGGCAGGCCATCTGGGCCAACGTTTCCAGGACTTTGCTGTTATACACCGCTTTTGCCGCTGTGGTGCCCCAGGTAAACGGCCCGTGGTTGCCGAGCAGCACCATTTCCACCTCCTGGTGGGAAAGCCTGCGCTCGCGGAAGCAGTCGAGGATCTGCACTCCCGTATTGTGCTCGTAATTCCCCTGGATCAGTGCATCGGCCATGGGCGGGGTACAGGGGATATCGGTGGTAAGGTGGTCGGCGTGCGTGGTGCCCAGGATGGGAATGTCGCGCTGGGCCTGGGCCCAGGCCACCGAATACAGGGCATGGCTGTGGGCAATGCCCCCGATGCTCTCCCACTGTTTGTACAGCAGGGCGTGGGTGCGGGTATCGGAAGACGGCCGCAGTTTGCCTTCCACCAGGGTGTTGTTGAAATCGAGCACCACCATGTCGTGCGGCTGGAGGTCTTCATAGGGCACCCCGCTGGGCTTGATGGCGAATACGCCCTTTGACCGGTCTGCCGCGCTCACATTGCCGAAGGTATAGATAACCAAACCGAGGCGGTTCAGCTCCATATTGGCGTAATAGCATTCTTCTTTCAGGGCGGTGTACGAAGTTCCCATGGTTCAGTTTTTGGTCAGGGAGGCCGCGAAGGCTCCCAGTTTTTCATAGACTTCCATCTCCTTTTTCAGGTGGGCAACCGCTTGGGGCTGGGGTTGGTACCCTGCTTCCGAAGGGCTGCCCATGTGGCGGGCGGCGGTAAGCACATCGGGGTGGCAGCCGGCCGCTACCGAGGCGTAGATGGCTGCCCCAAGGGCCGGCGCCTGGTCTGAGGCGGCCACAGCAATAGGGCGGTTGAGCACATTGGCCAGCGACTGCATGATAAAGGGCGACTTGCGGGCCACCCCGCCTATGCCTGTCACCGAACGGATAGCCACCCCTTCTTCCTCAAACCGGTCGACGATCTTTTTGGAGCCGAAGCAGATGGCGTGCACCAGGGCCTTGAAGACATGGGGGGCTCCCGACCCCAGGGAAAGGTTGGCCACGGCGCTTTTGAGCTCCTGGTCGGCATCGGGGGTGCGGCGGCCGTTGATCCAGTCGAGGGCCACCGGCAGGCTTTCCGTTAGCGGGATTTGCTCGGCCGCGGCCGTCAGCTTTGGAATGAGCCCCGCCGATACTTCCCTGCGCAGCGCCTCTTGCTGTTCGGAACCGAGCAGGGGGGAGGCGTAAACCAGTTCCTCGAGCGGCCAGCTGAGCAGGTCTGTAAACCAGGCCAGCAGGTCGCCGAAAGCCGACTGCCCGGCCTCCAGGCCGGTCATGCCCGGTATAACCGAACCGTCTACCTGTCCGCAAATGCCCCGCACGGTGGTCGAAGCAAGGGCCGGGTCGGGGGAAACCAGAATGTCGCAGGTAGACGTACCCATGACCCGTACCAGGGTATGGTCTTCAATTTTAGCCCCTACTGCCCCGGCGTGGGCATCGAAGGTGCCTACTGCCACCACGGTCTCGGGGCTGAGGCCCAGCTTGCCGGCCCATGCCTGGCTCAGGGTGCCGGCCGGCAGGTCGGAGGTATAGGTGTTTTCATAAAGGCGGTCGCGCAGGCTGCCCAGGTAGGGGTCAAGCCGCGAGAGGAAGGCTTCTGGAGGAAGCCCGCCCCAGGAGGCATGCCACATGGCTTTATGCCCCGCGGCACAGCGGCTTCTCCTGAAACCGGCCAGGTCGTCTCCGCCCACCAGCAGCCAGGTCATCAGGTCGCAATGTTCCATCCACGACCAGGCCGCCTTTTTGACGGCGGCGTCGGCCCGGGCAACATGTAGTATTTTCGCCCAGAACCATTCGGAAGAATAGATGCCCCCTACATAGCGGGTGTAATCGGGCCCGCCCCAGCTTCGGGCCAGGGTGTTAATCTCCTCGGCCTCGCGCACGGCCGTGTGGTCTTTCCACAGCACCATCATGGCGTTGGGGTTTTCTTCAAAACCCGGTAAAAGGGCCAGGGGGGTGCCATCCCGGGTAACGGGGACGGGGGAGGAGCCGGTGGTATCTATGCAGAGCCCCTTTACGCGTGTTGGGTCTGCCCCGCTGATGCGCATCACTTCCCTTACGGTGTGCTCCAGTCCTTCCAGGTGGTCGAGGGGGTGTTGCCGGAATTGGTTGGCGCCCGCATCGCAATACCGCCCTGCTTTCCAGCGGGGGTACCAGAATACAGACGATGCCCGTTCGGCCCCGTTTTCCGTGTCGATAAGCACGGCCCTGACCGAATCGGTCCCGTAATCCAGGCCGATTACCCATTCATCTTGCTTCACAATTCGTTCCATGCTGCCGTATTGGTTACCGCAGGTCTGCCCGCAACACGGTGAGCGACCCGGGGCTCAGGCTCAGCCTGATTTCGCTGCGCCCGAGGTTCATCGTTTCTTCCACGGGCGAAACTGCCGTGGGCGCCTCAAAGGAATTCAGGGCGTCGGGGGCTTCGCCCCTCAAGATGCTGAGCTGTGCTTTCCGCCCCAGTTTGCCCCCGGTTACCTCCAGCTTCAGGTCGCGTGCCCGGGGTTCGGTATTGACCAGTTTCACGATGAGCTGGCCAGCCTTGCGGTCGAGTTCGGCAGAGGCGTATAGCCCCTGCTGGCCGGAGAGGGGCTTGCCTTCCGAGCCGATTTCGAGCAGGTGGGTGCCGCTGTTGTTTGCAAATAGCTTCTGCACGTAATAGTTGGCCGTGCCGTACGATTCCAGGTTGTTGAACCAGATCAGGTCAGGGGTCCATTGCCAGCCTTCGGCATGGGCCATGAGGGGAGCGTACGAGGTCATGGTCACCAGGTCGGCGTTCCGTTCCAGGCCCGTGATAAAAGCCGCCTCGGCCAGGGCGCATTCCCAGTTGTTCTTGTTTTCGGGGCTGGCGGTGCGCACGCTTTGCGCCGCATATTCCCCGGCAAACACTTTCGGGCCCTTGCGGTCATAGGAGTCATACCGGCCGGCATTCTTGCGAAACCATTCGGCCGACATATAATAGTGCTCATCTACCAGGTCTACCCCCAGTTCCTTCATCTTTTCCCACCCGTATTCAAAGAAATCGCCCGCTGCAAAGGGCCCGCTGGAGCCCACGAGCTCAATTTCGGGGTGGGCCTGGCGCAGCGCCCGGGTAAAGAGCGCCAGGCGCTCGGCGTATTCGGGCCCCCACTGTTCGTTGCCGATGCCGAGGTATTTCATATGAAAGGGCTCCGGGTGCCCCATTTCGGCCCGTACCCGGCCCCAGGGGGTTGCCGTGCTGCCGTTGGCGAATTCGATCAGGTCGAGGGCATCCTGAATGTAAGGGTCGAGCTGGTCGAGGGGCACCAGTTCTGCCGTGTTGAACTGGCAGGCCATGCCGCAGCCCAGGATGGGCAATGGGGCGGCCCCCAGGTCTTCGGCCAGCTGGAAGTACTCAAAAAAGCCCAGGCCGAAACTCTGGAAGTAATCCGGGGCCGGCCGGTGGGCAAATTCGGTATTCCACCGGTTGATCAGGGCGGTGCGGTCGGCCACCGGGCCTACCGTTTTCTTCCACTGGTAGCGACGGGCCAGGGTGCGGCCTTCCACGATACACCCGCCCGGGAAGCGCAAAAAGCCCGGCTTAAGGTCGTAAAGCAATTGTACGAGGTCTTTTCGCAGGCCGTTGGGCCGGCCCTTCCAGGTATCGGCAGGGAATAGGGAAACCATGTCGAGGTCTACGCTGCCTGTGCCTTCGAAGGTGATCCTGAGTTGCGCTCTGGGTTCGGTTCGGGAGGCGGAAAACGTTGCCTGATAGTCCTTCCAGCCCTGTGTATCGAGGGCAATGCGGGAACCCCCCAGGGAGGTGCCTGTGCTGTCGACCAGGTTCACGACAATGGCCCGCACGGCCCCGTCGCCACGGGCCGCCCTCAGGGAAAGCCGGTAATCGGCCCCGGCGCGAATGCCCATTCCCCGGAAGCCTTCATTGATGAGTTCGTAGCCTTCGGGTTTTTGCACCTGCACCCGCAGGTAAGTCTGGTTGCCATCTTCGGCTCCGTATTTCAGCACAGACGAAGACCCCGACTCGCGGTTGAAACCGTAGGGGTTGCTGTGGGGCTCCAGCCAACCAGTCTTGGGCAGGGTAAATTCGAAAGAGCGGTTTTTGACCAGCTCGGCGTAGAGTCCCCCGTCGGCTGCAAAGTTGATATCCTCGAAAAAGATGCCGAACATGGTGGGTTGCACCTCCGAGCGAATGTGGCCCGGGTCTACCTGCAGGACCATCTCCTGGGCACCTGCCGGGGCCCACAGGCCCGAAAGGAGCAACCAGGCGCCTTGGGCAGACAGGGATCGGAGGTTCATGAGCACTTTGTTCAGATGCATGGGTTCCGTTTCAGTCAGACTCCACCACCACGACCGAAAAGGGGGGGAGTTCGGCCCGGAAGACTCCCTGGCGGAAGGTAAAAGCGTTGAAGGTTGCCGGTTTGAGCTTTTCGGGCTGCTCAAAGGTGTTGTGATCCTGGAGGCGGGCGGAAGACAGGATGCGCCCTTGCAGGACCTTAAGGCCCAGGTTGCCGAGGTCGATCTCTACCGGGTGGGTTTTGCGGGCATCGATGTTTACCAGGGAGATGCGCACCTTGCCCGAGGCGTCGCGTGAAGCCGACACCGAAAGGGCGGGCAGGCGCTGGCCGTCGAGTTCGTAATCGGGAGAAGTGAGCGCCACCGGCAGCAGCTGCGCATCCTGATGCCCCCTGTACATGTGCATGACATGATAGGTGGGGGTAAGCAGCAGGCGTTCCTGGTCAGTGAGGATCACCGCCTGCAACACGTTAACGGTCTGGGCCAGGTTGGCCATTTTCACCCGCTTGGCGTGGTTGTTGAAAATGTTCAGGATGAGCCCGGCAATCATGGCATCGCGCATGGTGTTCTGCTGGAAGAGGAAGCCGGGGTTGGTGCCCGGTTCCACATCGTACCACCCGCCCCATTCGTCGACCACCAGGTCTACCTTGCCCTGGGGGTCGTATTTGTCCATGATGGCCAGGTGCTTGTCGATGAGCTCGTCCATGAGCCAAGATTGCTTCATGGTCTTGAAGTAGTCGGCCTCGCTGAACCCGGTTGCCGAACTTTTGGCGTTCCAGTCGATAATCGAGTAGTGGTGCAGGGCCACCCCCTGCAGCATGCGGTGCGGGATGTTTTTCATCAGCACCTCCGTCCAGTTGTAGTCGGCGTCGCTGGCCCCGGAGGCGATTTTATAGAGACCGCCCTCCACACCGGAGTTCGACATAAAAGTGACGTATTTCCGGTAGATGTCGGCGTAGTATTCCGGGCGCATGTTGCCCCCGCATCCCCAGGCTTCGTTACCGATGCCCCAGAATTTAACGGCCCAGGGGGCCTCGCGCCCGTTGGCCCGGCGCAGGTCAGACATGGGGCTGGTGCCCTCAAAATTCGTGTACTGTACCCAGTCGGCCAGCTCCTGTACCTCCCCGCTCCCTACATTGCCCGAGATATAGGGCTCGGCGCCCAGTTGCTCGCAGAGGTTCAGGAAGTCGTGGGTGCCGAAGCTGTTGTCTTCGGTAACCCCGCCCCACCAGGTATTTACCAGGGTGGGCCGATCGGCTTTGGGGCCAATGCCGTCTTTCCAGTGGTAGGTGTCGGCAAAGCAGCCCCCCGGCCAGCGGAGGTTCGGGATGTTCAGCTCCCGAAGGGCGGCGATAATGTCGTTGCGCACCCCTTCCGTATTGGGGATCACGCTGCCTTCCCCCACGTAGAACCCGCCGTAGATGCAATGCCCCAGGTGTTCGGCAAAATGCCCGTAAAGGTGTTTGTTGATAACCGGCGCCCCGGCATCGGGAATGACGTGGATGGCTGTAACAGCCGGCTGACTGAGAGCCTGCACATGAACTATCAGACACAGGGTGAGCCAGGCAAGCAGTCGGAGTGGAGTGGGCTTCATGGCTGGTTGGAATAGAAAAGGCCGCGGTAAGACCGCGGCCTTACTAAAGTTAACTAAACTAAAAATACTAACTCAAATAAGCGTGGTATCCAACCTCTTACGGAGATTGCGGTTCCTAAAAGTGTGGATTGCACATTTCTAATTTACAAAAAAAATTCAAATCAGCCGAAAAACTTATCAACAGCAGCCTGCGGGCCTGGCAACCATAATTTCCCGAATTATAGTACCTTGTGCGAGAATTGCCGCGCAAAAGGCAGTATAGCAGTACCTATTGAGTATGGCGCTTAATTATTACAAAAAGGAAGATAAGGTCTTGCTGGCAGTAGACTGCATTATTTTCGGGTTTGACAAGAAAAACCTGAAACTGCTGCTCGTCAAGCGGAACTTCGAGCCCGAGAAAGGCAATTGGTCCCTGATCGGGGGGTTCCTGAAAAAGGATGAGAACCTCGATGAAGCCGCTGCCCGGGTGTTGCAAACCCTTACCGGGCTGAACAACATCTACATGGAGCAGCTCTATGCTTACAGCATGGTCGACCGCGACCCTGCCGAGCGCACCATTTCCGTGGCTTATTTTGCCCTGATCGACATCGAATCACACCAGTTCGAGGGAGTGCAGCTCGACACTGCCGGCTGGTTTGACCTGAAAAAAGCCCCACCCCTTATCTTCGATCACGGGATGATGGTGGAGAAGGCGGTATCCAGGCTGCGCCGCAGGGCCCTTACCAAGCCTATCGGCTTTGAACTGCTGCCCGAGAAATTCACGATGCGCCAGCTGCAGGCCCTTTATGAGTCCATTCTCGACAAGAAGCTCGACAAGCGCAACTTCGTTAACAAATTCAATTCCCTGGATGTCTTGGTCAAACTGGACGAGAAAGATATGACCGTAGCCCGGAAAGGCGCCTACCTCTATCAGTTCGACAAAGACAAATACGACCGCAAGGTCGAAGAAGGCTTTAGTTTCAAGCTCTGAGTTTTTCTGAATTGGGTTATCTTTAGGCAATGCGTTCAGCCCTATGGCAGAACGGATGCCAACCTGCCCAGTTATGATACAGAAATTCCTTTTCGGCTGCCTGGCCCTGTTGGCAGCCACCCTCCTGAATGCCCAGGCCATTCCCCTGCCCGAACATCCCCGCCCCGATTTTGAGCGCCCCCTCTGGGAAAACCTGAACGGGGCCTGGCAATTTGCTTTCGATACCGAAAACAGTGGCCTGAAGGAAGGCTGGGCGGGTCGCCCGGAAGTCTTCAACCGGACCATAAGCGTGCCGTTTCCCTGGGGTTCTGAACTGTCGGGCCTGGAAGACGAGGCCGACATTGGCTGGTATCGGCGCGAGATCAGGGTCGATCCCTCCTGGCAGGGGCGCCGTGTCTTTGTCGTGATCGGGGCTTCAGACTGGGAAACCAGCCTCTGGCTCGACGGGCAGTTGCTCGGCACCCACCAGGGCGGGTACCTGCCCATCGAAATGGAACTCACGCCCTACCTGAAATACGGCCAGGCCCAGCAATTGGTAATCAGGGCCGACGATGTGCGCCGCGACTTCACCCTCTACGGGAAGCAGGGGTACGGCAACGCCCGGGGCATCTGGCAGACGGTTTACCTGGAAGCCAGGGGCAACACCTACCTGGAAGCCCTGCACTTCACCCCCGATATCGACCGGGGCGAAGTGGTGGCCGAAGCCCGGTTGCCCGAACCCACAACGGCCGACCAGTCGGTTCGCCTGAAGATCAGGGGCGGGTCCGGCGTGCCCATCCAGGCCGAGCTGACCATCCCGGCCGGGCACACCCGCGCCTCGGTGCGCATCTCCATTCCCGGGGCGCACCTCTGGAACCTGGATGACCCTTTCCTCTACGAAGCGGAAGCCACCCTGGGCAACGATGCGGTGCGTTCCTATTTCGGCATGCGGAAAATCTCGGTGGCCGACCTGCCCGGCACCGACTACCCCTACATCGCCCTGAACAACAAGCCGCTTTACCTGCAGCTGGCCCTGGACCAGTCGTACCACCCCGAGGGGTATTACACCTTCCCGTCAGATGCCTTTATGCGGGAGGAAATCGAACGTTCCAAGGCCATTGGCCTCAACGGCATCCGCACCCACATCAAGATTGACATCCCGCGCAAGCTCTACTGGGCCGACAAGCTCGGCCTGCTGGTGATGGCTGACCTGCCCAACAGCTGGGGCCGGCCCGAAGCCCGGATGCAGGAGGAATCCGAAACGGCGCTGCGGGGTATGATCAGCCGCGACTACAACCACCCCTCGGTATTTTCCTGGATCGTCTTCAACGAAACCTGGGGCCTTACCCGCGACGGTGTTTACGGCAAGGACACCCAGCAGTGGGTGGCCTCGATGTACCACCTGGCCAAATCGCTCGACAGCACCCGGCTGGTCGAAGACAATTCGATCTGCTGCGGTTTCGGGCACACGGTTACCGACATCAATTCCTGGCATTCGTACCTGCCCGGTTATGGGTGGGAAGACTACCTGAAGGAAATCAGCGAAAAGACCTTTCCGGGGAGCACCCACCATTTCGAGGAGGGATTCGCGCAGGGGCGGCAGCCCAACATCAATTCGGAATGCGGCAACGTCTGGGGGTACGAAGGCAGCACGGGCGACGTAGACTGGAGCTGGGACTACCACCGCATGCTCAACACCTTCCGGAAATACCCGAAGGTGGCCGGCTGGCTCTACACCGAACACCACGACGTGATAAACGAGTGGAACGGCTACTGGCGCTTCGACCGGAGTGAAAAGGAAACGGGCCTGGGCGACCTGGTGCCCGGTATGTCGCTGAAAGACCTACATGCCGAGGTGTACCTCTCCACGGGCATGGAAATAAGCCGCGAGGCGCGCGGGGGCGAGCAGGTTGCTATTCCGCTGCACCTCTCGGCCATGACCGGCCGCGACCTGGGGCCCGAACTCACCCTGGCGTATGCCCTGAGCCTTACCGACGAACTGGGGAAAAAACTGGCCGGGCCTTCAGGCCAGCTGGCCCTGCCGTACCGGCCCTGGATTCAGGAAGACCTGCCGCCCCTCACCCTGCAGGTTCCCGACCGGGAAGGGGTGGGGCTGCTCGCCCTGGAGCTCCGGGATGCAACGGGAAAAGTCCTGAGCCGCAATTTTATGTTCCTGATCGTGCACTCCGATGCCGACCTGCCCGGGGTGGGGCGCATTACCCTGCCGCCCCTCCGGTACAGCGCAGCCGAATGGAGCGGGCGGGGCTGGGAGGTGCTCGACGGGAAAAAAGTGAACGGGGCTGGCAGCGGCTATTTTGAATACCGGTTTGCCCTGCCTGCCGAACTGCAGGGCGAAAAGGCAGGCACGGTTTATTTTCTGGCCGAACTTTCTGCCAAGGAGCTGTTCGTCAAAGACCAGGAACAATACGAATCGGCCCAGGATTTTATGAAGGGTTCGCGGGTGGCTCCTTCCAGCAACCCGAATTCGTACCCCATGACCGACCAGGTGCTGTTCCCTACCGAGGTGCGGGTACATATGAACGGGGCAGAGACCGCCATTGTTACCCTGCAGGACGACCCTGCCGACCACCGGGGGGTGCTTTCCTGGCATTACCAGCCCCGAGACGGAAAATTGCGCGAGGCCGGTTCTTACGGCTACCTGGTGAAGGTGCCGGTGCCTGAGGCGGCCGTTCGCGCGGCCCTGCAGGGCGACCGAACTATCGCCGTCCGCCTGGAGGCCACCAACGGGGGTGGGATTGCCGTTTACGGCAGGCAGTTTGGGCGGTATGCCCTCGACCCTGGCCTGGTTTACGAGAAATAATAGTCCATCAGCAACACAGTGCACTACCCATGAAACGAATCCCTTCCCAATTCCTGTCGCTTTTACTGTCTGCCCTGGCCCTTGGCGGTTGCCAGTCAGGGCCTGAAGCCCCTGAGGTGGAGGCTGTGGTGGTCTCCCTGCCCGACACCACCGGGCGCAATGCCTATTATCCCAGCAACCGCGCCCCCCTAAGGCCTGAAGCCCTGGTAAAATTGCCCGTGGGTGCCGTGAAGCCCGAGGGGTGGCTGTACGCCTACCTCGACCGCCAGCGCAAGGGTTTGACCGGCCACCTGGGCGAGATCAGCGCCTGGCTGCAAAAGGAGGACAATGCCTGGCTTTCGCCCGACGGACAGGGTAAGTGGGGCTGGGAAGAGGTACCCTACTGGCTGAAAGGATATGCCAACATCGGCTACATTCTGGACGACCCGGCCATGATCGAAGAAGCAAAGGTCTGGATCGAAGGGGCCCTGGGCAGCCAGCGCGAAAACGGGTATTTCGGGCCCGGTTTTGCCTGGGCCAGCTACCTGTCTGAAGACCAGCGCACCGATGCGCGCCTGCAGGAAGAATTGAAGGTACAGGATTTCTGGGCGAACATGATTATGCTGTACTGCCTGCAATCGTATTACGAATACACCTCCGATGCCCGGGTGCTCGAGTTGATGACCAACTATTTCAGGTACGAACTCGGCGTGCCCGACGAGCAGTTCCTGGCGGCCTCGAAGTACTGGCAGCGCATCAGGGCCGGAGACAACCTGCACAGCGTAATGTGGCTCTACAACCGTACCGGGGAGCCCTGGCTGCTCGAACTGGCCGAGAAAATCCACCGCAATGCGGCCCCCTGGGGAGGCCGGGGCTTCACCCTCGACGAGATCGGGAACGAGAAAGAAATCAGGCCCGGCCTGGAGTGGCCCGACTGGTACGGCGACCTCATAGACTGGCACAACGTGAACGTGGCCCAGGGCTTCCGGGAGCCGGCCCAGTACTACCAGCTCAGCGGTGACCCTGCAGACCTGCAGGCCACATACGACAACTTCCGGATTGTGAGGGAGCACTTCGGGCAGGTGCCCGGGGGCATGTTCGCTTCCGATGAAAACGCCCGCCCCGGCTACGACGACCCCCGCCAGGGGATCGAAACCTGCGGCATCGTGGAACAAATGAACTCAGACGAGCACCTGCTCCGTATTACCGGCGATATCTTTTGGGCCGACCACGCCGAGGAAGTGGCCTTCAACACCTATCCGGCTGCCGTCTCGCCCGACTTTAAAAGCCTCCGCTACATAACCAGCCCCAACCTGGTGCGCAGCGATGGCGACAACCACCGGCCTGCCATCGGCAACGGGGGGCCGTTCTTCATGTTCAATCCCTTCAGCTCGCGCTGCTGTCAGCACAACCATGCTCAGGGCTGGCCGTACTATGCCGAGAACCTGTGGATGGCTACTCCCGACAACGGCCTGGCAGCTGTCCTGTACGCTGCTTCTGTCGTGAAGGCCCAGGTTGGCTCGGGCCAGACGGTGCAGATCCATACCGAATCGCATTACCCCTTTGAAGAGGAGCTCCGCTTTACCCTGCATACCGAAACACCCGTGGCGTTTCCGCTTTACCTGCGCATCCCGGCCTGGGCGGCCGGGGCTGAGGTTTCCCTAAACGGCAAAGCGCTGCCGACCGCCCCCGAGCCGGGGCGCTACCTGAAACTGACCAGGACGTGGGCCGAAGGCGACCAGGTGAGCCTGCGCCTGCCCATGCAGCTCGGGGTGAAGCGCTGGGAGCAGAACCACAACAGCGCCAGCGTCAA
Source organism: Robiginitalea sp. (assembly GCA_024642005.1). GTDB lineage: Bacteria > Bacteroidota > Bacteroidia > Flavobacteriales > Flavobacteriaceae > Robiginitalea. Next base: position 27,000 of record JAHECA010000021.1, on the reverse strand, counting down.
TTACGGGCCGCTAACCTTCTCTCTGAAAATGGGGGAACAGTATGTGCGCATGCCCAGCGACCATACGGCTATCCATGACTCCAAATGGCAGGAGGGGGTAGACCGGGAAGCCTGGCCTTCCTTTGCCATTGAGCCGACCACCCCGTGGAATTACGGCCTCCTGCTGGCTCCCCGGCCAGAAGCCTCCTTTGAGGTGGTGCGCAAGCCCTGGCCGGCAGACGACTTCCCCTTCACGCCCGATTCGGCACCGATCCTGCTCAGGGCCCGGGCCAAAAAGATCCCGGGCTGGACCTTCGGGCCCGAAGGCCTGGTGGGGGAATTGCAGGACAGCCCGGTGCGGTCTGCCGAGGCCGTGGAAAATGTGGAACTGGTGCCCATGGGGGCCGCCCGTATCCGCATCACTGCCTTTCCGGTAATCGGGGAGGGGGCCGACGCCCGGCAGTGGCAGTAGCCCTGCAGGAATGGCCTGCTTGCTTTTTGCAGGGTTCGAAGCTACCTTAGAGCATAGGGGAGGCGGGGTTTCTTTCCCCCAATCTTTCAATTGGGCATAAACTTGCCTGCCATCTCGCGGTTCTCCGGGAAGTTATGCGTAAATTTAAGGAAGTCAGACCTCAGGGGTTTGATTTACTCCGTATGGCGGGGCGTTTCACACGACCCGAAGGCATCCGTAAACCTAAAAGCCCGCTTATGAATCCCTTGTTCCTGTTTTCCGTCGTCTTGCTGGCGTTCTTTTTATCCGGCATCCGCATTGTATATGAATATAAACGCGCCCTGAAGTTTCGCTTCGGGAAGTATGTTACAACCCTGAACCCCGGTTTTAGATGGATCATCCCTTTGGTCGAAACCATCCAGAAAGTGGATATCCGGGTGATCACCATCAACATCGTTTCCCAGGAAGTGATGACGGAAGACAACGTGCCCTGCAGCATTGACGGGGTGGTGTTTTTCCGGATCAGCGACGCCGAGAAGGCGGTTTTGGAGGTAGAAGAATACCATTTTGCCATTACCCAGCTCTCCCAGGCCGCCCTGCGCGATGTGTGCGGCAAGGTGGAGCTCGATACCATCCTGTCGAAGCGGGAAGAAATGGGCAAGAATATCAAGACCATAGTCGAAAAGGAAACAGCAGAATGGGGTATCGACATTATCGACGTGAAGATCAAAGACATCCAGCTGCCCGAAAACATGCGGCGCATGATGGCTAACCAGGCAGAAGCCGAACGGTCGCGCCGGGCGCGCGTTATCCTCGCCCAGGCCGAAGAACAGGCGGCGGGCACCTTGCTGAAGGCGGGAAAAATGATCGACCAGTCGCCCTCGGCCATCAAGCTGCGGCTCTACCAGACCCTGTCCAATATCGCGGCAGAAAAAAACTCGACCATTCTGTTCCCCTTCCCCGAGGAAGCCCTGCCCAAAAAAGTAAAAGGTCGCAAGGGCAAAAAGGGCTGAGTGGTTTGATGGAATCTCGCACCCCAGCCGGTCCGATTGCTATTTGCAGCACTGGGCCGTACCTTGAAGCATAGGGGAGGGGGGCTTTACCCCCCCCCGCAGTTTCTTTAAGCGCTATAGCACAGTGTTTCATCCTGCCCGAACGGCCCCATGGCCTACAGCAGGTGCTCGTTGAAGAAATCCACGGTTCGCTGCCAGGCGAGTTTCGCGGCGGCCTCGTCGTAACGGGGCGTAGTATCGTTGTGGAACCCGTGGTTCACCTCCGGGTAGATGTAAACGGTATACGCCTTCCCGGCTTTTTTCAGGGCGGCTTCATAGGCCGGCCAACCCGCATTTACCCGCTCGTCCAGGCCGGCATATTGCAGCAGCAGGGGCGCCTGTATGTCGGGTACCAGTTCTTCTGGAGGCTGCCCCCCGTAAAAGGGGACGGCTGCGTCGAGTCCGGGGATCCGGGCGGCCATCATGTTGGATATCCACCCCCCGAAACAAAATCCGACCACCCCCACCTTGCCCGTGCAATCGGGCAGGCCGTTCAGGTAGTCATAGGCAGCTGTGAAGTCTTCCAGCATTTCGTTGCGGTCTCGCTTGCTCTGCATGGCCCGGCCGTCGTCGTCGTTGCCCGGGTACCCGCCCAGGGGGGTCAGGGCGTCTGGAGCCAGTGCCATAAAGCCCGCCAGGGCCGCCCTCCGGCACACATCCTCGATATGGGGGTTCAGCCCGCGGTTTTCGTGCACCACCACAATGCCGGGGAGTTTGCCCGTAGCGCCGGCCGGTTTGGCGAGGAGCCCGCGAATGGTACCCCCGCCCTTCGGGGAATCATAGGTTATGTAGCGGGTTTCCAGGCGCGGGTCGTTTTGGGTTACCTGAAGTTTGGTTTTGTAGTCGGGCATGATAAAGCTCATCAGCGACATTACGGTTATGCCCCCCACGGCATAGGTCGAAAGCTTGTCCATGAATTCGCGACGGCCAAGCTGGTTGTGGGCATAGGCGTCGTAGAGGTCGAATACTTCTTGTTTGATGTCTTCTTTGCGCAATTTTTTCATAGGGAAGTGGAATAGTTTCTCGCGGAAGGGTTCATAAAACAACAAGATAGGGAATTATTCGTGCCCCCGGAAACCCATGGGAAGCCGGGTAACCGGAAAATGGGACCTGTCTGGGGTCAGATTTCCAGGTGTTCTGGGATTGGCCGGGAAGCCGGTACGGGTTTCGGCGCAATCGCACTCACCTGCCGGAGGAAAATCCATTCGACAATGGGCTGCAGGGAGTCGCGGTCCATATAGTCGAACCCTTCCCGCATCCGCTGAGCTTCTTCGGGGTCCTTGGTCATACGGGCAGCCAGCCTGAGCAGGGGGCGCAACCACCAGGGCAATTGCATAAGGTCGAGCCGGCCCCGGAGCGGCACATATTTCAGGTGCGCCAGCATCTCGGGGCTCAGGTGCAAATTGAGCCAGGTAATCAGATTGGGGTGGTCGGGAGCCGTACCCGAAACGGTGAACAGCAAGACCGGTTTTTTCCGGAATTGCTCCCAGTTTCGGAACAGCCATTTTTTAAAGGTAGGCGCTCCCAGAATTATCGAGCTGCCAAGGACCAGGAACTCGGTCGCTGAGAGGTCGGGCAGCGGCTTGCGTATATCGTAGGCGGCAATACCCGTGAGTTCCTGCAACCACTGGGCATACTGCTCGGTGCTCCCGTATTTTCCGCTGTAGAGGATGGCAGCTTCCATGGTATTTCACGTTTGGTAAGACCAAGGTATGGGGCAGTTACAGCGCCAACAATGACCCAGGTCAATTGCCGGTAACCCGCCCGGGGAGAAAAGGAATTCCCGCCCCGACTGGCGGGACGGGAACCCTTCCTACATTCCAGGGCCGGTTCTCAGGCCGGCGCTGTTTCCCGCTGCTTTTTGGCCAGCTTCTCGATCAGGTCGGGAACTTTTTCAAATACGGCCGATAAACCGTGTGCTTTGTTGGCAGGCACAAAGGAGATGTGGTCGTCTTTGGTCACCAGAAAGCCGATGGGCTCAATGCCCACTCCGGCCCCGGCTCCGCCTCCGGTTCCCTTGCCTTTCTTGGGGTCGTCGCCCTGGCCTCCGCCTGAGCCGAACCCCATGCCGACCTTAATGACCGGAACGCATTTGAAGGCGCCCAATTCAAAGGGTTCCCCCATAATGGTCTCTGTTTTCGCTTCAGCGCGGATAAAGTCCGTGATTTTTTCCAGCATGTGTTCAAATTGCATTTCCATGATATAGAGTTTTAACGTTTAACAAGTGCGAGCAGGATGCGAACCGGCCGGTTTACAAGGCGCAGCTCCAGCTGGTTGCGGTCCTGGAAATTGATACCGAACCCGCCCAGGGTATGGTCGAGCAGGCAAAACACCGGGTAGAGCCGGGCATTGAGCACCGGGTTTCCCGAATCGAGCTCCCAGCGGAAGCGCCGTACCCTGAAACTCCTGATGAGCCTGAGCAGCTGCGGGGCCGTGAGGTTCCTCTTGCTTTTGCGCTTTCCGGGCGCCTTTTTTGGCCTGCCTCCCTCCCGAAAATCGGTTGGGCGCCAGTAAAAGTGCCAGAACCCTGCCCTGAGGTGCAGTTGCAGCAACTGTTCGGGCTCGGGTTCCAGGCTGGCCCGGGCCAGAACGCCTGCGCGCAGGTAAAACAGCCTGCTGGAACTGTCTATCCGCAATTCCAGCGGCATCCAGAGCAGGTAGGCCAAAAGGGCGGCCAGCAGCAGGAAAGGCAATGCGTACCACACGGCATCTGAATTTTTGGCAAAGGTCGTCACCGGCTGCCGCCCGGGCCATGACCTGGGTCAGTCGGCAGGGGATTGGCCAAAAAGGGTTGATCCGGATCATTTGGGGCCTGGCCCACCGGGGTTATTTTGCGACATGCCTGAAATGCCTGAATACCCGATACCCGGCCCACTGAAGTTTTACCGCGGGCTCCTGCCCCTGGCCGGCATGGGGCTATTCGTTTTGTTCTACCTTCTCGCAGCCTGGCAGTACCCCGGCGGCTCATGGGTAGAACCCGGGCAGGAAGGCTTCAGTTTTCGCTACAACTACCTCTGCGACCTGCTCGATACCCGGGCTGTTGGCGGCGCCCTCAATACAGGCCGCCACTGGGCCAGGCTCTCCCTGGGGGTGCTTTGCGCCGGGCTGGCTTACCTGTGGGCCTATCTCCCCGCCCTGGCCGGCGGGCCTGCGTGGAACCGGCAACTGATGCGCGTCAGTGCCCTTGTGGCCCTGGGCACCACGGCTTTTTTAAGCGCAGGCACCCACGACATCACCGTGCGGGTGGCCGGGGGCTTTGGGGGGCTTGCCCTGCTGAGCGCCATTGCCGGGTTCTGGCAGGGCCGCCGCCGCGGCACGGCACTATTCGGGGCCTGGTGCCTCACCGTATTAATGCTCAACTACGCCCTGTACGAGACGGGGAGCTGCCCCAGGGCATTGCCCCTGATCCAGAAGGTTACTTTTCTGAGTTTTATTGGCTGGTTCGCCTGGCTCGACCGGGCCCTGTCGCGGCTCAGCCACCGCTGACCTGAGGCTTCGGTCCGGGAGCGGCCTCCCAAAAGCCGGCAGTTAGACCTGGGGCGCTATCCTGCATCGGGCCGAAGCGCTTCCCGAAGCGGCAGACCCCTCCTGAAATTCAGGTTGTGACTGTCTTCTTTAAAATCAATGCCGTTTCCCCATGATTTAAACGCATATAGCTGGTTAACTTCATATTTCTTTTTACATTTAGCCGTATGATGGGTGTACAAATCTTCAACTTAGGTAAATCGTTTCTCTTCTTATTGCTGGGCGTTTTTTTGCTCCCGGGTTTGGTGGGGGCTCAGGCTAATAATCAAAAACAGGGGTCTGGCCGCTTGCAGGAGCAGGCGCGTAAAGATTCTACGGAAATCAAGGCATTGCTGAAACGCTCAGAGGATTTCCGGTTTTCGAATCCGGATTCTGCAATAATCTGTGCGCGCCAGGCCATTGAGCTTGCGGGAAACATAAAATACGAAATAGGCAAGGCCGAAGGGTTTAAGATAATCGGACTGGTTTATAGCGACAAGAGTAATTTCAGCGATGCCCTGGATTATTTCAATCGCTCGCTGGTAGTCTACCAATTAGCCAATGATACCATTGGCATCAGCAGTATTCAGAATAACTTTGGCTCTGTTTACCAGACGATGGGAGACGACCCCAAGGCCCTTCAGTATTTTTTCGAAAGCCTGAAGAATGGAGAGATCGTCGACGACCCGCTACGGATAGGGACTGCATATGTTAACATCGGCACGGTGTATTCCAATGATGAACTGACGTACGACCAGGCCATTGAAAACTATCAAAAATCCATTCCGTATTTTGAGGAAATTAACTACGACTTAGGGGTTGCCGTAGCCAATGTAAACCTAGGTGATCTGTACCTTAAACAGGGCAAGCCCGCACTTGCGCTGCCCTTTTTAAATGATGCCCTCAAAGGATTCCGGGAAATTGGAATTGACCCCGCTACACCCCTTAATTTTCTAGGACAGGCATATCTTGACCAGAAGGATTATGCCAGGGCTCGGAATTATTATCAGCAGGCACTGGCTTCTGCCATCGAAAAAGAATCGAAGGGCGAGGAGGCCAAGGCGTATCTCGGTTTAGGGAACACCAGTTTACAGCTTTCGAACGCCTCTGCAGCCATTGAATATTTTAAGAAAGCGCAGGAAGTAGCCGATGAAACGCAGCTGCTTCGGGAATCTAGTGAGGCATTTGCGGGGCTCTCCAAAGCTTACTCCAGTCAGAACGACTATGCGAACGCCTTCCTTGCGCAACAAAGCTTGGCTGAGGTTGCAGACTTGCTCCGGAAGAGCGACTATGCAAATGAGATGTCTGAACTCAGAACTGTTTTTGACCTGGAGCGGAAAGAACAGGAAATCGAACTGCTCAACACCGAGAACGAACTCAACGCCCTGCAGATCGAAAGAGACGCACGCGACAAGCAGACGCTTTCTATTATTGTATTGCTGCTTCTGGCCATTTTCGCCGGCTTCGTGTTCCAGTTTTTCTACATGCGCCGCACCAACCGGCGCCTCGATTTCGAACGGAACCGATCCGATCAGATCCTGCTGAACATCCTACCGGAAGAGGTGGCAGAAGAGCTCAAGGAGAACGGGTTTACCCAGGCGAAGGAGTTTGATAATATTACGGTGATGTTTACCGATTTCAAGGGCTTCAGCCTGGTAGCCGAACGCGTGTCTGCCGAGAAGCTCGTGAAAAGCGTGGATTACTATTTCAAGAACTTCGATGAAATTACCGAGCGCCATAACCTGGAAAAGATCAAGACCATTGGCGATGCGTATATGTGCGCCGGCGGTCTCCCCACCCCGAACCGTACGCATGCCCGGGATGCCTTTGAGGCCGCCCTTGATATCCTGAAATTTGTCAAGGAAACCGAGATCAATCCGCCCAAGGATATTTATCCCTTCCAAATTCGGATCGGTTTGAGTTCCGGACCGGTGGTAGCCGGTGTGGTGGGCACCAAGAAATTTGCCTACGATATCTGGGGCAATACGGTAAACATAGCCGCGCGCATGGAATCAGGCTCCGTTCCGGGCCGCATCAATGTGTCGGAGCATATCTATGAAGAATTGAAAGATGACTATGAGTTTAGCTATCGGGGCGAACTGCAGGTAAAAAGCCAGGTATTCAAGATGTATTTTGCCGAGACGCCGGAATTGGCCCCGGCCTGAACAAATGTTAAATAATTGCTAACACTTCAAAAATATTGTGGTATTATTGTGTGAAAGGCCTTTAAAGTGCGTAATGAAATACTCCCGAAGGCAAAAACACAATAATTTCCCTTTGATTTAGTTTAATTTTTAAGTATTCCCTGGAGATTCACGTCAATTTTTATGGAACTAGAAAATAGCAGTGCCTACCCGGAAATTTGTCATAAGATACTTGACGACCTTTCCCGGAAACTTCCGGACCATTTAACGTATCATAGCCTGAACCATATTATCGATGTGGCAAATGTATGCAACCACTACATTGATTACTACATGGTTTCTGACCGCGTGGGCGAACTGATCCGCATAGCGGCCGTAGCTCATGACTACGGCTATATCTATACGCCTGTGGATCATGAAGAAAGGAGCATTTTAGAGGTGCGCCCCATGCTCAAGAACTATTCCAATTCTGAAATTGCGCTGATCGATGGCATGATCAGGGCGACCCGGGTACCCCAAAAACCCGGAAACCTGTATGAGGATATCCTGGCAGATGCCGATCTGGACTATCTCGGCAGGGATGATTATGGCACCATCAGTGAAGGATTGTACAAAGAATTCCTGCACTACGGAGTTGTGAAAACTGAATTGGACTGGTTGCGGCTTCAAATCAAGTTCCTGGAAAACCACACCTTCCACACAGAGTGGGCGAGAACGCACCGCTCACCCGGCAAGCAGCAGGTGCTGCAGCGCCTTCACGAGACGCTGAACGCCAAGGACCCTGCGAGAAAGGCTTCCTAAAATACGAATACCATTGCCAGGACGGCAACTACTGCGAGCATCATCGGAATAAAGCTGTACACCAGGTTTCGGACCGATTTGTTCACATTCCCCAATTTTCGGGAAGCAATCAGGGAATGCACGTAGATTTGCTGCCCCAGTTGGTCGTAAAGGGCCTGATCATTCTCCAGCAACCCGTGAAACTTTTTTGAAAAGGCCCGGATATCCCCAAAGTGCGTAATAACATCAAAAAAGAAGAACATGTTGTTGTCGTACTTGGTTTCGATCTGGGGCAGGAAGCATTTGAAACTGTAGAAGAGGGAACGCGACACAAAAAAGAAGTAGGCAACAATCACGATAATTATCGGGACATTGAATTTAAAGCTTGTTTCAATGCTGGTGGCCATCTCGAATATCACCCCGAGCACCAGTCCGTAAAACGACAGAATAAGCCCTGCTTTTAATTCGGCAGTCCGGTTGAGGTCGGTAATGTGCTTAATGGTTTCCCAGTAGACGATTATTTTCTCTTCCGGGGTTAATTTTACCTTTTCTCTGGCTGGCATATTAAGCGTGGGTTACGGCCTAAAGGTAGTAAATTATCAAATTGCACCTATGCAATTCAACGGCCTGTTAGCCCGGTAAAGTTCGATCGCAGGCATCAGATTGCGACCCACTTTAACGGATGTTTGCGGTTTAACTCCGATTTTATACCGATTAACCAATATATGTAACCATCTAAGAAGTAACATAGATCTGACTGGTTTTTTTGCATACTTTTGCCTATCTTGTACTATTATCTTAGGAAATAAGCGGCCCACAGATAGTCTATGTAATCTAAATAACAGAGGCGCTTTTTCTTCTTGTATAGTGGTTAAGACCCCAATCCTTACCCGAATTTACGCTTGCTTTTTTAGTTGTTTTATTTTCTGAAGTGGATTTCTGCTTGTGCTTGGTATTCAAATAACCTCACTATGAAAACACTTTTACTCGCTTCCTTTGGAAAAATCCCTGCTCCGAAGAGCTTTCTTATTGGACTCTTTTTAATCTTTTCCGTATCGTTGTCTGCCCAGCAGACGGTGTCTACCCGACAAAACGGTCCATGGGAAAGTGCTAGTACCTGGTCGAATAATAAGGTTCCGAATACGAGAATTCGCGGGACCATTAACATCAACCACCGTGTAACTTACCAGGGCAACCCGCCCTTAAGCGTTGAGAATGGCGGATACCTGAAGGTTGAAACCCTTGCTTCATATGCAGTTCCACCGCAAGGAGGCAGGGCCGCCCTGCTTAACGACAGCAACCTGAATATCGAGGCAGGCGGAAGGGTAGAGGGTATTGGAGCCACCATCGACATCGGCCCGGGGGTGCTCAACATCAATGGCTCCCTGGGGGATCCACCCTCCCTGAAGCTGACCAATTCCATCCTGACAAAGAATGGGAATGTGGTGAACAATGCAGACATCTCCCTGACGAATGCCTGCTTTACCCTGGGTTCGGGGAATTTCAACAACTACGGCACCCTGTCGGGATTTGGCGGGATAAAGGTGCTTGCCGGCAACCTGAACAACTACAATACGACTCCCGGGACCTGGAGTGCCGATGTGGATTATTACTATTCAGGCAACGGCAGCGGGCTTCCCGGAGCGCCCAGTACTGAGGCCCAGGTAACGGAAACCTGCTTGTGTGCCCAGAGCAACGTCGGGCAGACAGCCCCGGTCCTGATTGCTACGATTCCGACGGAATTCTGCGAAGGTGAAACGCCGCTGGCCCTTTCCAGCTATTGGAATGGCGCGGCACCGGCCGGTACGGAGTTCAGATGGAGCCTGAGTGCAGGGGGGGCAGCTATTGCTGGAAACCCAGTGCCAACCCCGGGGACTTCCTATTACGGGTCCTTTTACGATACGCTGAACAACTGTGTGAGCCCTGCGGTTGAGTTGGTCATTACGGTTAATTTGCTCCCGAATGCAGAACTCCAGGACCTTGTGCTGTGTGAGGAAGGCACCACCACTCAGGCGACCTTTACCCTTGCCGAAGCGATTATTAATGCCGACGGCGGGGATATTAAGTTTTATACCGATGGCACCTACTCCACGGAGATTACTTCGACTACCTATGCGGCAGCCGACGGCACCATAGTCTATGTTCGTGCCTTCAATCAAACGGATGCCAATTGCTACGCCGATTCACAGTTTAGCCTGACGGTAACCGACAACCCCGATGTGGTAGTTCAGGACCTTACCCTTTGCGAGGAAGGAATAACGGAACAGGCAACCTTTACCCTTGCCGGTGCGGTCACCAATGCCGACGGCGGGGATATTAAGTTCTACTCCGACAGCAATTACCAAAACGAGATCACCACGCCTACCTATGCGGCTGCTGACGGCACCATGGTTTACGTACGCGCTTTCAATCAAACGGATGCGAATTGTTACACAGATGCACAGTTTGCGCTGAACGTTACTGACCGCCCTGACATTACGGTAACTGCCCTGGAGCAATGTGATGCGGGTATTGACGGCTCGGCGGTCTTCGACCTGAACAACGGTGTAAACTGGGATGGGGCGCTTGAGTTTTACAGTGACCCTGGCTATTCAAGTCCAATTACAGGCAATGCCATTTCGGCTTACAGCACCACTGGCGCCACAATATATGTTCGCGCGATCAGTGCGGATGACCCGAATTGTACCACGGAAGATTCCTTTACCCTGACCGTTAATGCACTGCCCACAGTTACCGTGGCCGACCAGGAAACCTGTGCGTTTGGCACAGGCGCCCCCGCTTCGAATGGGGATGCGACCTTTACAGCCATATTCGATGGCGATCCTGCGGATTACAGCTTCCAGTGGTATTTGAATGATGTGCCGCTCTTAGGCGCAACATCGGCTTCCTTTACCGAAACTGAAGCCACAGCCGAGGATAACAATAAAGGCGTGTACAAGGTGGTGGTGACCAACACCGCCACGGGTTGTTCCACTGAAGCGTCTGGCACGCTGACCGTAAACAACTGCGATGTCGAATGTGCCTTTAATTGCGAATTCAAGACCGAAGGCAAGCTGAGCCCCGCTCTTTTGTCCTTGTACTATGAGTATCCCGGCGATCCAAAAGATCCTAACGATCCTTTAGATGAAACCCCGGATCCATTCATATATACCATAAACACCAAGGACAATGGTATTGACGACGACGAGGTTTTGGTGGATATCGTGGTTACCAAAGCCGTCTACCAACAATTCATCACATTCCTGGGAACACAAGGCATTCAGGAAGCCGACCTGATAACGGTTTTTGCCCGGTCGGCCACCGAGCGTATCGCCACCCTGTATGTTCCGATAAACAAACTGCTGAATTTCAATGAGGAATCCTCCCTGAACCGGGTTATGGAACCCGCAAGGTTGAACAACAAGGTTATCAACCAGGGCGATTTTGCCCAGGGATCAAAAGCAGCCAAATTGGGCTGGAATGTATCGGGAGAGGGAGCGCATATCGCAGTGATTTCGGATAGTTACGACAATAAGGTTAAAGCATCCCAGGATGTTGAACAGGAAGACCTGCCCGGGGCTGCCAACGAAGATGGCTATAATCTGGAAGTAAATGTTCCAACGGGAGCCGACCTGCCCGGGGGCGGCAGCGACGAGGGAAGGGCCATGCTGCAGATTGTGCATGACGTCTCCCCGGACGCACAACTTTATTTCCGTACCGGGTTCATCTCCGAATACAACATGGCTGCCCGGATTGACGAGTTAGCCGCCATGCCTGAGATCGACATTATCGTGGACGACCTTACCTACCTGAAAGAACCCTATTACAAGGATGGGTATATAGCCCAGGCCGTTGATCTGGCTGTTCAGGCTGGCAAGCAATTCTACACTTCGGCAGGCAATTTCGGCAATCTCTCGTACGAAGCTGATTTTTCTGGGGTACCCTCCCCGGATGGTACGGTTTATCGCCATCAGTTTGACGATGATTTCCTGCAGAAACTTACCCTGAAGCCCGGGCTGTATGTGATCGGCCTTCAGTGGGACAACCCTTATTATTCCCTCGGGGAAGCAGGAGCATCGGTCGACCTTGACATCTACCTGACCGACGGGGCAGGGAATAAGCAATTCGGGTACAACTGGAACAACATCGGGGCCGACCCGATCGAGCTCATGTACTTCAGGGTTAAAGACAACGACCCGGGCAATGACGCTTATACCACAACTACCTACCTGATGATCGAAAGTGCCTCCGGGTCAACCTCGGTACCCTTTAAGTATGTGGTCTTCCGGGCCGGAAATTTTGGAGAGTTCCAGGCAGAACCCGCCCTGGATGGCTCTACCATCGTGGGCCACGCCAATGCCGCCAGAAATATGGTTGTCGGAGCCGTTGCCTATCAAAACTCACCGAATTACAATGGGGCAGACCCCATTCCCCAGAATTCATCTTCCCGGGGAGGAACCACAACCAATGGTGCGGTTCGGAACAAACCTGAGCTGATGGCCCCAACAGGGGTGGATACCTCAGTGCCCTTAGGAGGCGTGGGTGATTCGGATGGTTCAGGCTCCCCGAACTTTTTTGGTACCTCCGCGGCAGCCCCTCACGTGGCGGCAGCAGCAGCCCTGGTAGACGAGGCCGTAAACAAGTATTTAAAGGATACCATTACCGGTGATTGGCTGACGGGTATCAATCCAGCAGATTATACAGCTAAAAACCTTCTGCTGAACAACACAGTACCCATGACCAATGCTTTCCCCGGGGGGTATGACTACAAAAATGGGGCGGGGTATATCTCGGTCGATGCAGCCATATGGTCGTTTGCGAATCCGGTCCCGGAATTCAACAACTTTGATCCTTCGTATTCAGACCCTGACTTTATTGCGGCCAATCCAGATTTTGTCCCTGGTCAGTCGCCTGCCTACATCACCCTTATCGGGGAATATTTCAATCAGCAAACCCAGGTGTATTTCAGGGGAGAGCTCATGGATCAGGATACGGACGGGGCCCTTGACACCCCTGACAGCTATCGGGTAACCAGCAGCACCACCATCGAGATCTACCTCGGGCCTTTTATCGGGGCACCCTCCTTTTACGTGGTTAACCCCTCAGGGGCCCTTACCAACGGAACAGACGGGGGCTCCTCGGATACCCTCAACATTCTGGAAGTACAGCCTGAAGACCTCGTCATCAAACCGGTTAATGCCACCCGCCTGTACGGGCAGGACAACCCGGCAACGTATACCTATACCATTGTTAAAAAAATAGACGAGACCACCACGGAAGAACTGACCCCTGAAGAACTCGCCCTGTTTGCAGATGCTGAGCTGTTCCAGGTAAGCTATTCGACCCTGGCGACCACCACCTCCGATGTGGGCACTTACGATATCGATCTGACCATTGACCAGATAGATGCGGGCCTAACCGAATTATACACGATCGAGATCCAGAACGGCAAACTGTTCGTCGACCCCATGCCGGTGACCATACAGGCGGTTTTTGTGGATGATGCCGGTGCCCCTGTAACTACATTGGAATATGGCTCGGGGGTACCATCTATCGAGTACCGGTATTTCTTCGGTGAGACGCCTGACGGTAGCGGCTCAGACGTGCCGGTCCAGGCAGTACAGGAAGAATTCGCTCTGAATCACACCAGCGCCTTCAACCTGATGAACGGGTTCAACCTGCTCAATGGCTTCAACCTGCGAAACGGCTTTAACCTGCGCAATGGCTTTAACCTGCGCAACAGCGAGGGCGACCCCTACGACGGCACCGGAGACCCGTTTGTGAACGGCTTTAACCTGACCAACCGTTCGTTCTGGGTTTCTGAGGTTTCGGAAGTCGCCGCCCTCGATGCCGAGGCAAACGGCTTTAACCTGCGCAACGGCTTCAACCTGCGCAACGCTTTTAATTTGCGGAACGCGGAGACCGTTGGAATCCCCAACCCTGCTACCGGTGAAAATATGCCCAAACTCATTCCGATTGATGCCATGTTGTTTACCATGGTACTGGAGGATGAAACAGGTAACACCCGCGATGAGGCAGCTATAGCCAGCCCTTATCCATATGTACCCCAAGAGGCAGACCCGAACGGCTTCAACCTGCGCAACGGCTTTAACCTGCGCAATGGTTTCAGCCTGGCGAACAATAACTACCAGGTGAATGCATTTTCGCTCACCAACGGGTTCAACCTGATGAACGGTTTCAGCCTCACCAACGGCTTTAACCTGACCAATGCGTTCAATTTGCGCAACGCATTCAACCTGCGCAACGGTTTCAGCCTCTCCAACGGGTTCAGCCTGGCTAATGCCTTCAACCTGACCAATGCGTTTAACTTGCGCAACAGCAGCCCGCCCTCAGCAGAAGGAGAAACAGTTGGCAACCCGCCCACAGCCGTGGAAGAGCCCCTGTTGCTGCTGAACAATGTGGATGCAGAATTAAATACGGAATACGGCGATGCTCCTGATAACCTGCCCGTATTCTTTAAAGCTGCCACCGTCTTGTCTGGTCTGAACACAGGGAACCATGTGATTATAGCCCCTGCCGTGATGAATACGAACTACAGGGTGTACATCAAGCTGTTCAATTATACGGTCACAGCCAAAGAGCTGACCGTGACCACATCAGACTTCGGCACAACCGAAGCTCCTGTGGTCTACGGGGATTATGGCGATGGCGGGGCTATAGCCGAACAGCCTGATTTCCAGTTTGACGTTATCGGTCTGGAGAACGGGGATACCAAAGAAGATGTCTTGGCCGGAATTTCGCTTTATGCTGAGTGTACGGTTTGCCCGACAGGTAAGTACCCGGCAACTTCCACGGGATATAATATCCTGGCCAACCTGGAGAATCTTACTTCAGAAGCTGCCGGAAATTATATTATCTCCTTTACGGAAGACCCGACGCAGATCGGCAAATTCAAGGTGGATCCTTTCGCCCTGACCCTGAAAGTTACAGATGGACAGCCTATTACCTATGGAGCTGCTGGCCCCTTCACGTTCAACTATACGCTGAGCACGGCCGATGCGGCCTGGACGGAAGCCAACCTGCCCTACGGGGAAACCCGTGCAGCGATTTTTGGCTCCCTAGATTTCACTCCTGATGATGGATGCGGGCTTCTCACTCCGCTCGAGGCCGCGGCAGTTCCGGTTGCTACTCCGAACTACACGGTCGATTACCAATCAGGAACCCTTACGGTGACAAAGGCCTTTCTCGACTTGAAGGTAGCGGATGCGGCTATCAATTACGGAGCGGCGATCCCCCAAAGTTTCAGTGTTACGCCCATTAACAACACGGTAGTCTGCTCGGATCCCACCAGCCCGATCAGCCTCCCAAAGGCTAACTTTGAGATCTGGCAAAACGGCAGTAAAGTAACTGCCAGTACGTTGTCTTCCGGCACCTATGAGGTGCGCTTTGTAGGGGCTTTGCCAACAGTTTATGCAAATTATACCTTGGGATCACAGACCTATGGCAAGCTGTATGTAAACCCTGCTGTGAGCTGTAACGACCGGATCAAGGCAGTGGATATGTGCAAAGTAACCCTGGCACCCGGTTCATACCCCGATCCGCGGATCACCACCAAGCTCACCTTTACCTATGAAAACAGGCTCAACGTGCCGATCTACGTCAAGTTTGTAGCCAATACTAATAATGCTGACAACTACTTTAAAACGACAGGCGGCACTGTTGTAATCGGGGAAGCTCCTTCGTGGTTTGAACCGGGGATACACCAGTTCTCGGTTTATACGAACGATGGCAACATCCAGTGGGAAATAACCACCCCGGGATGCAACAGCTCCTTCAAATCGTCCAACGGCTCCAACGCCAACCCCTGTCCGGTGAACCTTGAGGCCAGCATGGACCTCGATGCGCAGGTACTGGGAATCGAGGAAGTGCAGAGCGTGGCTTACCCGAACCCGGCCGTCGACTACGTTAACCTTTTCGTGGGCGACCAGGAAGGGCAGATCGACGTACAGGTGTTCGACACCTCGGGCCGTATGCTTATCTCCAGGGATTACGGGGTAACCGGCCTGCAGGAGGTGCAGCTCGACATCAGTGCGCTCAACCCGGGCTTCTACTTTGTCAAGGTGGGCAGTGCCCCGCCCATCCAGATCATCAAGCAGTAGCCGGTAGTTTTAATTGAAATCTAAAGGCAACAGGGCCGCGAGCATATCGCGGCCCTGTTTCTTTTGAAGCACCCTGGGTTGCACGGCCACCACCTCGGGCCGGCAACACGCGTCCCGTCCTATCGGAATTAACCGTATTTTAGGGGGAAGAATATCGGCCGATGATCCTGTTTTTCCGAAAACTCCGCAAGCGTTTTTTGGCCCAGAGCCAGGCGACCCGTTACCTGGCTT
Source organism: Robiginitalea sp. (assembly GCA_024642005.1). GTDB lineage: Bacteria > Bacteroidota > Bacteroidia > Flavobacteriales > Flavobacteriaceae > Robiginitalea. Next base: position 10,760 of record JAHECA010000021.1, on the reverse strand, counting down.
ATGCAATTGGGGATACATTCCGGGAGCACCGGGAAAGGCCGCCTTCAAGGGGGGAAACATTCCGGTAAGTGCCGGGACCTATGGCCTTACCCCCGACATCGCATCGAATACCTATACGATTGAACCAGTAAGCGTGAACCATGACTAAAACGCATCCCTTCATTCTCACCGTTACCCTGTTGCTGGCGGCCTGCACGGAAACCCCGAAGCCTGGGGCAGAAGCCTTGGCCTCTGCGAAACCCTCCTATGACGAACCCCACCGCCCCCAGTTCCACTTTACCCCGGCCGAGGCCTGGATGAACGACCCGAACGGGCTGTATTACCTCGACGGGGTATACCACATGAGCTACCAGTACTACCCCGACAGCACTGTATGGGGCCCCATGCACTGGGGCCATGCCACCTCTACCGACCTGGTGCACTGGCAGGAGCAACCCATCGCCATCTACCCCGATTCGCTGGGCTACATCTTCTCGGGCAGCGCCGTGGTCGATACGCGCAATACCTCCGGGTTCGGCCGCGATTCGGTTCCGCCGGTGGTGGCCGTCTTCACCCAGCACGACCCCCTGGCGCTGGAGGCCGGCCGCACCGACTTCCAGAACCAGAGCCTGGCCTACAGCCCCGACCAGGGCCGGAGCTGGCAGAAATACGCCGGCAACCCGGTGCTGCGCAACGACACGGGCATACAGGACTTTCGCGACCCCAAGGTAATCTGGCACGGCGAGAGCAACCAATGGGTGATGGCCCTGGCCGTGTACGACCGGGTCAGGTTTTACGGCTCGCCCAACCTGAAAGACTGGGCCTACCTCTCCGAATTCGGCATTCCGGGCGACACCCGCCTGTGGGAGTGCCCCGACCTGTTTCCCCTGCGGATGCCGGGTAGCAGGGAACTCAAATGGGTGCTCCTGGTGAGCATCCAGAAAGACGGGCCCACAGGGGGCACGGGCACTTCCTATTTTGTGGGCGACTTTGACGGGACCACCTTCCGCGCCAACCCGGCCGCCCAGCAATGGCTCGATTACGGGGCCGACAACTACGCCTTTGTTACCTTTGACCATGCCCAGGTGGGCTGGGGGCAGCGCCTGGGCATAGGCTGGATGTCGAACTGGCAGTACGCCCAGCAGGTACCCACCCACCCCTGGCGTTCGGCCATGACCCTGCCCAGGATGCTCGAACTCGGGCAAAACGGCGACACCTATTTCCTGAAGGCGCTGCCGGTACCGGCGGTGAGCAGCCTCTGGAGTTCCGAAACGACCCTTCCGGCCGAAATAGACGACGGCCTCGAAGTAACCGGGGCTTTCAGCCCGTCTCAATGCGAGCTGGCCCTCGATATGGACCTGGAGCAGACCACCGCCGAAATTTTCGGTTGCACCTTAAGCAACGAAGCCGGGGAACACCTGGTGATTGCCTTCCACCGCCTGGAGAACAAGGTGGTGGTAGACCGCAGCAATTCGGGCCCCCGCGGATTTTCAGATGAATTTTATAAAGGGCCCCACACGGCCCCCCTTGATTTCAGCCGGGCAGGGCTTGACCTGCGCATCTTCTTCGACCGGGCTTCGGCCGAGCTTTTCGCCGATGGCGGGCGGCTGAACCTGACGGAGATATTCTTCCCCCAAAGCCCGTATACCCGCATGAGGCTCTGGACCCGGGGCGGCAAATGGGTACTGCAAGACGGCAAGGTGTACGGCCTCGATTCGATCTGGCAGGGGGAAGCAGCAGCCCGATAAGGCCCGACTCCCCTGTTTACCGGCGCTCGCCCCCGCTTTTGCGGCTGACATTCGTCATAGCGATCCTACGCGGTCTGACCTACTTTTACAGATGGTATGAACAACGTGGCATCCATAAAAGACCGGGTGTACCTCTTTCTGGCCGAAATTGGCGAGCTGGCGGCCTTTGCCGGTCGGTTTTTCAGGGAAGTGGCCCGCCCGCCCTACGAATTCCGGGAACTCTTGCGGCAGTGTTACCAGGTGGGCAACCGCTCCCTGACCCTGGTGCTGGTAACAGGCTTCATTATCGGCCTGGTGCTTACCCTGCAGTCGCGGCCCACCCTCATCGAATTCGGAGCGGTGTCCTGGATGCCCAATATGGTGGGCATCTCCATTGTCAGGGAAATTGGCCCGGTCATTACGGCCCTGATCTGTGCCGGGCGCATTGCCTCGGGCATGGGGGCCGAACTGGGGTCGATGCGGGTTACCGAACAGATCGACGCCATGGAAGTTTCGGGCACCAACCCTTTTAAATACCTGGTGGCCACCCGCATTCTGGCCACCACCCTCATGCTGCCCCTGCTGGTGGTCTTCGGCGACCTGATCGCCCTCTTCGGCTCAGCCCTGGTCGAAAACCTGAAAGGGGCCGTGAGTTTTCGCCTGTACTTCAATACGGTGTTCGAGGCGCTGTCGTACGGAGACCTGATTCCCGCCACCGTCAAGTCGTTCTTTTTCGGCTTCGTGATCGGCCTGGTGGGCACCTATAAGGGGTATTACTGCAAAAAGGGCACCGCCGGGGTGGGCAAGGCCGCCAACACGGCCGTGGTGATCGCTTCCCTGCTGCTGTTCTTTGTCGACTTCGTCGCTGTTTTTGTTTCCGATATTTTCTATGACCTCTGAGCCCATGACCCAACCCGAAACATATCCGAAAACCGACGAAACCCGCAAGGGCAAGGAAGCCGTCATCCGCATCCGCGACCTGTACAAGAGCTTTGGCCCGGTGCAGGTGCTGCGCGGCTTTAACCTGACCCTGTACGAGCGGGAAAACCTGGTGGTGATGGGCAAATCGGGCAGCGGCAAATCGGTAATGATCAAGTGCCTGGTGGGCCTGATGGACCCCGACAGCGGCTATGTGGAAGTGCTTGGGCAGGAAATTTCGGGCCTGGGCCGGCAACAGCTCGACCAGCTGCGTTCCGACATCGGCTTCCTGTTCCAGGGCAGCGCCCTGTACGATTCGATGACCGTGCGCGAAAACCTCGAATTCCCCCTGCGCCGGCACCGCGAAAAACTGGGCAACCCGAAAGACACCCTCCCGCTTGTGGAAGAAGCCCTCGAAAATGTGGGCCTGGCCCATGCCATCGACATGATGCCGGCCGAACTCTCGGGGGGGATGAAGCGGCGGATCGCCCTGGCGCGCACCCTTATTCTGAAGCCCAGGGTAATCCTCTACGACGAGCCCACCAGCGGGCTCGACCCCATTACGGCCAAGGAAATTATCGGCCTGATGAGGCGTATTCAGCAAAAATATGGCACCGCCTCCCTGATTATCACCCACGACGTAGACTGCGCCCGGGTGGTATCGGAGCGCATCCTGCTGCTGGTAGACGGGGTGAATTACGCAGAGGGCAGCTATGCCGAATTGGCCGGCAATGCCGATCCGAAGGTGGAAGCCTTCTTTAAAAAGTAACGTTATGGGAACCCCTAAACTCTCTTTCGTCAAACTCGGGCTCTTCGTGGTAACGGGCAGCGTACTGCTTATTCTGGCAGCCTACCTGATCGGGAGCGAACAGAAAATGTTCAGCCGCACCTTTGAACTGACCACCGTTTTCAACAACGTGGGCGGGCTGCAGGTGGGCAACAATGTGCGCTATGCCGGGATCAATGCCGGCACGGTACGGGCCATTACCATGGAAACCGATACCACCATAAGGGTGTACATGCGCATCGATACCGAACTGCAGTCGCACATTAAAAAGGACGCCCTGGCCATGGTGGGTTCCGACGGCCTGGTGGGCAGCATGCTCATCAACATCATTCCCGGCAATGGCCCGGCACAACCTGTGGATTCGGGCGACGAGATACGCAGTTTCAGCCGCATCAGCACCCAGGACATGCTCACCACCCTGAATGTGACCAACGAGAATGCCGCCCTGCTCACTGCCGATCTGCTGACCATTACCCAGTCGATCCGCACCGGGTCTGGGGTATTGGGCAAGCTGCTGAACGACAGTACCCTGGCGCGCGACCTGCAGGAAAGCGTGCGCAACCTGAAGCTGACCACCGCCCAGTCGAACGAGGCGCTAACCCGCCTCAACAGGAAGATCTCCGAACTCCGGTTCGAGGATAGCGCCCTGGCCCTGCTGCTCGACGACCCCGAATTCAGTGAGCAGATCAGGAGTTTGGTTTCGGGCCTCGACAGTTCAGGCCAGGACATCCGCAGGCTCACCCGGCGGCTCGACGGCCTTGCCGGTTCCCTGGAGGCCGGGGAAGGGACGCTAGGGGTACTCCTGCGCGACAGCACCGCAGCCCGCAACCTGCAGAGCAGCCTGCAGCACCTCGATTCAGGGCTGCAGAAGTTCGACCAGAATATGGAGGCGCTCAAACACAATTGGCTTACCCGGGGGTACTTCCGCAAACTGGAGCGGCAGCAGCAATAGGGACGGGCCGGTCTTCCCAACAAGCCAAAGAAAGACCGCCCCGGCATCAGATCCGGGGCGGTCCATCACTCAGCGCCCGCAGAGCGCAGAGGCTCCGCAATTAAAATCGGTTCGATAGAGCGACCGGCTTTACAGGAAATTTCCTGTCTCGTCCAATTTTACGCGGACTTTTTTGTCGCCGTTGGAAAGTACCAGTTTGTACTTTTTGGTAACTCCTTTTTGGTCGTGATAGCTCACGGCAAAAACGTCTTTTTCAATAGTCCAGCCCGGAAAACGGTCTGCCACGGCTTCGCGTACAGACGGCGGGAGGGCGATGTCTTCGTAGCGTTCCACGGTGCGGATGATTTTTCCGTCGGCGTCATAAGCTGCCAGGATTTTTCCCTCGGGGATGTAAAAACTGATCTGGTACAGGTCGTACTCATCGCTGTAGAATTCTGAATTCAACAGGTCAAACGCAGCCACCTTCCGCTCCAGCATTTCTACCGGAATAGCTGCCGGTTCCTCAGAACCTATGCTGTTGAGGTACTTGTAGTTGGTCGCATACACAGTCACTTCGGAAAGCTGTTCCGTTTTAACGATTTGGGCCAGTGCCGGGGCGGTCAACCCAATACACAAAAGGCCGGCTAGGATTTTTTTCATGGCTTCGGATTTTGGTTACTAAACAAGTAAGGCCATCTGCAGCCTTATGCCCCAAGTTACCCTGCGACACAGGGGTGAGCAATGACCTGAATCAGTGGGCATTCCGCAGCCTTTCAGGGAAGGGCTTCTGCATGGAATAGATTTCAAAACGCAGTAAATCAATCAAATAGGGTTAATTCAAGCCGAGACAACTGTTCTGTTGCCTTTAGCCGGCCTGATGCAGATCAGTGGGGGGCAAGTGCCCGTTTTGTAGTTTGGGCGGTGCAAGCGGGGCCGGCTCTTGCCAGGCTCCTAAACCCTGCAGGCCATGCTTACCGATAACGCCCTGGAAATACTCAAGGCCCGCTACCTGAGACGGGGCCCCGACGGGCAGGTAGCCGAAGACGCCGACGGCCTCTTCGGGCGCGTGGCACGGGCCGTGGCAGCCGCAGAGGGCACCAGTCAACCGGCCTGGGAAGCGCGGTTTTACGCGGCTATGCGCGCGCTCGAATTTCTGCCCAATTCGCCCACGCTGATGAATGCCGGGCTGCCGGGAGGCCAGTTGAGCGCCTGCTTCGTACTGCCGGTACCCGACCGGCTCGAAGACATTTTTGGCGCCCTGACCAGTACGGCCCTGATCCACCAGAGTGGCGGGGGCACCGGCTTCAACTTTTCAAGCCTAAGGCCCAGAGGCGATCCGGTTGGCGGAGGGCAGGGGGCTGCCTCGGGCCCGGTGGGCTTTATCCGCGTCTTCGATGCGGCCACCGAGCAGATCAAGCAGGGCGGCCGGCGCAGGGGGGCCAATATGGGAATCCTCAATGCCGACCATCCCGATATTATGGAGTTCATCCGGGCCAAGCACCCCGACGGGAACCTGCACAACTTCAACCTTTCGGTAGGGGTGAGCGACCGCTTTATGACGGCCCTTGAAAACGAGGAAGCCTGGGAGCTTGTAAACCCCCGGAACAAGAAAGCGGCAGGCCGGCTGCCGGCCCGGGAGGTATGGGAGGCCCTCTGCGGGGAGGCCTGGCACGGGGGCGACCCCGGCCTGCTCTTCCTCGATGCGGTTAACCGGGGCAACCCGGTGCCCGGGCTGGGCAGGCTCGAGGCCACCAACCCCTGCGGGGAATTGCCGCTGCTGCCCTTTGAAAGCTGCAACCTGGGTTCGGTAAACCTCGCGCGCATGCTCAAGGAGGAGGCTCCCGGAAAGGCTGTTTTTGATTGGCCAAAACTCCGTGATTGCGTCCAAACGGGCATCCGTTTCCTCGATGATGTCATTACGGTAAACCATTACCTCCTTCCGGAGGTCGAAGCCATAACCCGGGGCAACCGGAAAGTGGGCCTGGGGGTAATGGGGTGGGGGCAGGCGCTGCTCCGCCTCGGGCTGCCCTATGCCTCTGAGGAGGCCGTGGCCCTGGCCGGGCAGGTTATGGCCTTGGTCAGGGAGGCCAGCTACGCGGCTTCTGAAAGCCTGGCTGCAGAACGGGGTACTTTTCCAAACTGGCCCCGCAGCGTTTACGCCCCGGCCCGACCCATGCGCAATGCCAGTTGCAACAGCATTGCCCCGACAGGGAGCATTTCCATTTTGGCGGGCACTTCCTATTCCATTGAACCCCTGTACGCTTTAGCTTACAGGCGGGTGGGCATACTCGGCGGCAGGGTGCAGCTCGAAACCGACCCGGTGGCCCGGGAGGTGCTCGGGCAACTCGGTTACTGGAATGCGCAGACAGAGGCAGCCATACGGGAAACGGGAAGCCTTGCCTCCCTGAAAAACCTGCCGGGCTCCTTGAGGGAGCTGTTCGCGACGGCCCATGAAATACCCTGGCCATACCATTTGAAGCACCAACAGGCCTTTCAGCAGCACACCGACAATGCGGTGGCCAAGACCATCAACCTGCCCGGGCATACCGCGCAAAAGGAAGTTTCAGGCCTCTTCCTCCAAGCCTGGAAAATGGGGCTTAAAGGGGTGACGGTATACCGCGATGGCTCCAGGGCCGACCAGGTGCTCCAGCATTGCAAGGGTGCGGCGTCCTGTCAGCTTTAGGGTACGGTCAGCGATTGATCTTCCGAACCTCCCACTTTCCGGGGGTCGTTTCCACGGCGAGCAGGTTTGATCCGACGATGTGCGACAGCAGGGCCGGTGTCTCGTACCGACGGGCCTGCATGAGGATGTTCATCCGCTCGGCCAGGGGCCAGATCATTTCCCCGGCGGGGTTCAGCACCACTTCCGTGAAGGCGTAGTCGTAGATGTTCAGCTGAAAATTGTTCTTGCCCCTGAAGGTCTTTTTGAAGTAGATGCCCAGCGCAAGGCCGTCCCGGAATTCGGAAACGTTCAGGAATTCGGGCTCGATTACCGTATTTCCCTTCCCGTCGATAAAGCCGTAGAAGGGGATATCGCCTTCTTCTTCCCGAAAGGCCCTGAAGGGGCAGCGCCCCGCACTGAATCGGGGATAGGCCATGCCATTCACCCCGGTGGTGTTGGGGTCGGGGGTTTTATTCCAGACCAGGTCGTCGCGGAAGTCGATTACGAGAGTTCCCGAGGCATCGATAAAGCCCCAGGTATTCCCTTTTCTGACCGCTGCCAGGCCTTCGTGGAATTCGGTAACCTGATCCAGGTCTTTGACGGATGCCACATTGAGTTCGCGTACCGACTGCGACCAGCCTGTGCAGGGCAGCCCAAGCAGCAGCACCAGCAATAATCGTAGTTGTTTCATGAGTATGCCATTTTGATGGGTGTATTACAGGACTGAAAGCCCGATGGCCTTTTGGCCGTCAGGCTTCGAGTGTAAAAAGCGCGAATCGCCTAAAACATGAGGTTGGAATAAATCATGTGTTTCAGGTCTTTGGGCAGGGTATCGCGCACATCTTCCATCTCGCCCAGGGAAACGTACTTCCGCAGGTAGATGAAGGTGAGTTGCACGTACTGCTCCACGCGGTCGTCGTCTTCCCCGAGATCGTTCGGGGCGGCAACGCCCCCGTGTTTGCGGACCAGTTCCAGGAAGTCTTCCGTACGCCGGATGTCGGTGGGAGACCTGCGGGTGGTCCAGCCGTTCACGTAAACCGCTTTGAGGAACATCGGAAACTGCGCAATCATTTGCAGGGATTCATTGACCGGGATAATATCGCGCAGGGCGTGCATGATTGCCGTAAAAACCCGGCCCGCCTTGTCAGTGTCGCCGCCAAAAGCCATGTGCTTGGCGTATTCCTTCAAAAAGGCGTTCCCTTCACGGGCAAATTGATCGAAATGTAAGGCCATGATACAGGGTTTAGGATTACCCCTGCAAGGTCTGCCATGCAGTCGGTTTCTGAAATGATCTGCATCAGCCCGGGCCCCGGGTTTGCCGCGCGCGACACCTGCCTCAGAGCAGGTTCAGGGCCAGCTCGGCCATGGCGGCAAAGGAACGTTCGCGTTCCTGCGCACTGGTGTGCTCACCGGTAATCAGGGAATCGGCCACCGTGAGAATCGAGAGGGCTTCAATGCCATGCCGGGCGGCCAGGGTATACAGGCCGGCGGTCTCCATCTCCACGCAGAGTACCCCGTACCGGGTCCATTTGGCATAGGCATCCGGGTCGGGCGGGTAAAAGGCGTCGGCCGAGAGCACGTTGCCGGCCCGGAAGGGCAACTGGTGTTTGCGGGCATAGTCGGCTGCCTTCAGGAAAAGGGAAGCCGTGGCCGTAGGGGCAAAATCGGCAAAGGGGAACTCGGCCTGGTTAATGGCCGAGGTGGTCGAGGCCGACAGGGCCAGCACCACCTCCCGCAGGGCCAGGCCGGGCTGCAGGGCCCCGGCTGTCCCGGTCCGGATCAGGCGTTTTACGCCGTATTCTGCAACGAGTTCGTGGCCGTAGATCAGGGCCGAGGGTATGCCCATGCCGCTGCCCTGTACCGAGACGCGCTGCCCCCTGTACCGTCCGGTATAGCCCAGCATGCCCCGAACACGGTTGTAACATACGGGTTCTTCCAGGTAACTTTCGGCTATCCACTGGGCCCGCAACGGGTCGCCCGGCAGCAAAACGGTTTCGGCTATGTCGCCCGGTTTGGCAGCGAGGTGTACACTCATGGGAATCTTTTTTTAAAGGCCTCCATCAGGGCCAGCCCTGAAGAAGTGCCCAGGCGGTCTGCCCCTGCCTCGATAAAGTCCAGGGCAGCCTCGAGATCGCGTATGCCCCCCGAAGCCTTCACCTGCATCCGGTTGTCGGCCAGGCGCTTCATCAGCCGTACATCGGCCAGGGTAGCCCCGCCCTTGCCGAAGCCGGTCGAGGTTTTGACAAAGTCCCAGCCCGCTTCGAGGGCCAGGCGGCAGGCGGTCGTTTTTTGTGCCTCGTCGAGAAAACAGGTCTCCAGGATCAGCTTTAGGGTGGTATCTGGGGCGGCATCGCGCACCATGCGGAGTTCCGTGGCGATGGCTTTCAGGTTGCCTGCTTTCATCCAGCCGAGGTTCAGCACCATATCGAGTTCTTCGGCCCCGCCCAGCAGGCAGGCTTCGGCCTCGCACAGCTTGGCCTCGGTAGCCATGGCCCCCAGCGGGAAACCGACCACGGCGGCCAGGGAAACAGCGCTGCCCTGCAGCACCCCGCGGGCCGTTTCCAGGTTGCAGCCGTTTACGCATACGGCCCTGAAACGGTGCTCGAGGGCTTCCTGGCACAGCTGCACGATTTCTGCCTCTGTAGCCACCGGGCTCAGCAAAGTGTGGTCGATGTAGGAGGCAAGCGGCCGGTGGGGCAGCCGGCTTCCGGATGTTTCTGCGGAAGGCATGGGGTAAAGGTAGCGAACTTGCCCCAGAAACGGAAGGTAAATGGCCTTCTTCACGCCCTGAGAACTGACCTATATCATAGGGAAGGGAAAGGGGCTGGGTTACCTTTAGACAAGCCTAAATGCGCCGTGTGATGAACACCATACTGATACCCACCGATTTTTCCCGGAACGCCTGGCATGCCATCTCCTATGCCCTGATGTTCTTCAAAGACGAAACCAGCACCTTTTACCTGCTGCATACCTATTCCCCGGCCTTCTACCGCATGGATTACATGATGGGAGGGCCCGCGGTAAGCGCCATCCCCGATGTGGGAGTAGACATATCCCTGATGGGCCTGGAGACTACCCTGGCTGAGGTGAAGAAGGAATTCCCCAACCGCCGGCACCGTTTCGAGACCCTCTCGGCTTTCAATACCCTCACAGACGAGGTGCAGGAGCTCACCCGCAAAAAAGGCATCGACCTGGTGGTAATGGGCACCAAGGGAGCCAGCGGGGCCAAGCAGCTTTTCCTCGGATCCAATACGGTGTTTGTGCTGCGCAAAGCCAGGGTACCCGTGCTGGTGGTGCCTGAAGAGGTACCCTACCACCCCCTGCGCACCATCCTTTTTCCGAGCGATTACCTGAGCCGCTACAAGCCCGGGGAGCTAGAGCCCGTACTGCATATCGCCCGCATGCACCAGTCGCGGATCATCTTGTTGCACGTGCGCGAAAACAGCGGCCTTTCCGAAGCGCAGAAAGACAACAAGGCCCATTTGGAACGCTGCCTGGAAGAACTCGATTACGAGACTGTGGAGGAAAGCGGGGAACTCATGCCCGAAGCCGTGCTGAAATACACCGAGCAGCACCCCATAGACCTGCTGGTGATGATGAACCGGCGGCATTCTTTCCTGGAACGCCTGCTGGTCCGCCAGAACGTAGACCAGATCGGCTTTCATGTTAAAGTGCCTTTCCTGGTAGTGCCAGACAGTACCGAACCTGTTTCATAGTCGCAACCCCATGAAAACGATCTTGTTGCCCACCGACTTT
>JAHECA010000020.1 GCA_024642005.1 Robiginitalea sp. | reverse complement strand
TAAACCGCCTCGTAGAGCGGCACTATATGCTCAATGTCGAACCGGCAGGCCACTTCGTAGGCATTCTTCTTGAAGCGTTCCAGGGTCTGGTCGTCTTTCAGGATGGTTAGGGCATTGCGGACCATGTCGTCAATATCGCCTACCTCGCTTAAAAATCCGGTTACCCCGTGCTGGTTCAGCTCCGGGATACCGCCTGTGTTACTCGATATGACCGGTGTTTTAGTGATCATGGCCTCCAGGGCCGCCAAGCCGAAACTCTCCTTCTCGGAAGGCAGCAGGAAAAGATCGGAGAAGCAGAGGATGTGCTCCACTTCGTTGCTGTTGCCCAAAAAGACCACCTTGTCCATAATGCCCAATTCTTCTACCTGCCGCTCTACCCCTTCTTTTTCTGGGCCTTCCCCCACCAGGATCAGCTTGGATGGGATTTGCTTTTGCACCTGGTAAAAAACAGACACCACATCGGGTACCCGCTTAACCTTGCGGAAGTTGCTGACATGGGTAATGATGCGTTCGTCGTCGCGCGCCATCAGGGACCGGTGGCAGTTGTCTTTGGTACGGGCGTATTTGTTCTTGTCGACGAAGTTCGGGATCACATGGATGTCGTTCTTTATGTCGAAGAAGGCCAGGGTATCCTGTTTCAGGCTTTCGGAGACGGAGGTAACCACATCTGACTTGTTGATGCTGAAATTAACCGCCGGCTTGTAAAACGGGTGGTTGCCCACCAGGGTGATGTCGGTGCCGTGCAGGGTTGTAATCATGGGCAGCACAATACCGTCTTCCTCAAGTATTTTTTTCGCCATATAGCCCGCGTAGGCATGGGGTATGGCGTAGTGTACATGCAGCAGCTCAATGCCGAACATCTTGACCGTGTCGACCAGTTTGCTGGAGAGGGCAAGCTCATAGGGCTGGTAGTGAAACAAGGGATACTCGGGCACGTGCACTTCGTGAAAGTGGATTTTACTGCTCAGCAATTCGAGCCGCACGGGCTGGCGGTAAGTGATAAAATGGACTTCGTGCCCGCGCTGGGCCAGGGAAATCCCCAATTCAGTGGCTACAACACCACTTCCTCCAAAGGTGGGATAACAGACTATGGCAATCTTCATACCCACAAAACTACATTTTATATGCGTCCCTAGTTGATAAGGGAATCATAAATCACCTGCTGTATGCGGGTACGCAGGCCGGAACGGTTCAGCAGGTTGTTGGAAGACGAGGGATAGGTGCGGTTGGAAAGGAAGACGTATACAATGTCCTTATCGGGGTCGGCCCAGGTGTAGGTGCCTGTAAAGCCGCTGTGCCCGAAACTCCGGTGCGATACGCACCCGCAGGTGGGGCCCTTCTCGTTCAGGTCGGGCTTGTCAAAGCCCACCCCGCGCCTCACCTGGTTGTTGCAGAAATAACACTTGTTGAATTTCTCGATGGTGCGCTCCTCCAGAAAGCGCGTTCCGCCGTATGCGCCGCCCTGCAGGTACATCTGCATGATCTTAGCCACGCCGTTGGCGTTGCTGAAGAGTCCGGCATGCCCTCCTACCCCGCCCTGCATGGCAGCGCCCATATCGTGCACATAGCCCTGCACGGTCTGGTACCGGTAGTAGTTGTCGATTTCGGTAGGCACGATATCGGCCAGGGGGAAGCGATCGAGGGGGTTGTACGTGGTGCGGGTAGCCCCAAGCGGTTCGTACAGGAACTCCCGTACCTGTTCGTCGAGCGGTTTGCCCCGTTTGCCTTCGATGTATTTTTTAAAAACGTAATACGCAACATCGCTATACCGGTACCGGTTCGATTTGAGCTGCTGCCGCCCAATCCGGTTGTAGATGGAATCGGTATAGGCCGTGGTGAGGTACAGGCTTTCGGCCACCCTGATCGAGAAACCCTCCGAGGGGCTGTGCCGGTAAAAATTGGGGGAAGGCATGCGGTCTTTGTCCAGGGTATCCAGGTAAAAGGCGATCCAGGAGGGAAGGCGTCCGTAATGGCTCAGGGCCTTCAGCACGGTTACCTCCTTCAGGTCGGTACCGGCGTAGGCGGGGTTCAGGTCGGCAAAGGTGTCGTTCAGCCGAATTTCGCCACGTTCCTCCATAGACATAAGCACAGGCAGGGTCGCCAGTATTTTCGTAAGGGAAGCCAGATCGTACAGGTCGGTCAGGGCCACAGGGCGGTCGCCGTCGTAGGTAGGCTTGCCAAATGCCTTGTGATAGACTACCTGCCCCTGCCGGGCTACGAGCACCTGGGCGCCGGGAAACATGAGGGAGTCTAACCCGTCCTGAACCAAGGTGTCGATGCGCGCCAGCTTGGTCCGGTCAAAACCGACCCTTTCGGGCAACGTATAACCCAGCCGGTTAAGGGCTGGCAGGTCCAAACCGCTTCCGGCCGGGAATTCCGTATGGGCCGAAACAGGCAACCGGCCTTTGGCGGGAAAAACCCCGAACAGGAGCTCAGCAGTTGTTTCCTGGGCAATACGGCTATTCTGGTAGGCCATTACCACCCCGTCGAAGGCGTCGTAGGACGGAAGGTCTCCCAGTATGTAGGGCCGGGCAAACACCGTCAGGATGGTATTGGCGGTGCGCAAGCCTGCGAGCTGTTGGAGCAAATCGCGCTCTTCAGGAGTAATAGCATGCTTTTTCCAGGGTGAGTCGTTGGACTTATGCACACCAATTATGATAAGGTTATACGGCTCCAGTCGGGCCTTCAGGGTACCTGCATCCCCGGCGGAAACCTCATCGACATCGGCATAGAGGCGCAGCCGGTCGAGGAACCACTGGTGGGAATCATCTCCCATTTTCAAATAGGCGATTTTTTTGTTTTCGAGCCTGCGAATCCCCAGTATGGAGACTTTATTTTTCAAGACAGTAATGGCCGCTTCCATGGTCCGTTCGTACAAGAGGTCGTTCTGTGGGGCATTCAACTCTTCCGTAAGGCCTTTGAGATCGATTGGCTCCAGCTGGTTAAGGCCCGCCTTGTACTTGGCCATCAGGATTTTTTTTACGGATGCCGCAAGGCGCTCTTCGGTGATCAGGCCGGTACGGTAGGCTTCGAGGAAGGCCGCACGGTCTGCCCCCAGGTTCTCGGGCATAAGCAGGATGTCGTTGCCCGCCAGGAATGCGGTCAGGGAAGTATTGATTCCTTCTCCATAAGAAGTGACGCCTTTCATGTTCAGGGCATCGGTGAAAACCAGCCCCTGAAAGCCGAGCTCTTCACGCAGGACATGCTGTATCAAATCTTCAGAAAGGGAGGTGGGTACTTCAGCCGAGCCCGTCAGGCCGGGCACGTTCAGGTGGGCAATCATAACAGTGGGGAGCCCGGCCCCTATGAGGTCGCGGAATGGGGCCAGTTCAACCGTATCGAGCCGCCCGCGGTCGAAGGGAATCTGCGGCAGCGCCTTGTGTGAATCGACAGCAGTATCGCCGTGACCCGGAAAATGCTTGCCGCTGGTAAGGATGCCTGCCAAATGCATGCCCTGCATGAGCAGACGGGCATGGCGGGATACACTTTGGGGCTCTTCTCCGAAGGACCGGTTCCCGATAATGGGGTTGGCCGGGTTGGTATTGATGTCGGCCACCGGGGCGAAGTTGATGTGCACCCCAAGCCGTTTGGCATGGTTCCCGATCTGTTGCCCGACCGCCACCAGAAGTGCACTGTCGCGTATGGCCCCGAGGGTGCTGTTCCAGGGGTAGGCATAGGTGGAATCGAGGCGCATCGCCAGGCCCCACTCGGCATCCATGGCAATGAGCAGGGGGGTTCTCGACGCCTGCTGGAAGGCGTTGGTCATGCGAGCCTGCCGCACAGGGCCGCCTGTACTGAAAACCACCCCCCCGATACGGTAGTCGCGTATCCAGCCGGTGACCTCTTCCTGGGTGGCCTTGCCCTGGGCCGAGGAAACCAGTACCATGAACAACTGACCTATCCGGTCATCCAGCGTCATGGCCCCGTATTGCGCTTCTACCCAGGCATGCTGGGCGGCGCTATCGGCCGTTATGAGCGGGTCGGCCTGGGAAATCCCAATAACCGGCAGCCAGACTGCAACCATTAAAAGCCATATCCGCTTCATAGCATGCTATTTCCCCTTTCAAGTGCGGAAACAGATACACAACCGGAGCCCGTCTCAGAAGAAACGGTTGTGCCAGCTCTCCGAAGCCGGTACTTCCCAGTCGCGCTCAAATTCGTACTTATTGGTTACCAAATTGTTGAAAACGATGGTGTTTTCGGAAACAGCCTTAGACCGCGCCATTTTCCGGAAATCCTGCAGGGGTTTGTAAGCGATGTGTTCTCCCTGCCTGAAGGTCACATTCATCCGGTCGAGCAACACCAGCCCGAAACGGCTCTCCAGCTGTTGGATAAAGTTTACCGAGGCATCGATGGAACAACCCGAGGCCGCATGGGGCCCCTGGTCGAGCCCGATTACGATAAAGCGGTTGTACGGCATCAGATAGCCGGCGTGCAAATCTGCCCCGTGGGCGGTCCATTGGCTCAGGAAGGCCTCAAGGGACTGCCTGGCTGTCTGTATTTCTTCTGTGGTTAACGCCCGGTCGGCCTGGTAAATCCAAACACGGGCTGTTTCCGGTAATTCTTCGAATGGGACGAGCATTGGCCTTTTCTTGCTTAAACGTTACAAATCAGCGGCCCCGGCCAGCAATTCTGCCACGTCGAAGACCCGGACCGAAGCTTCATTTTCCTTCCCTTTGACCCCATCGGTCAGCATGGTGTTGCAGAAGGGACAGGAGGCTGCGATTATACCGGATTCGGTTGCCAGAGCCTGTTCGGTCCGCTCCACATTGACATCTTTGTCGCCCTTTTCGGGCTCCTTGAACATTTGCGCGCCTCCGGCCCCGCAACACAGGGCCCGTTCACGGCAGCTTTTCATTTCAACCAACTCGGCGTCGAGCTTGCGCAGCAGCTCGCGCGGGGCTTCATAAATGCCGTTGGCACGCCCCAGGTAACAGGGGTCGTGATAGGTAATGCGCTTGCCCCGGAACGTCCCGCCTTCGGGTTTTATCCGCCCTTCTTCCAGCAGGCCTTTCAGGAAAGAGGTGTGATGCACCACCTCATATTGCCCACCCAGCCCGGGATATTCGTTTTTCAGGGTATTGAAACAGTGCGGACAGGTAGTTACGATCTTGCGCACGCCATAGCCGTTGAGCACCTGAATATTAACCGCCGCCTGCATCTGGAAGAGGAATTCGTTGCCCGCCCGTTTTGCAGGGTCGCCGGTGCAGCTCTCCTCGGTGCCGAGCACGGCGAAGGAAACCCCGGCTCGCTGCAACAATTTTACAAAGGCCTTGGTTATTTTCTTGGCCCGGTCGTCGAAACTTCCGGCACAGCCCACCCAAAACAATACTTCGGGTTGCTCTCCGCGTGCGCTCATTTCGGCCAGGGTCGGTATTCCTTGGGTTGATTCCATCACTTATGACTCCTGTATTTCCTGCGCCCAGTTCAGGCGATCCATCTGGTTGAAGGGCCATGGGGCCCCGTTATTTTCGATATTCCCCATCATCCCATTGAGTTCGGCTGAGGCAGCCGACTGCTCCATGACCAGGTACCGGCGCATCTCCATAATAATGGACAACGGGTCGATGCTGACCGGACAGGCTTCCACACATGCGTTGCAGGTGGTGCAGGCCCAGAGCTCTTCCCGGCTTATGTAATCGTCGAGCAGCTGCTTGCCGTCAGGCTCCCAGACACCCCGGGTCGCATCGAGCTTCCGCCCTACTTCTTCCAGGCGATCGCGTGTTGCCATCATAATGCCCCGGGGCGACAATTTTTTTCCGGTCTGGTTGGCCGGGCATTCACTGGTACAACGACCACATTCCGTGCAAGTATAGGCGTTGAGCAGTTGTATGCGACTCAGGTCCATCACGTCGGAAGCCCCGAATTTTTCCGGAGGGGCAGCCCCGGCGTCAGGCGCTGCATAGGGGTCTGCGCTGGGGTCCATCATCAGGGCCACTTCCTGTTTTACCGACTCCAGGTTATCGAGCTGACCCTTGGGGCCCAGCTTCCCCCAGTAGGTGTTCGGGAAAGCGAGGAGAATATGAAGGTGTTTGGAGTAGTACAGGTAATTCAGGAAGAATAATATGCCCAGGATATGCGCCCACCAGGCAGCCCGCTCAATGCCGACAAGCGAGCCTTCAGACAGGCCTGACATCATGCCTGAAATAAAGGAACTCACGGGAAAGGATCCGGCCTGCACATAATGCTCCGTCCCGGCCTGCTGAAGGGCGTAGTCGGCCGCATTCATGGTCAGGAACAGGCACATCAGGATGCACTCAATATAGAGAATCCAGTCGGCGTCCCTTTTGGGCCATCCTTTCATTTCCGGCTTCCAGAATCGCTGCAGGCGCAGTACATTCCGGCGGAGCCAGAAAATCAGCACGGCGGCGATGACCAGCCCCGCCAGCATTTCAAAAGCCCCGATCAGCGCATCGTAGATGGGTCCCAGAAAGGCAAAGATGCGGTGTGTCCCGAGCAAACCGTCAAGGACGATTTCGAGGACCTCAATATTGATGACAATAAACCCGACATAGACGATAATATGGAGCAGGCCCGCAACGGGGCGCACCACCATTTTCTGCTGCCCCATGGCTATAAGGGCCATATTGCGGAGGCGTTCCGATTTGGGCCCGCCCGGGTGGGTGACTTTGCCAAGGCGGATGTTGCGCAGCAGCCTGCCGATGTTCCGGGCAAAAAATCCGATCCCGAAAACCAGGGCGATGGCAAAGAGGATATTGGGCAGGAAAGACATCAATCGGGCTGGTTGTTTTGAGCGGGGTCGGTTTCAGGCAGGACGTATTCTTTCTGCTTCTTGCCGAAAACGGACACATTTACATAGCGTTTGGGGTTCAGACGGAAATCTTGCAGCAGCAATTCGAGCTGGCGGGAAGATTCGGTCAGGTTGTTGTACAGCGAATCGTCGTGCATCAACTTGCCCATGGTGCCCTCCCCCGCTTCCATCCGGGCGAGTACCGTGTTGAGGTGCGCCAGGGTTCCTTGCAACTGGGCTATTGCCTCCCCGAGGCCGGCCTCGGCCAGAGTGTCTGAAAGTTTGGCGAAATTGGCGGAAACCTGCCCGATATGATCAAAGGTACTGTCGATCTGGCTTTTGTTGTCGGCCAGAAGCTGGTTCAGGCTATTGGAGGTTTGCTGAAAACTGGCCACCAGTTCTTTCAGCCCGCTGACGCTCTCCCGTAAGTTTTTCTTGGTCGACTCATCGAGCACCTGGTTGATATTGGCCAGGAGGGAATCGGCATTGCTGACAGCCCCTTCGATTTTTTGCTGCAGGGGAGCGAGTTTTTGCTGGACCAGTTCGGTCAGGCCCGGACGCGTGCTGCTGGGCAGGGTGTCTCCGTCTTTGGCCGGGGGCGCCCCGTCAAAAACCGGCTGGATCTGTATCCCTTTGCCTCCGATGATACCCGTATCGAAGAGTTCGGCCGGGCTGTTTTTGGAAAACTGAAAGGAATTGTCTACCGAAAAGGTCACCAGCAGTTTCCCAGAGGCATCCTTGAAACGGATTTCGTTCACCTTGCCCACGCTGTAACCGTTAATGCTTACCTGCGTGCCGGGCTGCAGCCCGCCCACATGGTTGTAAACCACATAGAACGTCTTGCTGTCGTCGAAAAGGGGTGTGGATTTCAGGTACGAAAAGCCAAGTATGAACAACAGGATGCCGCCAATGACGATAATGCCTGTCTTAATTTCCCTGGATAGCTTCAATCGGATCGATTTTCGGTTACAAACAAAATTAGGAATTATTTTTTGAAGCGAACCCTTTATTGCGACAGGGCCGAAAGGGCCTCGGGCAGGGTGATGCGCTCCCCGTCCCTATAGGCTACAATGTAGGCGGAAGGATATCCCCGCATGGCCGCAAAAGACTGCAAACGCTGGGCTTCAGCGTAGGAATTGGTGTTCCCGTACAGCACCCGGTACACCTTCTGAAAATGCTCAACAGACAGGTTTGGCAGGCCGTTGAAATCGTCGGGGTTCAGGCTGGGCTCCTTACTGACGGCCATCAACTGCACCCGGAAGGAAATGCCCGGGGCGGAATCTTTCATCGTACTGGCAGCCGCTTCGACGGCAGGTTTGACCACCGCTGCCCCAGCCTCACCAGCCGTGACTGCCACCTGAGCAGGCTGCTCAGCCGGTTGTTCAACTACCTTTTCGGGCTCGATTCGCTGGCTTTCAACAGAAGCCTCCGGTTCGGGCTCAGAGCTCACGGCCGGCCTGGGCGCCGGGTCGCCACCCGTGCGAACCGATTTACGGTACTCCCGAATGGCGTCTGCAATGGCGCGCCCCATTTCCTGTTGCCCCTTGCGGGAATTCAGGTACCCCCCTTCGTTCTTATTGGTGAGGAAGCCGGTCTCTATAAGCACGCTGGGCATAAAGGTCTGGTGCAGGACGATAAAACCGGCCTGCTTCACCTTGCGGTCGGTGCGGCCCAGCTCCCCGGTAAATCGATCCTGCATCAGCTTGCCCAAATGAATGCTCTGATCGAGGAACTCTTCCTGCATGATGGTGAGCCCGATCACCGATTCAGGCGAATTGATATCATAGGCGGCATACCGGGTTTCGTAATCGTCCTCGAGGTAGATAACCGAGTTCTCTTTCTTGGCTATTTCAAAATTCTGCTTGTTGGCGTGCAATCCCAGCACGAAGGTGCCCGCCCCGTGGGCATCCGAATTATGGGAATCGCAGTGTACCGAAACAAAGAGGTCGGCCTTGGCCTTGTTGGCAATTTCGCCCCGTTTGAACAGGTCTACAAAAGTGTCGTCGTCGCGGGTGTAAATAACTTTGGTTTGCGGATCGGCTGAGAGGTTCTTGCCTACTTCCAATACGATTTTCAGGGCGATGTCCTTTTCTAGGAAGCCATTGCCGAGGTTGCCCGGGTCGTGTCCGCCATGGCCTGCATCGAGGACCACGGCAAAATCGGCATTGGCCCGGCTACCCGCCCCGGCATTCTGTGCGCAAAGTGCTGTGGCGGATAAGGTGGTGAGCGCCAGGATGAAGTTGGCGACCATCCCTTTATTTCTCGGTGATACCATCGATTTCAAGCGGGTTAAATTTAATGTAATGTAGGCGATTCCGTGGGAAAAATATGTAAGTTTGACCCCTGAGTCCGTAGCCGACGCATACAAAAATAGGATTTATCGCCTTGCTAGCCAATAGACGCCTGACTCTTTTCCTATGCCTGCTTTTCCTGACCGTTGGGCTTTTACAGGCCCAGGAGGACATTGCCAGGCCACTCCCGATAAAACCTCTGGGAGACAGCCTCACGGCCCCTCAGCTCCCGGCTATGCTGGCAGAATTGGGCATGTTGCCCGATACCACAGTCCGTGATTCGGTAAAACCAGCCCAGGGCGCCCTCCTCGACAAAGTAAAATACAAGGCCAAGGATTATGTGCGTATCAGCCAGCTTGAGCAGAAAATTTACCTGTACAACGAAGCCGAGATCTACTACCAGGATACCGAACTCAAAGCAGGGGTTATTGTGCTCGATTACGCCCACAACGAGGTGTACGCCGGGCGGCTTCGAGATTCGACGGGCGCCTATTCGCAGCTGCCCTTTTTCAAACAGGAGAGCAATGAAGTAATCCCAGACTCGATCCGGTTTAATTTCGATACCGAAAAGGCCATTATCTGGAATTCGCGCACCGAGCAGCGGGCCACGGCAGGCAGCCTGGGCAGCGAGGCCATGAAGGTGTACGCCGAACGCACCAAGAAAGAGAACGATTCCGTCTACTTCCTCAATGAGGGAAAAATAACCACCTCAAAAGACACGATTGACCCCGATTATTACATACGGGTGCGCAAGGCCAAATTTGTGCCAGGCAAAAAGGTAATCGCGGGCTTCAGCAATCTGTACATCGTTGACGTGCCCACGCCCATAGCATTGCCTTTTGCGTACTTTCCGCTTACCACCGGACGCACGGCCGGCATCATGATGCCTACTTTCGGCAATGATCCCCGCAGGGGGTATTTCCTGCAAAACGGGGGATACTACCTGCCCCTGAGCGATTATGTGGACCTGACCTTTACCGGTGACCTTTACACGAACGGCAGCTACGGCTTCAGAGCGCAATCGGTATACGCCAAGCGCTATCGCTTCAGAGGCAATATCAACTTCCGCTACGAAAACCTGGTGACCAGCCAGAAGGGGTTCGACGACTATTCGCGAAACACCATTTATAACATCCAGATGAGTCATTCGCAGGATGCCAAGGCCAACCCGAATGCCCGTTTTTCGGCTTCGGTCAACCTGGGGAGCAGCCAGTATTACCGCAACTCCCTGGTGCAGCAAAACCTGCCTAACACCCAGGTGAATAACCTCTCGTCTTCCATATCGTATTCCAAAACGTTCCCGGCCTACCCCTCTGTAAATATGAGCGTAACGGCCACACACAACCAGAACACCAATACCGATGCGGTTGATGTTACCCTGCCTACCTTCCAGGGCAGCATGGAGCGGATATTCCCTTTCGCCAAGCGCGATGGGATCAAAAAAGGCGCTTTGCAGAACATCAATTTCCAGTACGATGTAAATGCCCGCAACAGCGTAAGCACCACGACTGAAGATTTCCTTACCGGCCGCATGTTCGACGAATCGAAATTGGGGGCAAGGCACCGCATCCCCATTTCCACAAACTTCAAAGTGGCCAAATATTTCAGTTTCAGTGTGGGGGGTACCTACGAAGACGTATGGACCTGGGATACCTATGAGAAACGCTACGACGAGGAAAACAAAATCGTTACAGATACTTTAAAGGGCTTCGACCGCTTTAACCAGTACAGCTTCAATGCGAGCCTCGGGACAACCGTGTACGGCACCTTCGACCGGGGCACAGATCGTAAATTGCAGGCTATCAGGCACGTAATGCGTCCAAGCATGAGCTACGGCTGGGCGCCTTCATTCGACCAGTACTACGAGGAGCTGGTAAACCAGAACACCGGGGAGGCGATTTACTACACACGCTTCCAGAATACGCTGTACGGCACCCCTCGCCAGGGCAAATCGAGTGCCATGTCTTTTAGTGTGGCCAACTCCCTGGAGGCCAAGGTGCGCGACCGCGACTCAACCAAATTGGAACCCAAAAAGGTTTTCCTGCTCAACAGCCTGAACCTGAGCACCAGTTATAATTTCGAGGCAGACTCCCTGAAGCTAAGCCCTGTTAGCCTCACAGGAGGCACTAACCTTTTAGAGAATAAAATGTCTGTGAACTTCGGGGCCAGCCTCGACCCGTACGGCATTGACAATAACGGCCGCCGCATCAATACCCTGAATATCCAGAATGGCGGGGGTCTGTTGCGCCTTACCGCAGCCCGGCTTAACGTGAGCTACAACATAAGCAGCAAAGACTTTGAACGGGATAAGGGCGAAGATGAAGAGCCCGACGGGGAAGACCCCTATGCGGGCGACACCTATGTGGCATCGAGCGGGGGGCGCACCGACGACTTGTTCGGTCGGGCCGACAACCTGAACCGCGGCGCCTTTGACAACCGCGACCCAGACGACGTCGAAAATCCGGCCTGGGGCTCTAAAATACCCTGGAACCTGCGCCTGCAATATGCAGTGAACTATTCAAACACGAATCGCAACGGGAGCCTTACCAACCACGTAATTATGTTTTCAGGCAATATCGAGCTCTCACCCCGCTGGGAAGTGGGTGTTTCCTCCTCATACGATTTTGTGCGCAACGGCTTCGGTATTACGCAACTGCGTTTTGCCCGAGACCTGAAAAGCTTTAAACTGAACTTCGACTGGACTCCCTTTGGGCAATACGAACGCTGGTACTTCTTTATCGGCATCAAGGCCAGCCTCCTGAAAGACCTGAAATGGGAAAGCCGGAGCCAGCGCTCGAATTTTAATTAACCAAAAGGAACGCCTCTATGAAAAAAATCATTGAAACCAAAGCCGCCCCCGCCCCGATAGGCCCCTACAACCAGGCCGTCATGGCCGGCAATACGCTGTACCTGTCAGGGCAGATTGCCCTGAACCCGGTAACAGGCGAATTGGTGTCTGGTGCAATTGAGGCCGAGACCGAACAGGTGATGCAGAACCTGAAAGCTGTGCTGGCCGCCGCCGGAATGGGCTTTGAACAGGTAGTGAAGACGAGCATCTTTGTTAAGGACATGAACCAGTTCGGCCAGATAAACAGCGTTTACGGGAAGTACTTTGACCCACAGCATGCCCCGGCCCGGGAAACCGTGGAGGTAGCCAACCTGCCGAAATTCGTGAATGTGGAAATATCGATGATCGCGGTTAAGGGTTAGCTGGCAGCAGACCGGTCAAAGGTTCAAAGTTTAATGTTAACCCCATTGGAGACAAGCGGGGGAAATCCCCGCCCCCCGCGAACAAAACAACCGGATACCCTGCAACTGCTGATCACTCCCTTTTAAAGGGTTCCCCGGTGGAACTCCATGAGCCCGTCAATGGGCCTCTGGCGGATATGCCCCAACACCAGGTCGTTGCGTTCGATAACGGCCTTCAATTCTTCCTTCAGGTAGAAGGCAATGCTGCCCACAAAGTGTATGGGCACCTTGGTGGCCAGCTCGAACTGCATGATGTGGTTGTTTACAAACTGCTGGAAGCCCTTGTCGATGACCCCTTTGCAATACGGATGGTCTTTGTGTTCGATTATAAACCGGGCGAAAGTGGCCAGGTAGGTATTGGGGTTCGGCTTTTTGTAGAGGTTTTCCTTGATGACGTCGGCCTCCAGGTTGTACTCTTTTTCGAAGAGGATGCCCAGGTCCTGCGGCATTTTGTGGTAATAGAAATCGCGCACCAGTTTGCGGCCGAAGAAATTGCCGCTCCCGTCGTCCATCAAAATATACCCCAGGGAGGTAACCTTCTGGAAGAGCTGGTACCCATCGTAATAACTGCAGTTCGACCCAGTCCCCAGGATGCAGACAATCCCCTGCTCTCCTATTTTTGTAGTGGCGTAAATGGCGGCGTAGGTATCTTCCTTGACATCGATTTTTGCATTCGGGAAGAAGCTTCCGAAAATCTCCTTTAAAAACCGCCGCATCCGGTCGGTCCCGCACCCGGCCCCGTAAAAATGGAGTCGTTTGATCTTGGAGGCATTCTTGGCCAGTTCGAAGTTGTTGGCAAGCCGTTCTTCAATCACTTCCCGAGACAACACTTCGGGGCTGAGCCCGAGGGTTTGGGTCAGGAACAATTGCTCACCTTTTTCATTTAGTGCAATCCAGTCGGCCTTAGTGGCACCGCTGTCTGTAATTAAAATCATAGGATGGGTCGTTGGAGGAAAAACGGGAGGGCCTTTCTGGCCGCCTATAGGGCCCTAAGGAAAGGTCCTCCCGGATATAAGCTGCGATCAAAGGCCGTGGACGTGCAGGGCCAGGTCTATCAATTTATTGGAATAACCGGCCTCGTTGTCGTACCAGGAAACTACCTTGAAGAATTTGCTGTTGAGCTCGATCCCGGCATCGGCGTCGAAGATGCTGGTACGGGCATCGCCCACAAAATCCTGTGAAACAACGAGCTCTTCGGTGTAGCCCAGAATACCTTTCAGCGGGCCTTCGGCGGCAGCTTTCATGGCCTTTTTAATCCCGTCGTATGAGGTTTCCTTTTGAAGGCGCACGGTCAGGTCGACCACCGAAACATCGGCGGTAGGCACCCGGAAAGCCATTCCTGTAAGCTTGCCTTTCAGGGAAGGGATTACTTTGGTAACCGCCTTGGCGGCTCCGGTAGAGGCCGGGATGATGTTCAACAGGGCACTGCGACCGCCCCGGTAATCTTTGCGCGAGGGCCCGTCTACTGTGAGTTGAGTGGCCGTGGTGGCGTGAACGGTGGTCATCAGGGCTTCCTCTATCCCGAAAGCATCATCCAATACCTTGGCAATGGGTGCCAGGCAGTTGGTGGTACAACTCGCGTTGGAGACAATAGTGTCTGAGGCCTTAGCCGATTTGTGATTTACGCCCATCACGAACATGGGGGCGTCTGCAGAAGGGGCAGAAATAACCACTTTTTTAGCGCCTCCGGTGATATGCTTCTGAGCCATATCGAGGGTGGTGAAAATACCGGTACATTCGGCCACAATATCGGCTCCTACTTCATTCCACTTCAGGTTGGCCGGGTCTTTTTCGGCGGTAATACGTACGGTTTTTCCGTTTACTACCAGGTGCCCGTCTTTCACGTCCACGGTTCCTTTGAAGTTTCCGTGAACGGAATCGTACCGGAGCAGGTAGGCCAGATGCTCTACATCAAGCAGGTCGTTAATCGCCACAACTTCCACGTTGTCGCGCTCCACGGTCGCCCTGAATACCAGTCGTCCAATTCTTCCGAAGCCGTTAATTCCAATTCGCAATGCTGCCATTTTAAGCTGTTTTTATGTTATACAGTCATGATGTCGGAAACCCTTATGAGTTCCCGGTCTATTTTAGTATGTCCTTTGATCGCTTCTTCGATCGGGGTTAGCACTATTTGATTGTCGATGATGCCCACCATCAGGTTGGTTTTCCCTTCCAGCAGTGATTCTACGGCCCTCACCCCCATGCGGCTGGCAAGCACCCTGTCAAAAGCTGTGGGGGCCCCGCCCCGCTGCATGTGGCCCAGCACCGACACCCGTACGTCGTAAATGGGAAGGTGCTGTTCCACGTATTCCTTGAGTTCAAAAACGTTTTTTCCGGTTTTGTCTCCTTCCGCCACGACCACGATACTGGATGACTTGCCCGATTTCTTGCTGCGCTTCAGCGACTCGAGAAGTCGCTCCAGGCCCAGGTTTTCCTCGGGGATCAGGATTTCTTCGGCTCCGGCTGCCAACCCTGCATTCAGGGCGATATGCCCCACATCGCGGCCCATGACCTCCACAAAGAACAGGCGGTTGTGGGAACTGGCCGTATCCCTGATCTTATCGATGGCTTCCACCACCGTATTGAGTGCAGTGTCGAAGCCCAGGGTGTAACGGGTACCGAAAATATCGTTGTCTATGGTGCCGGGTATACCGATAACTGGAAAATTGTATTCCTTGTTGAAGATTGTCGCCCCGCGAAAGCTACCGTCGCCGCCGATGACCACAAACCCCTGAATGCCGGCATTCCTTAGCTGGTCGTAGGCCTTTTTACGGCCTTCCGGAGTTCGAAATTCGTCGCAACGGGCCGATTTCAGGATGGTTCCACCCTTGTTTATAATGTTGTTTACGCTGCGGGCATTCATCGGCACCAAATCGCCTTCGATCATGCCCTGGTATCCGCGGTAGACCGCCATGCATTCTACATCGAGGTAGGCGCAGGTGCGGACTACCGAACGAATGGCGGCGTTCATTCCCGGGGAGTCGCCTCCGGAAGTGAGTACCGCTATCTTTTTGATCGGTTTGTCCATGAAGAAAAATCGAATCGCAAAATTAACAAACTTCTGCCAATAAAAGAATGGCCAACCCCCTTATTTAGGCCGGGTTGCCCCCGAAAACGTTTTCGTAACGATTTTATGCGAATTGTGCGGAAAATTCAAAGATAGGGGTGGAAGTCAATACGGTTTCTGCTTTTTGGCGTAAAATCGTATCAAACTATCAGAGCCCATGACCTCCGTGTTCAGGGGCCTCGCCAGGGTACTGTCGGCCTCCTGCGGGGGCGGTGGCGGGGCGGGCGCCTGGTCTTTACTGAAGAGGTATCGCAACAATTCCCGGAAGCTCTTGAAATCTACCTCATAAGAAAGGCCGACCCCCTGGGTATAGCCCTGCCGGTCGGCCAGGTATTGCTGTACATCGTTCTGGCGGTTGAATATGCGCATGCTCAGGGTGCCCTGGTCGTTGAGCAGCAGTTGTATTTCGGCATCTCCGGCCACGGCCGATTCGCTCACCCCCCCGACCGGCACGCCGAATCGGCCGTTGAACAAGATGCGATCGCTGATTTGCGTCGAAACGGTAACCCCGATGCGACTCTGGGCATCGACGGCGGCATTGGGGTTTTGGTACCCGGCCTCGTAAGAAACTCCCAGGCTGAGCTTTTCGTTGTCGCTGCCCAGCATCTGGTTAAACAGCCCCGTTGTAGCCGATTGCAGCAAACTACCGGCCACTGCCTGCTGGCTCAGACCGCTGTTGTCGTTCACAAAGGTGCCCTGGGCCAGCAGGAAGATGGCGTTGCGCTCCTCGACCGTGGGGTCTTGCAGGCGGTATTCCAGTTCAGACCGTGCGATGGAGCTGCTTCCCGGGAACTCGATGTTGAAATCGATGGTGGGTTGTTCGAGCTCGCCGGTAAGGCGCACGATTACTTCGGTGGGGATACTTCGCGAATAGCCCGAATTATCGAGCAGCGGTGCCGGGTTGGCATTGAGGGTATAAACAGCCTCCATGTCGAGCTGGGCGGCGAGGGGTTCACCGTCCCAGTTGATGCGCCCGTCGGGGCGCACCTTGAATATTTTGTCAATTACCCCTCCGTATTTATAGTGGTACTGCCCGGTAACCACCACAAAGTCGCCCCACATATTGAATTTGCCATTGGTGTTGATTTCCATGAGGATCAGTCCAGCCCCGGTGCCCTTCAGGGAGCTACCCGTCTGCTGGTCTATCACGATCTCGACCTCTGCATCTGGCGTGATATTTAGGTCGAAGGTAAGCTCCAGGCCGCCTTCATATTCGCGTAGGGTACGCCCGGCCTGTACGGTTCGGCGCTGGTCTTTCTCAATAAAGGTGATAAAGCTGTAATCGCCGACCGAGGCCACGTCGCTGATGGGGATTTTCAGTATGGTACCCTTGCCGGTAGAACCTTCGAATTCGATGTTCAGCTCTGAGGTTGGGCCGTAGATGCTCCCTGTCCCTACGGCAAAGGCGGTTCCGTAATAGAGCTCCTCTTCGTCGTATTCTGTATTGAGGATCAGGAACCGTTGGTCCTGGGTGTCGATGTCCAGGTCTAAACGCCAGTCCGAAAAAAACTGGTGGCTGATGGAGCCGTCGAGAACGGCCGTGGTGCCCATGGCTGAGTCTTTCAGGCGAACATTTTGAAATTGGAAAGATTGGTTGGCCAGCCGTACCGTCGAACTGGGTCCGAAATCGTAGTTTACATTCAGGTATGGGACACCCAGACCGGCATCGTTCAGGGTAAGCAGCCCGTTCATCTGAGGATTGCGCATGTCTCCGACAATATGTGCGGTCCCGTTCAGGTCGCCCCTGATGCGGTCGATTACACCCTCGCCCAATGGGCTGAAGGGGTCGAGCTGAAAGTGCGTAAAGCTGGCGGTCAGGTTGGCGGTGGGAATTTCGCCCTGGTTCAGCACGGTGCCGATAACCGAGAATTTTTCTTGCCCGTTTTCCGTGATTTGGGTATTCACCGAAAATTCGCTCAAGTCGCGGTTTCCGACAATGCCTATATCCAATTGGCCCAAACGGATATCGTTAATCCCAAAATTGGCGATGCTCAGGTTGCCAATGGGCAGGTAAACCTCATCTTCCTGCCGCACGTTGAGAACCCCGTTGATTTCTCCGCTCAGCTTCAGGCTGTCGATGGCCGGGGCAATCTTGTTCAGAGAAACGATCTTAAAACGCAGCTCAAGGTCCTTGTAGGTGGAATCGGCCAGTTCGCCCCTCAGCACGATCTCTTCATGGGCGTCGTTGTTCATCACGATCTCCTCGATGCGCAGGCTGTCGAGGCCGCGGTTTATAATAACCTTGTTGCGGTCATTACCGTCGCGATTCAGCACCCAGGTATTTCCCTTGAGGCTCACCTCAGAAGGCTTTAAGCCGATTACCGACTTGTTATTCTTGTCAAAAGTGTGGTAGAAATTGAGGTTATAGATGTCGTTGTACTCACTGCCGCCCTTAAACTCGGCGCGGAAGAAAAGGGTATCGTTCAGGGTGGTGTTGATAAGCTCGAAATCCTTTACGTCGTAATACACCGTAGCGACATCTGCCACCGAAATATAGGTATTGAAGAGCGGGTTTTTATTGTCGATCTTTATGTCTATTTCGTTCATCGTATTGCCAAAGGCGGTGATGCTGGGAGAGCGAAAGTTCAGCTTGAAGTCCTGCTGGTCGGCCTGGATCTCGCCCCTGATAAAAGTGTTCGGGCCGAAGGAGATTTCAGGGAAGAACACATCCACGATCTTGTTGTAGATCTTGAAATTGAAGTCGAGCTGCTGGCCCTCTGAAATTTCGTAGGGTTTGTAGTTGGTGTATATGCTACCGATCGAATTCTGAAGCAGGCGCCCGAGTTCGCGGGTTTTGAACCTGCCTCGCATATACCCGGTAATGATATCGGGCGAATTGATCTCGACACTGCGAACCGAATCGGCCCCGAAAGTGGAAACCACCTTGAAATCGTCGAAGAAATAAGTATTGTTCGCGTTGGTGAATTGCGTTTTGCTGAAGCGGATGTCCCCCTGGAAGGTGTCGGGTTCATCGCCGGTAATATCAATGTCAATATCGCCCTTGAATACCGAAATCGAATCGGAGATAAAGTTCAGCCTGTGCAAATCGGCATAGTCTACAGAGGCGACGAAATTAAAGGCACTGGGGGTACTCCCCAAATCGGCAAGCCCCTTGAAATTGAAAATGAAATTCGGGTCCTTGCAATTGAGGGAGCCGTCGAAGAGCTGGTCTTTAATAACCCCTGAGACCGAAATATCGGAATAGGCATAATCATTAAAGGTGAGCGTATACACTTCCCCGATGATTTCCGTATTGAGTTTTTGGGCCGTAAAACCCTGCCCCTCTACATTCAGGTCAAAGGTGGTGAGCCCCAGGTTGGGATCGCCGGCGAAAGCCCCCAGGTTAAAATCGATGAGCGAGAAAAAGCCGTCGTAGGAAGCATTCTCTATATCGTCGAATTCGGTGAGGCGCAAGTCGGCATAGCTGCTGCCGATTCGGGTGTTGATGTTTACCTGGGCTTCGACCGAGGAGGTGGTGAGCACGGTATTGCCCCGTATGGTGAACTGGCCGAGCTTCTGAATGGCGGACGGGAGCGAGTTGCCTAGCAGCTTTGGCAGGAGCCCCCGCAACTGGTAATAGCTGGATGTTATATCGCGTATGTCGGCCTCCATCCGAAATGGCTCCACACTCCCGAAGAGATTGTCGAAATGGAAATTGCCCCTTACGCCGGTATCGTCTGTTACCAGCAGCACGTCTTCCACCTCCAGGGCATTCAGGGTTCCACTGAAGCCTGCATTGAACAGGGCCGTGCGCCCACTGCCGAAGAGCTCATAGAACCCGTTTACCTCATCGAGGGCGATTTGCGAATCCTGAAAACGGGCGGCGAGCTGTACCTTGTTGGTGAAATCGGCCAGGTCTTCCCGGTTGTATTCGAACTGCAGTTCCCCCCTCAGGTCAGAGCCCGGGGTGCGGATACGGAGCGAATCGAATCGCATCTGTTCGCGTGTATACGTGAATTCGGTGCGCAGGGTATCAATGTTCAGGCCGCGGCCACTATTCAGGGCAAGCTGGTCTATGGAGGTTCGCACCTCGGGTCCCAAAATGGTAAAGTCACTTGCCTCGATGTGCAGCTCCCGGAAATTGAGGATTTGTGGCTCCGCGTCGTTTTCGTCCCGCAGGGAGAACCGACTCCCGACCACTTCGATCTCAGAGGCGTGAAAATAAAACGGCGGCGTGCCCGGGGCACGGGGCTTGCCGTCGTCGAGCTTGTCGATAAAAATGCCAAGATTGGTGTCGGGCGCGTCAGGGTAGGTCGTCATATTCAGGTACAGCTGCTCGACCTCGATATCGCCAAATTCGAGCACCCCTTTAGCCATGTCGCGCAAACTCAGAATGGAGGTGTTCAGGTTCTGTATGTATATCAGGGTGTCACCCTGGTAGTCTTCGACATAGATATCCTTCAGGGCCGTATCCCAGCTGATCAGGGAAATGCGCAGGCGGTCGATGCGTATATTGGTGCCGAAATCATTGTTGATGCGGTCGGTAACCAGCTGCGCCAGGCGGGTCTGTACGCCCGGCAGCGACAGAACCACAGTACCCAGCACGCAGCATACCAGCAGCACCAAGATAATTCGGACGACTATTTTGCGAAGTTTCCTGATAGGGGCTATTGTTTTACCTTTGCCATACCAATTTTTGTTCCAAAAACGCGAAGTGACTCCGTCGGACATCTATATACTGGCTATAGAATCTTCCTGTGACGATACGTCTGCGGCCGTTATGCACGGCTCCAGGCCCCTGAGCAACGTGGTGGCGACCCAGCGCATTCACGAAGAATACGGCGGCATCGTCCCCGAGTTGGCTTCCAGGGCCCATCAGCAGCATATCGTTCCGCTGGTTCACCGGGCTCTGGCCAAGGCAAATATCGACAAAAAACTCCTTTCCGCCATAGCTTTTACGCGGGGTCCGGGCTTGCTCGGCTCACTGCTTGTGGGAACCTCATTCGCCAAGTCGCTCTCCCTTGGGCTGGGCATTCCACTCATCGAAGTAAACCACATGGAGGCACACATCCTGGCCCACTTTATTGAGGGGCCCGACCAGCAACCCCCGCCCTTCCCGTTCCTGGCCATGACCATTAGTGGCGGGCATACGCAAATCGTACTGGTACGGGACCATTTTAAAATGGAGGTGCTGGGCGAAACCCTGGACGATGCCGTGGGGGAAGCTTTCGACAAGAGCGCCAAGCTCCTTGGCCTGCCCTACCCCGGCGGCCCGCTGATCGACCGCTACGCCCAGCAAGGGGACCCGCTCAGGTTTCCTTTCCCGATACCAAAGGTAGGCGGGCTGGATTTCAGCTTCAGCGGCCTGAAAACCAGCATCCTGTACTTCCTCGAGCGGGAGCGGGCCAAAGATCCCGACTTCGCCGATCGGGAATTGCCTCACATTTGCGCTTCCATCCAGCATACCATTGTAAACATCCTGATGCAGAAGCTGCAACTGGCTTCCGAACAAACCGGTATTAGCCATATCGCCATCGGCGGGGGCGTTGCCGCCAATTCAGGCATCCGAATTGCCCTGAAACAAGCCGAGGCCGACCTGGGCTGGACCACCTATATCCCTCCCTTCCAATACTGCACAGACAATGCAGGAATGATAGGTATTGTGGGATATTTAAAATACCTTGAAGGCCGTTTCACCCACCTGGGCGTCTCGGCCCGGGCCAGGTATCGCATAGGCGGCTGAGTGCCGGCTTTAACTAACGGATCATGGCGCACAGCACCGAGCTCGAACAACGCATCAACCGGCTTCTGCTCCAAATGCCTGAAGCGGGGCACGACCTCATTGAGGTGAAAAAGATGTTTGGCGGCCTGGCTTACTTGTACCGTGGAAAGATGAGCGTGGGCATTATCGGGGATGAACTGGTTGCCCGCATCCCGGCGGAGTACATGGAAGAAGCCCTGCTTCGACCGGGAGCCCGCCCCATGGATTTTACAGGCAAGGTGATGAAGGAATTCGTGATGGTCGACCCCGAAGGCTTCCGAACCGATGCCGAAATAGAGCAATGGCTTGCCTGGGGCCTCCGGCACGCCCGGGAAGTACTGGCGCGTCAAAACCCAACCCGCAAACCATGAATTATTTCTACGCCCCCTCCCTCGACAATAGCGTCAGCCAATTTACACTGGGTCCTGAAGAAAGTCGGCACATCGTGAAGGTGCTGCGCAAACAGGCCGGCGACCAGCTTGTCCTTACCAACGGGAAGGGCTTCCTATTTACCGCAGAAATTTTGGAGGCAAGCCCGAAACGCTGCACGGCCCGGGTACTGGAATCGCGCAAATCGCTCCCGCCCCGATTTGAACTTACCCTGGCGGTGGCCCCAACCAAGCGGGTCGAACGCTTTCAATGGTTCCTGGAGAAGGCTACCGAAATCGGGGTAACCCGCATTGTTCCGCTGCTCTGCGACCGCTCAGAACGGCAGACCCTGCCCATGGAGCGGCTCCAACGGGTGGTTCAGGAAGCCATGAAACAAAGCCTGCAGACCTATCTGCCGGTACTCGATGAGCCTATAGGCTTCGAAGCATTCCTGGAGCGCGACCAGCCGATGCTGCGGTTTATCGCCCACTGCGAAGAAGACGAAAAAATGGACCTGAAACGGCGGGTTGCAGCCGACAAAGATGCGGTGGTCCTCATAGGGCCCGAAGGCGATTTCTCCCCGGCTGAAATCCAGGGCGCATACGAGAAAGGCTTTATGCCCGTTTCACTGGGGAACAACCGGCTGCGCACCGAAACAGCCGCCCTGGTGGCCTGCGCAACCATTAATATGATCAACAACGGTTAATACCCCGGGGGCATATGCACCCCCATTGCCCTCTGCTGTGCAGCAGTTTAATTAGTACATTTGGAAGTCGCCAACAGGCTCATACCATGAGGTACCTTCTTTTGCTGTTCCTACTCCTGGCCTCGGGCAGTGCCCGGGCCCAGCAAATCGCCCTGCTGAAATACCGGGGCGGGGGCGACTGGTATGCCAACCCCACCTCCCTGTCCAACCTGATCCGCTTCTGCAATGCAGCCATAGGCACAGCGCTGGAGCCCGAAGCCGCCACGGTGTCTGTGGAAAGTCCCGACATTTTCCAGTACCCCTTCCTGCACATGACCGGGCACGGCAATGTGCTGCTGAGCCCTGAGGAGGCTGAGAACCTGCGTACCTACCTGCTGGGTGGGGGTTTTTTGCACATAGACGACAATTACGGGATGGCCCCTTACCTGGAGAAGGAGCTCCCGAAGATCTTCCCGGATAAGGAAATGCAGGAACTCGGTTCAGACCACCCGATTTTCAAAGGGCCATTCGCCTTTCCCCAGGGCCTGCCTAAAATACACGAACACGACGGAAAGAGGCCCCAGGCGTTCGGATACTTCCACCAGGGCCGCCTGGTTTTGCTTTTTACCTTCGAGACCGACCTGGGCGACGGGTGGGAAGACCCGGAAGTGCACAACGACCCCGAGGCCGTGCGCCGCAAAGCCCTGCAGATGGGAGCCAATATTGTGAATTACGCCTTTAAAAACTGAAACCATGACTCCGCAAACCCTCGCCAATGGAATAATACGTGCCTTTCTTATGCTGGCCGCCCTGGTCCTTGGGCTTTACTTCCTGTATATGATACGTTCGGTAATCGCCTACGTGCTGCTGGCAGCCGTGCTGGCACTGATTGGCAGGCCTGTGGTCCTGTTCTTGCGCAAGCGGCTGAAATTCCCGAACACCCTGGCGGTTGTGGTGGTGATCTTTCTGGTACTCGGTATCCTGGCAGGCATCGTGTCCCTTTTTGTGCCGCTGATCACCGAACAGGGAAAAAACCTTTCCCTGCTCGACATTGACTCCCTGCGCGCCACGATTAATTCATTGTATACCGAGATCGCAACCTACCTTGGGGCTTCTGCTGAGGAGGCGCAGCAACTTGTCCAGGAGGCCCAGGTGGAGAAAAGCGTTTTGAGCGGGCTCGACATTGGCTTTATCCCACACCTGCTCAATTCCTTTGCAACCCTGCTCAGTTC
Source organism: Robiginitalea sp. (assembly GCA_024642005.1). Lineage (GTDB taxonomy): Bacteria > Bacteroidota > Bacteroidia > Flavobacteriales > Flavobacteriaceae > Robiginitalea. Next base: position 40,592 of record JAHECA010000020.1, on the reverse strand, counting down.
TATGAGCGTCGGGTTGTTCTCGGTCCTCTTTATCTCCTTCTTTTTCCTGAAAGACAGCACCCTTTTCCAAACCGCCCTGCTGACCCTCTTCCCAGATCATCGGGAGGCCAAGCTGCTACATTCCCTTGAGAAGATAAAAAGCCTGCTCTCCCGGTATTTCGTGGGCCTGCTGCTTCAAATTCTCGTGCTGTTTACGATTTACACCATTGTCCTGCTCCTGGTCGGCATCCAGGATGCTCTGGTAATCGCCTTTTTGTGTGCCCTCTTCAATATAATTCCTTTCATAGGACCTGTAATCGGGGCAATGCTCATGGTGTTGCTGACCATGACCAGCAACCTGGGGTCTGATTTCAGCACGGTAATACTGCCCGATGTGGGCTGGGTACTCCTCGGGTTTGCCATCGGGCAACTGGTCGACAACCTCTTTTCCCAGCCTGTTATTTTCTCAAATTCGGTACGGTCGCACCCCCTTGAAATTTTCCTGGTAATCATCATGGCCGGGTTGCTCTTCGGCGTGGTAGGAATGATCGTAGCGGTGCCCGGATATACCACCCTGAAGGTAATTTTGAAGGAATTTCTCGCCGAAAACCGGATCGTAAAACGTCTTACGGAGAATTTATAGAAATACTTTGAATAAAAGCATTTTAAATACTGGTGCACAGGAGTATATAAGAAATAATTTAACTACTGACATTGTGTCAGTAGCCCTGAAAAAGAGCCCTTTTCCCGGCATAGCCCCTGCTGAGCTCGCCCAACAGCTTTCCGGCTACCAGAAAGCTCAAAAAAAATTACCTACCTGGTTTGCATGCCCGGGAATTTACTTCCCCCCCGCCCTGAACCTGGAACAGTGCTCATCAGAAATTACAGGCCTGTACAAGGCTTCCCTGACCGGGGGCAAAATGCTCCTGGACCTCACCGGGGGCTTTGGGGTAGACAGCTACTTTATTGCCCGGCACTTTGAGCGGGTGCACTACTGCGAACTCAACCCCGACCTGGCCGAAATCGCCACTCATAATTTCAAGATGCTCTCCGCAGGCAATATTGCGGTACATCGCCAAAACGGGTTGGAGGTTTTGACTGACCTGCAAGGCCTGGGCCAGAGGCCCGACTGGATCTATGCCGACCCCTCCCGCCGGGATGCATCTGGCGGCCGCGTAATCAGGCTGGAAGACTACCTGCCCGACATACCGGCCCACCTGGGCACCTTGCTGGCGGCAACCGACAACCTGCTGATAAAAACATCGCCCATGCTCGACCTGGCTGCCGGCGCACGCTCCCTGCACAGCTTACGGGAAATTCACGTCGTGGCAGCCTCAAATGAAGTGCGGGAACTACTCTGGTGGATGCAACCCGGCTATGACGGGCCCTGCACCCGGGTGGCACTCGACCTGGAAGGCGGAGAGGCTTTTCGCTTTACCCCCGAAGAAGAAGCAGCGGCCGCCTGGGATACCAGCCTGCCAAAGGCTTACCTGTACGAACCGCACGCCGGCCTGATGAAAGCCGCACCTTTTGGATTGCTGGGAGAGCGGTTCCAATTGGGGAAACTCCACCGTCATACCCACCTGTACACCTCAGACCAACTGGTGCCCTTCCCGGGCCGGCGTTTCAAAATCAACAAAGTACTCCCCTACAAGGCAGGAAAACTCCCTTTCGCCAAGGCCAATATCGCCGCCCGCAATTTTCCGGAAAGCGTGGCGGTAATACGCCGACGAACGCGCATAACCCCAGGGGGCGACATGTACCTGTTTTTCGTAAAAACAGCAGATGAAGCCCTTAAAGTGCTGGTAACTGAAGCAGTGTAAGCCGGTTTTTTTATCTTTAGGAGGAAGACACCAACCCAACCTCCGATGGAAAACCCACATTTCAACATCAACCGCAGGCGCTTTATGAAGGGCGCCACAGCCCTGACCCTCCTCTCACAGTTCGGTGCCTACGGCATGGACCTGATCTACCGCGACAAGCCCTGGAAAGTTGCCTTAATCGGCACAGGCTGGTACGGCACCATGGACCTTTGGAGGCTCATTCAGGTTGCCCCGGTAGAAGTAAAGGCACTCTGCGACGTGGACCGCCGAATGCTGGAAGCCGCCGCGGCAGAACTGGCCCGGCGCCAACCCGCTGCCAAGCCGGCCAGGCTTTACAAAGATTACCGGAAATTGCTGGCCGAGAACGAACTCGACATTGTGCTTATTGCCACCCCCGACCACTGGCATGCGCTTACGGCCATTGAAGCCATCAAAAGCGGCTGCAACGTATACCTTCAGAAACCCATTAGCGTGGATGTCCTTGAAGGGGAAGCCATCCTGGCCACGGCCCGCAAATACGGGAAAACCGTGCAGATCGGCACCCAGAGGCGCAGCACGCCCCACCTGCAGGACGCCAAAGAAAAAATTGTCGATGCCGGCCTGCTGGGCAAAATAGGCCATGTGGAATTGTGCTGTTACTACCACATGCGGGCCAACGGCAACCCGCCCGTGCAGGAAGTGCCCGAATTCCTCGATTACGAAATGTGGACCGGGCCTGCCCCCCTGCGCCCCTACGACGGCCTGCCCCACAAGCGCTGGTGGCGCACCTTTATGGAATACGGCAACGGCATCATGGGCGACATGTGTGTACACATGCTTGATACCGTGCGTTGGCTGCTCGATTTGGAATGGCCCAACCGCATCAGCTCCGAAGGGGGTATTTACGTACAGAAAGAGGGGAAGTCAACCATTTCCGACACCCAGTCGGCCGTCTTTGAATATGACGATTTCAATTGCGTGTGGCAGCACCGAAGCTGGGGCACCCCGGCCGACCCGGAATACCCCTGGTCTTTCAAGATTTACGGAGAAAAGGGAACCCTGGCGGGCAGTACCATGCAATGGGACTTTTATCCGCAAGGGGACGGCCCAAGGCTGCATGAAGACGTGCTCTACGAGCGCGAAAAATACCCGGAAGACGTAAATGAAGCCGATATCGAATTGAACGCGGTCCCGGCAACGCGTCGGCACATGCTCAATTTTTTGGCCGCTATCGAGGCGGGCACGCTGCCATTTTCCGATATCAAACAAGGCCACATCTCCTCGGCCAGCTGCATCCTGGCCAACCTCTCCATGAAATTGGGAGGCAGGCCGCTCACCTACGACTCCGCCTCGCGCAACATCGCAGGAGACCCGGAGGCCCAGGCCCTGCTCAAGCGGGCTTACCGGGAAGGCTGGCAGCACCCTTACGAAACCCTGTAACCAAAAGGGGTTACTGAGCCTGTATCCAGGCAACAAGCAGATCGGTCCAGCGCCTCAGATAGGCGTCGTCCCGACCCATGGCGAAGCCATGCCCGCCCTCGGGAAATACGTGCAGGCTGGCCGGCACCCCGTTTTCGCGCAACGCCTCAAAATACAGCTGGCTGTTAATTAGCGGAACGGCCGTGTCGTCTTCGGCATGCACCAGAAAGGCAGGGGGTGACTGGGCATCGACCTGCAGCTCAGGCGAAAAGAAAGACACCAGGGAATCTGCCGGTGACTTACCCAGCAGAGCCTCCCTTGAGCCTGTGTGCATCCCGGGGCTGCTGAAGGTTATAACCGGGTAAATAAGGGCTGAAAAGGCAGGCCGGGCGCTTTCCTGGTCCGTGGCATCCTGTTCCGGATACATGGCTGCCCGGTATTGGGTACTCAGTGAGGCCGCCAGGTGTCCGCCGGCTGAAAAGCCCATGACACCGATCTTTTCAGGGTCTATCCCCCAGGCAGGGGCACGGCTGCGACAGAGGCGCAGGGCCCGTTGGGCATCCGAAAGGGGTATCCGGGCAGGTGTGCCGGCCGAGCGCGATACCGGCAGCCGGTATTTGACCACTATGCCGGCAATGCCGTTCTCCTGCAACAACTTTGCGAAATCGGTCCCTTCCCAGTGATAGGCCAGGATGTGGTACCCGCCCCCCGGAAAAATAAGGACGGCCTTCCCGGTATTCGCATCGGGTTCAGGCAGGTATACCTCCAGGCCCGGCACCTGTACGCGGCTAATGCGAAGTATGCCATCGGTTTCATGCAGCTCCTGCTCATCGGTTTCGACCCGGTACGGGATGTGCCCTTCGGGCCAAATGGGCAGCTGCAGGTTTTGAGACGTTCCACTCAGCATGCTGCCTAACAATAAGTTAATTAAGTATAATCGTTTCATTTTAAAGGTTTTAGCCGGTCGGGCACGGCCACTGAAAATCGGCTACCGGGTCGTTGGATCCAGCCTTCAGGTTGTAGTGCCACCATTCGGTGCGCACCGACCAGAAGCCGTGGTTCTCCATGGTTTCTTTGAGCAGGCGGCGGTTGGCGAGCACCTCCTGCGGCAAATCGGTATTGTCGTGGTAGGCGCGCCGGCCGAAAAAATCGAACTCGGTGCCCATATCGAGTGATACGCCGTCAAGGGTCTCCAGGGTTATATCGACCGCCCCTCCCTTGTTATGGATGGAACCTTTTACCGGGTTGGCCACGTATTGCGGGTTGGGCACGATGGCCCACATCTTGTACTGGACCGAATTCGGCCGGTAGCAGTCGAAAAAGCGGATGCGGTAGCCCTGCCGCATCAGCTCTGCATTGGCTGCCAGCAAGGCCCTGGCGGTCTTTACACGGGTATAGCATTCCCCGCAGGGGTACACCGCTTCTTCCAGGAAGTTATTTGCTGTGGCATAGCGCAGGTCGTAGGCAAAATCGCCGCTGTAATCGGCCAGGCGGATGAAGGTCGTATCGGCGAGGCTTTCGAGGGAGGGGGGCGGTAAGGCCAGGGCAGTACGATCAGGCGCTACAGTATCTTGCGACACCGGGGCCGCCGCGCCGGGGCCCGAATTGGTCCCGGGGAGCTTGCCGGGTGTCTCCCGACAGGCCGACAGGGCCATCATACAGGCGATCGCCCCAAGGCTTAAGGATGGTACAGCAAAGGCGCGCCAGGAGTGTCTCACAAGGGTTGGTTTGCCGTTAAAGATAGCCAAACCGGCCGAGACCCCGGGCCATGGCTTCGCATCAAATTGTGCGTATCTTTCAGGCTCAAACCAATTTGCAACAGTATGGAAAGAGCGCGGATCATTGGGACAGCCTGCCTGTTCCTTGCCTGCCTGGGCATCGCAAACGGTCAAAACCCCTGGCTGCTTGGCTTCGATAAGCCGGCTGAAAACCCGGTATTGCAAGCCGACCCATCTCCCCGCTTTCTGTGCCCCTTGAAAGGGCATGAAGTACAGTGGCAACTGGCCGACGTATTCAACCCGGCGGCCGTGGTTCGAAACGATACCGTTTTCCTGCTATTCCGGGCCGAAGACAACCCGGGGGCCGGCATCGGGGGCCGTACTTCGCGCATTGGCCTGGCCTGGAGCACTGACGGGCTGCATTTTTCGAAATACCCGGAACCGGTGCTCTACCCGGAACAGGATGCCTTCCGCAAATGGGAAGACCCGGGAGGGGTGGAAGACCCCCGGGTGGTGGAACTGGAAGATGGATCCTTTCTAATGCTCTACACCGCATGGAACCAGGAAACAGCCCGCCTGAGCGCCGCTACCTCACCCGATCTTCGGCACTGGACCAAGCACGGCCCTGTTTTTGAAACGGCCCATAACGGGATTTTCCTCAACACATGGAGCAAATCGGGCTCCGTACTTACCGAGCTTAAAGACGGTCGTTTAGTGGCCCGGAAAGTCGATGGGAAATACGTGATGTACTGGGGGGAACTATTTGTAAATGTGGCCTATTCGGAGAACGGCACCGACTGGGGCCCGTCCCTCGACGGGCAGGGAGAATTAGTGCAGAGCCTCCGACCGACCCCGGAGGATTTCGACAGTCACCTCACCGAGCCGGGCCCGCCCGCCCTGTTTACCGAAAACGGCATTTTGCTGCTCTACAATGGCAAGAACCTAAGTGGCGAAGGGGCCGGCAACCAAACTCCCGAAAGCAGTTATTGCGGGGGACAGGCTCTTTTTGACCCGGCACATCCCGAGATACTGCTCAGCCGGCTCGACACGCCTTTTATCTGTCCCAGCCTGCCCCATGAGCGAAGCGGGCAGTACCAGGCAGGCACCACATTTATAGAAGGGTTGGTTTACTACAAGAATGCCTGGTTCCTGTACTACGGAACAGCTGATTCCATGGTAGGGGTGGCCGTCAGGCGGCCCTGAGCCCTTTCTGGCCTCCCTGTTTATAGGGACCTCAGAAATTTCAGGCTCTGCGGCACCTGCTCTATCACCCGGCTCGATTCATCCTCGATGAACATATAGCGGATGCCCAGCTCGGCGCCCCGTTTTACCAGGCCGGCAATATCGATCTGCCCGGTTCCCAGCACCACGTTGGTCTCCACGTCTTCGTGCCCGGTCTGGTTGCCCTGTATGCCCTGCTGCAGGTCTTTCAGGTGCATGAGGGCAAATTTGTCCGGATACTTGTTCAGGAGCGCCAGCGGGTCGGCCCCGCCGTGCTGCACCCAGTACACATCCATCTCGAACTTGTAATGGGCGGCCTCGCGGGCCATCAGGTCGAAAAGCGTGCCCCCTTCAAAGGGCCGGAACTCGTACCCGTGGGCATGATAGGCCAGGGTGAGGCCGGCGTCTGAGAGCACCTTACCTGCCGCGTTGAAAACCTCAATGGCTTTGCGCGCTTCGGCTTCGCCGAATTCGTCTCCGTTATGGGGCACCCAGGCGCACATCACATAGGTAGCGCCAAAGGCTTTGGCCTGCTCGATCAGGGCAGCCGGGTCTTGTTCCAGCTGGTCAAAGGAAGCCCCGATGCTTGCGGTTTTCAGGCCGTGTTTAGCCAACAGGCTGAGGAATTCATCCTGCGAATAGCCATAGGTTCCGCCTCCTTCGATATAGGTAATACCCCAGTCCTGTATCTGGGCCAGGGACCCCTCCACATCGGTCTTGAACTGGTCGCGCAGGCTGTAGAGCTGCAGGCCGAATTCCTGGGCGCCTGCGCGCCAGGTACCTGCCAGGCTTAATAAGGCGGCTCCCAACAAAATAATTGCTTGTTTTTTCATATCGGTATCGGTCAGGTTAACAAATTGCCTTCTTCGTCCCATTCGGCGGTTTCATTCCGCCTGGACTGGTCGACACACTTGGCGAGCCACTCCTCTTCGTAGGCCATGCCGTGCTTGTCGAGCACTTCCTGGGGCACACCATCCCAAACATTGGGGGAATTCCCCTTATAGCCCAGTTCGGCTATACCCACTTTGGAAGTGTAATACCCGCAAACCGTGAGGTTGCGCATCAGGCTGAAAAACTGGATCTCCAGGGGCCTTTCGTCGCCCCGCACCTCGGGGTCGTAAAAGGCAATGGTGTCCATCAGGGCTTTTTGCTGGTCTTCGGTGGCACCTTTGAATTCGATGCCATATTGGGTATTGCTCTGGTGGTCGAGCCACATGAGCCCCCCGCGCAAAGTGGTTTGCAGTTCCGGGATGTCTTTGGCCATGAATTCGATGAATTCGGGCACTTCGGCTTCCACCGGCCCGCCGAATTCGGGGTGGGGCGGCAAAATCCGCGAGGCCAGTACGACAATGGTCTCAAGTTCGTGATCGTTGAAGAATGCTTCAGCCCGGAGCTTGGCTATTTGCTCCTTTTCCTCAGGGGTGCGACCGAAGAGGTGTTCTTCTGCCTGGGTTCCCAGGGCATCGGCAATTTCGTTGTCGGCCGGTTTACAGCCGTGCAGGGCAAGGCCTCCGGCTACCGACCCCAGGAGAAGGGATCTTAAACTGTCTCTGCGGTCCATATCAGATGTTTTGTTGTTTCAATTGATCTACAATGTACTCGGAAGCCCTCATGGAAAGGGCCAGGATAGTCCAGGTACAGTTCTTGTCGCCCTGAGACACAAAGGGTCCTGCATCGGTAATGAAAACGTTGTCTACCTCATGAAGTTGCTGGTACCGGTTGGTTACCGAGGTCTTTGGATCGTCGCCCATGCGGGTGGTGCCCACCTCGTGGATAATCCGGCCGGGGGCTGCCAGGCCGTAGTCCTGCTCGGCAGAGGGCGTGTTGCCCAGCACCTCGCCCCCCATGTTGTGGATGAGTTCCTCGAAGGTAGACTGCATGTGGCGGGCCTGTTTGCGCTCGTGGTCTGACCATTTGTAATGGAACCGCAAGACGGGGATGCCAAACTGGTCAACGGTGGTCGGGTCTATCTCGCAATAGTTGTCCTTCAGGGCTATGGGTTCGCCCCGTCCGCCGAAACCGACCACTGCGCCGTAGTATTTTTTTACGTCGGCCCTGAGCTGGTCTCCGTACCCACCGGTAGGCAGGCCGAAGAACTTGTTGAATTCATTCACGTCGAAACCGAAGCCATAGTTGGGCATACCCATGCCCCCCCATACCTCTATATGATAGCCGCGCGGGAAATCGAGCTTGCGGTTGTCGAGCCACCAGGGCGAATACACGTGCATGCCCCCTACCCCATCTTCGTTGTAGATGTCGCGGTTCATCAGGTCGGGGATAAAGCCGGCCCGGCTGCTGCCTGTGGAATCGTGCAGGTATTTGCCCACCAGGTCGCTGCCGTTGCCCAGGCCATTCGGGTGCTGTTTGCTTTTGGAGTTGAGCAGGATGCGGGCCGAACTGCAGGCGGAGGCAGCCAACACGACCACTTTTCCTTTCAGTGTATATTCTTTTCGGTCTTCTTTATTAATATAGGATACACCCGTGGCGCGTCCTTCTTCGTTGGTGGTTACCTCGCGCACTACACAATTGACAAAGAGGTCTACCTGGCCCCGGCTTTTCTGGGCCGGGAAGATCAGGCAGGTGCCGGCCGAAAAGTCGGCATGTACCTGGCAGGCCCGGCTGCACTGGCCGCAGTAAAAGCATACTCCCCGATCTTCGTTGATGCGCTTGGTGAGCATCGACAGGCGTGAAGGGATTACGGTAATGCCCGATTTGCGGGCAGCCTTTATATAGTAAAGTTCATGAAGCCTGGGTTTGGGCGCCGGCAGGAAGAACCCGTCGGGTTCGTTGGGCAGGTTCTCCTTGGAGCCAAACACGCCGATGAGCTTATCTACTTTATCGTAATAGGGCTTGACGTCTTCATAGCCGATAGGCCAGTTGTCGCCCAGGCCATCTACGTCTTTGTGTTTGAAATCGAGCGGGCCGAAGCGCAGGGAGATACGCCCCCAGTGGTTGGTGCGCCCCCCCAGCATGTGTGAGCGGAACCAATCGAATTGGGTACCGTCTTTGCGGGTATAGGGCTCGCCTTCGATTTCCCACCCTCCGTAGGCAGCGTCGAATTCGCCAAAGTCACGCACCGTTCCGGCGCCCCGCCTCGGAGATTCATAAGGCCATTTTAATTGGGTTTGCTGTTCGGGGTTCTTCGGGTCGAAAAAAGGGCCTGCCTCCACGACCGCCACTTTGAGCCCGGCATCTGCCAGTACTTTGGTGGCCATACCGCCTCCGGCACCAGAGCCGACGATAATGGCGTCGTAGACGGTTGGGTTTTCTTTGATCTGCATGTATTGGTGTTGGTGAGTTAGATACGAATATCGGCTAATTTAGGTATTGATACTTTTGGGAGGAAATATTTAACAAGTAAACCGTTTTTTGATAAAATTTTCATCAACCCTGCCGTATGTTCGGTTGATTTTTATTAATATTAACACTGTTTTTGGGTTTTCTTAACGTATTATCCGAAAACGATTTCGTTCCCAGCTTGAATTAAACAAGTGTAAATCAAACATTTAACTAACTTAACAACTTAAACATTATGATTCGAAACGCTGATTGGAATCTCAAGAAAATGAAACAGTTCGCGCGACTTTTCTTTGGATTCGTAATGATGTTCTCATGTTTCGGAATGCAGGCGCTCCATGCAAATTCCGATACATCGACGAAATTCGCCGGAGAGACGCCGCTTCAAAATGTCGTTTCAGGTAACGTGGTTGATTCCTATGGTGTGCCACTGCCCGGAGCAAACGTTTTGGTGCAGGGAACCACACGTGGTACCCAAACCGATTTTGACGGAAACTTCTCCATTGAAGCTGGTTCTGATGCAGTACTGATCGTGAGCTACCTCGGGTACGTGACGCAAGCCGTATCTGTAAACGGTCGTTCTTCGATTACCGTGACCATGGAAGAAGACTCTCAGGCACTGGACGAGGTTATCGTAACCGGATACACCACGGAGACCAAGCGCGAGACTACCGCCGCGGTTTCCATCGTGAAGGCTGAAGAACTTGCAGCCATCCCTTCCGGTAACGTAGAACAGCAGCTCGCCGGACGGGTTGCCGGGGTTACTGTGGTAACCAACGGTCAGCCTGGTACCGCCAGCCAGATCCGTGTTCGCGGATTCGGGGCTTTCGGTGGTAACCAGCCGCTGTATGTTGTGGACGGGGTGCCGATTAACGACATCTCCTTCCTGAGCCCGGACGATATTGAGACCACTACTGTACTTAAGGATGCTGCCGCAGCCTCCATCTACGGTGCACGTGCTGCCAACGGGGTGATCGTTTACACCACCAAACAGGGCCGCCGCAACCGGAAGACGAATATCTCCATCAATATCCAGAGCGGTGTTACCGATCCTAACGTTGCAGGTTCTCCCAAAATGCTGAACCCGCAACAGATGGCCGATTACACCCACCTGGCTTATGAAAACAACGCCGCTGCCAACGGGACTTCACCACAGTACACCCACCCGCAGTACGGCTCAAACGCGACTCCGAGCTTCCCGGATTACCTGCATGCCGACGGACAAAACGGAGTTAGTTCCTCAGATATCGACCTGGCTCAGATTCGCGCCAATTATGAGGCCGATCCGGAGAACGTATTCCTGATCCGCCCGAACCTGCGTGGCACCAACTGGTATAAGGAAATCACCCGTCTGGCCCCGGCAACCCGCATCAGCCTAGGCTTTGACGGAGGCACCGAAAACGGCCGTTTCTATGCCGGTCTTTCCATGCAGAGCCTTGACGGGATCTTGCTGGAGAATTCACAAGATCGTTACACAGCCCGTTTCAACTCCGAGTTTGACCTGACCCCCTGGCTTTCTATAGGGGAGAACTTCCAGGCCACTTACAACTCGGTTCGCGGACAGTCAGGAGGAAACGGCGGGCAGGGTATCGCCCAGGACGAAAGCGAGGTTCTCTCTGCTTATCGTATGCCCACCATCATCCCCGTATTCGATGATTTTGGAAGCTACGCCTCAACCCGGGCCGCCGGTTTCAACAACCCGCGTAACCCCGTGCGCCGCCTGGTTCAGGACCGTGGCAACGACCAGAACTGGTCGGCCAGCGCTTTCGGTAACCTGTACGCCCTGGTTAAGCCCATCGAAGGCCTGACCCTGCGCACCAGCATTGGCGGAGCTTACTACAACGCCTATAACCTCGACTACAACTACCGCTACCTTGGGGATTCTGAGCCTCAGGCCAGCTTCAGCTTCAATGAAGGTTCAGAGTACGGCTTCCAGTGGATCTGGACCAACTCCTTTACCTACGAGAAGGTATTCGGGATGCACGGCCTCAAAATCTTCGGAGGTCTTGAAGCCATCAAGGGTGCTAGCACCCCCACAGCTGGTGCCCGCGGTCGCCGCATCCAGGGATCGGGTATCAACCCCTTCTCTACCGATCTCGACTTCGTGAACCTGCAGACCGTAGCTTCTCCTGTTGTACAGAGCTTTATCCGGAAAGGGGTGAACTTCAGCTCCATCTTCGGAAAAATCGACTACAACTTCAATGAGAAGTACTATGTAACCGGGGTTATCCGTCGCGACGGTTCCTCTGTATTCGGGGAAAACAACCGCTACGGAACCTTCCCGGCGGTTTCGGGCGCCTGGCGGATTATTTCCGAAGACTTCATGCAAGACCAGGGCATCTTCACCGACCTGAAAATCCGCGGAGGCTGGGGTCAAATGGGTAACTCCAACAACGTGGACCCGGCCAACCAGTACTCCCTGGCCGGTATCGATATCGGAAACACCATTTACCCGATCGAGGGCCAGAACGGTGGGGCCAACGAAGGATTCGCCACTACACGTATCGGCAACCCCGATGCCAAGTGGGAGACTTCCACCACCCTGAACATCGGTTTCGACGCCACAATCCTGGATAACCACGTAGACATTATCCTCGACTGGTGGAAGAAAGACACCGAAGACCTGTTGTTCCAGGTTCCGCTGCCGGCTGTTACCGGGGCTTATGCCGCCGCTCCCTCGCGGAACGTGGGAGCCATGCTCAACCAGGGGGTTGACCTCCAGATCATGTACCGGGGCAGTATCACTGAAGACCTGTCTTTGAACGTGACACTGAACAATTCCTTCCTGAAAAACGAGGTTGTGAGATTTGCCGACGGTATCGATTACCTAGACGGTCCTTCTTACCGGGGCATTAACCCCATTCGCAACCAGTTGGGCAAACCGCTCTCTTCTTTCTTCGGATACCAGATGATCGGTTATTTCAACGACGCTGCTGACGTTGCCAACTCCCCCACCCAAGATGGTGCCGGAGTAGGCCGTTTCAAATATGCTGACATCAACGGGGACGGAGCCATCACTCCTGACGACCGGACCTACATGGGCGACCCGGTACCGAGCTACAGCGGTGGTGCCGTGATCAACCTGCGGTACAAGCAACTGAGCCTGGAAACCTACTGGAACTGGGTTACCGGTGTTGATATCTTCAACCAGAGCAAATGGTTCCGCGATTTCTTCGGTACCTTCGAAGGCTCAGCCAAAGGGGTAGCCGCTCTGAATTCCTGGACACCTGAGCGTGGCAACAGTGCCGCTGCTCCGATCTGGGAAAGCGCCACCAACCTGTCTACTTCCGGTGCATCCAACAGCTGGTATGTAGAAAATGGAAATTACGTTCGCCTGCAGCGTATCGCCCTGTTCTACAATTTCGAGAGCGACTTCCTGGAAAGCATAGGCCTCAAGCGGTTTGAACTGGGTATCTCTGCCAACAACATCTGGACCATCACCAAGTACAGTGGTCTGGATCCGGTAGTAGGTGGTAACGCTGATACCACATTCGGTGTGGATGTAGGTAACTACCCTGTTACTCCTTCTTACCTGTTCAACATCAATATTGGTCTGTAAATCTGTAAGAATGAGTGAGATGAAATCAAATTATTTAAATATATTTGAAAAAAAAGTTATGAAAACAAACAGATTGATTGCCCTTTTACTTGCCTCAGGTCTGCTGACCGTCGGGGCTTGTAAAGATGACTTCCTGGATGTGCCGCCAGCCAACTCGTTGGGGGATGCACAGTTGCAGACAAAGGCTGGGGTTGAGGGTCTTCTGGTGGGAACCTACGCCGCCCTGAACGGGGTGTTCGGAAACCGCTTTGAAGGGCCGAACCACTGGGTTACCGGTGCTATCCTGGGCGGGGACGCCAATAAGGGAACAGACGCGGGTGACTACTCCTCCATTAACCCCGTACAGCGTTTTGAGCACGATGCGACCCAGGGCGACCTGAACTCGCTTTGGCGAGGACGCTTCGAGGGTGTGGCCCGCGCCAACAAGGTGCTGGCAACCGCCACTGCCATTCAGGATCAGCTCACCGCTGCTGACTATGCCAGCATTACGGGCCAGGCCCGCCTGCTGCGCGGTCACTTCTACTTTGACCTGAAAAAGCACTTCTACAGCGTGCCCCTCTTCGACGAGACCATAGCTGCTGTTGATGTGCCATTGGTACCCAATACTCCTGACGTATGGGCTTTTATCGAGGCCGACTTCCAGTACGCTTTTGACAACCTGCCCGATGTTACCGGTGCCGGTCGCGTAAACAAGTGGGCCGCTGCGGCCTACCTGGGTAAAGCGCTCCTGTATCAGGGGAAATGGGCTGCCGCCAAGGCTGTGTTTGACGGCGTGATCGCCAACGGTGTAACCTCCAACGGGCTTAAATATGCCCTGCTGGACGATTACGCCCAGATCTATAACGCCGAGAACGACAACCACGCCGAGGCCGTAATGGACGTTGAATCTGCCAACAATACCGGTAGCACTGCGAACGCCAACTACTTTGACGACCTGAACTACCCGTACAACACCGGCCCTGACGGGCCCGGAAACTGCTGCGGATTCTTCCAACCCAGTATCGACCTGGCCAATCACTTCCGGACTACCAACGCCGGTCTGCCGCTGCTGGATTACTCCTTTAACGATCCGGCAAACGCTGTTGCCAACAACTGGTTCCACGTATTTGAAGATGGTCAGGACGAAGGCACCTTCGTGGAAGATGCCGGCCCGCTGGACCCCCGTATTGACTGGTCTATCGGTCGTATGGGTATCCCCTACCTGGATTGGATCGAGCACCCTGGTTCTGCCTGGATCCGGAGCTTCCCCTACGCAGGTCCGTATTCGCCCAAGAAGTACATCTATTACCGCACCCAGGAAAACAGCCTGACTGATGGCAGCTCCTGGACCCGTGGGTACGCCCTGATGAACTACACCATCATCCGGTATGCCGACGTACTGCTGATGGCTGCTGAGGCCGAAGTAGAACTCGGAAACCTGACTGCGGCTCTGGATCTGGTTAACCAGGTTCGCGCCCGTGCAGCCAATTCTCAGTACTGGGTGAAAGAATACGACAACCCGGCTCAGAATGCCGCCAACTACGTGATCAGCGAATACGTTGCAGGAGACTTTGCCGACCAGGCCACCGCCCGCAATATCGTGCGCTTTGAGCGTAAACTGGAGCTTTCAGGCGAAGGACACCGCTTCTTCGACCTGGTGCGCTGGGGCATCGCCGGAACTGAACTGAATCGTTACCTCGATTACGAAGGTCAGTACCTGGTTACCAAATTCGGAGGCGCCAACTTTTCCGCTGGCAAGCACGAGTACCAACCCATTCCGCAGGCACAGATCGACCTGCAGGGATCTGACATACTCACCCAGAACCCCGGCTGGTAACAGGCAATTAAAAACCATTAATAAAAGATTAAAGGCCGCTAAACAGCGGCCTTTTTTCTTGTGGCTTCCCGCGAATTCCCGCATTTTTGTTTCCATCGTTAAACACCTGACCCCATGAGACGGAACCTGGCTTACAGTTGCGCCGTACTCGCTGCCCTGCTTGTATCCTGCAACGGCACCGACAAGACCGCTACCCTCTTTGAGAACATACCCCCCGACCAATCGGGCCTTCAGTTCGAAAACCGCCTGCACGAAAACGATTCGATAAACATTATCGACAACGAATTTGTGTACAACGGCAGCGGTGTTGCCCTGGGCGACCTTGACGGAGACGGCCTGGATGACATATTTTTGGCCGGGAACCAGGCAAACAATGCCCTGTACCTGAACCGCGGGCAGTTAAAATTTGAAGACATTACCGGGGCTTCGGGCATCGGCAAGCCCGATTCCCTGCTCTGGTCGTCGGGGGTTAGCCTGGTCGACCTGAACCTGGACGGGAGGCTTGACGTGTACGTCTGCAATACCTTTTACCGCGATTCGCTCCACCGTCGCAACCTGCTGTACATCAACAAAGGGAATGGAGGCGACGGGATTCCCCGATTTGAGGAAGCAGCCGCCGCCTATGGCATCGCTGACGACAGCTATTCGTCTCACGCCCAGTTTTTCGATTACGACAACGACGGCGACCTTGACCTCTTTATCGGGGTAAACCGCATCGAGGGCATAAATCCCTCCCAGTTTCGCCCTCAGGATGACGACGGCACTTCACAAAGCCGCGACCGCCTGTACCGCAACGACTGGAACGATTCCCTGGGCCGCCCTGACTTCACGAATGTGTCTGAAGAAGCCGGCATTATTCACCACGGGTACAGCCACAGTACCCTGATCCACGACTTCAACAAAGACGGGTGGATGGACATTTACGTGGCCAATGATTTCTTCAGCAACGACCTGGTCTATATCAACAACCAGGATGGCACCTTTACCAACCGGGCCGGGGAAATTTTCAAGCACTTCAGCCTTTCCTCCATGGGAAGCGACCTGGCCGACATCAACAACGATGGCGAACTCGACCTGTTTACAACCGAGATGCAACCCTACTACAACAAGCGCAAGAAGCTTTTCCAGGGGCCCAGCAGCTACGACAAGGAAATTTTTACGCGTCGGTACGACTACGAATACCAGTACGCCCGCAATACGCTGCAAATTTCGAACGGAACCGACCCGCAGACCGGCCTGCCCGTATTCTCAGAAGCCGGGATGTTTGCCGGCCTGCAGGAAACCGACTGGAGCTGGGCGCCCCTTTTCGCCGACTACGACAACGACGGCTGGCAAGACCTGATCATCACCAACGGCTTCCCAAAAGACGTAACCGACCGCGACTTTGGCGACTTCCGCGTTACGGCCAACCGCCTGGTAAGCAAAGAACAGCTGATTGCCGCCATCCCCGAGATCAAAATCCCGAATTTCGCCTTCAGGAACAAAGGCGATATGTCTTTTGAAGACGTTACGGAACCGTGGGGCCTTAATTTCGGCACATTTTCAAACGGCGCTGCCTATGGCGACCTCGACCAGGACGGCGACCTCGACCTGGTAATCAACAACCTGAACGACAAAGCCACCCTGCTCGAGAATCACAGCGCCGAGCAGCACCCTGAGCTGCATTACCTGCGCATACACCTGAAAGGCCCCGAGCAAAACCGGGCAGGCTACGGCAGCCTGGTTTCGGTATATCAGGGCGGGCATGTGCAAAAACTCCGGCTGCTCTCCGGTCGGGGGTACCTCTCGAAGCCCGAATCGACGCTGCATTATGGGCTTGGATCCGCGACCCAGGCCGATTCGGTACTGATCGAATGGCCCGACGGGCGTATACAGCGCCTGGGAGCCACGCCTGCCAACCAGGTCCTGGAAGCAGACCATGCCCAGGCGGTAAACAATCCCTCAGGCGGGATGCCTGCCCTGGCAACTGCACCCTTTCGGGAGGTAGCCGCTGCCAGAGGCCTTGATATTTTGGTGCGCGACATCGATTTTATCGATTTCAATTTCCAGCGCACCCTTCCGCATAAATTCTCGCAATACGGGCCTTCCCTGGCAGCCGGGGACGTGAACGGAGATGGCCTTACCGACCTGTTTGTGGCCGGCAGCCGCAGCTTTGACGAAAAATGGCTGATGCAAAACGCCGACGGTTCGTTCAGCGAACAGGATGCCAATTATAAAAACGAAGCCGGGAAGGAAGAAGAAGACACCGCCACCCTCCTGTTTGATGCCGACGGGGACGGGGACCTCGACCTCTACATCGCCCGCGGCTCGGGGCAATACGACCCGGGCCATCCCTGGTACCGCGATGTATTGCTGCGCAACGACGGGCAGGGCCATTTTACCCCCGAACCCGGCGCATTGCCCGACATGACGGCGAACAGCTCTGTGGTTAAGGCGGCCGACTTCGACCAGGACGGCGACCTCGACCTGTTTGTAGGCAGCCGGGTACTGCCCTTTGCCTACCCTACTGCCGATCGCTCCTTTGTGCTGCGCAACGACTCTGCCGGCGGGCAGGTGCGGTTCAGCGACGTTACCCGGGAGGTTTGCGGGGCACTCGAATTTGCAGGACTGATCAGCGATGCCCTATGGACCGATTTCAACGGGGACGACAGGCCCGACCTGATTTTGGCCGCCGAATGGAGCCCCTTACGCTTTTTTGAGAACCGCGGCGGGCAGCTGGCAGAGGTAACCGATGCCACCGGCCTGGCCGACGACAAGGGCTGGTGGAACAGTCTTGCGGGGGCCGATTTCGACAACGATGGCGATATGGATTACGTTGCCGGCAATTCGGGCACCAATATCAATTTCAAAGGCAATAAAGACCAGCCGGTGCGCATCTACGCCAAGGACCTGGACGACAACGGCATGATTGACCCCCTGATCTCCTACTACCTGCGCGACAGCCTGGGGGTCAAGCACGAATACCTGTACCACCCGTGGCAGGACGTGGTGAAGCAATTTTCGGCCATCCGCAAGCGCTTTAACTCCTTCGGGGAGTTCGGGTCTTCCACCCTGCCCGAAATGTTCGCAGACGGGTTGCTAGACGACGCTGTGGTTTATGAATTCAATACCATGGAGACTTCCTGGATCGAAAACCTGGGCGGGGGCAAATTCAGGCGGCACGCCCTGCCGATAGCCGCCCAAATCGCACCGGTATACGGCATGGTTCCGGCAGACTTCGACGGGGACGGATTAACGGACCTGTTGATGGTCGGCAACGATTACGGCATGGAAGTACAACAGGGCCGCGCAGACGCCCTGATGGGCCTCCTGCTGAAGAACCGGGGCGACGGGTCGTTTGAGCCCCTGAACGCCAACCGGAGCGGCTTTTTCGTACCGGGCGACGCAAAAGCCCTGGTGCGGGTGGGCACCGCCGACGGCAAAGCCCTGTGGGTGGCCTCCCAGAACAACAACCGACTGAAAGCCTTTTCAAGTACTGAGACCGGAATGCTGATCCCTGTCAGCCCCAGCGAAGTGCGAGCCGAGATAACTCTGGGCGACGGCAGGCGGCAGCGCCAGGAATTTTACTGGGGCAGCGGTTTCCTATCACAATCGGAACGTCTTTTGGAGGTTCCGAAAACGGCACGGCGCGTTGAATTTTATGACAGCCAGGGAAATCCGACCCGCAGCCTTGACCAGGCCGCGCTTTAGGGGTTTATCCGCTTGTAACGGGTAAACCATTCGAACAGACCGTCGGTTTGGTAGGCGCGATCCCAGGCATTGTGCCCGACCCCTTCGTACGGGGTGAAGGTGATGTTATACCCCAGCTCCCGGAGCCGCGCTACCATTGCAGCCGATTCCGAGAACGGAATTACCGGGTCGTCTGTGCCGTGAAATACCCAGATAGCCAGCTGCTTGTCGAGCCAGGAAGCGTAGGGCACCGGTGCCATGCCGCATACCACGGCCATGGCCGCAAAAGTTTCAGGGTACTGTACCGCCATTTCCCAGGAGGCCGAGCCGCCACGGCTCAGGCCGGTAAGGTACAGACGGGCAGGGTCTACGCGGTTGGTTTTTACGACCGAATCGAGCAATTGCTTTACAGCCCGAACATTCCACCACTGCTTTTCGTGCGGGTTCTGGGGTGCCAAGATCAGGAAGGGAAATTCATGCCCCTCTGCCAGCATCTTCGGCGGCCCGCCAGCCTGTAAGGCCTCCAGGTTCTGGCCTGACTCCCCTCCCCCGTGCAGGAACAATAATAGCGGGTATTGTGTTGTTTCCGAATCGTCGTAACCGGGTGGGTAATACAAATAATAATGCAGCGTTTCCGTAACAGCCGTTTGCCGTGTACCTGTAACCAGGCGCGACTGGGCCGTGCAGGCCTGCAGGAAAAAGACAATTCCGGCAAGGAGCAGCAGGCCGAGCTTCCTCATTTGCTTATTTTGGACTTGCCTGGTATGATTCATCGCGGTTCGGTTGTGCAGGTTTATTCCCTATGGGTGCCTGTTCAGAAGCTTGTAAAATTTGTCCCGCAGACCATAACCCTCCCGGTCAGCAAAGGGTACGGCCCGCAAAGCGGTATAGAATTGCATGATGAATTCATGCTCAGGTTTGTATATCGGCCGCCGAGGCTCCGGCCCCGTTTTACTGTTTGGCGTAATAGGAATCGTGAAAGTTGTAACGGCCGTCTTCCATAGCCGGGGCGCTTTTGCTTTTCACATCGAGGACCATTACCGGCGGAGCGGCCTCCGATGCCCGGGCAGCCGGCCAGTTTGGCAAATCGAGGCTGTTCGGGTCTCCCTTTTTGATGAAATTGGCAAAGAAGGCCTGCATGGTTTCGGAAACGGTAAAATCATCTGCCGTCCAGGCGTACTCTTCAACCAGGGAGAGGTTGCCCATGCAGTATTCGATTTCACAGGCATGCGGAGCCCCAATAGGTTCGGGCCTAGCCGGGGCACCTTCTGTGGCCCGAACCGTGCCGCCGGCCAGGCCGGGCATCAGTCCCTGGTCTTTCAGGGGCGGGCGCAGTTTGCTGTAGAGGTAACGGTATACCGCCTGATCGCTGTGCTTGCGGTGCAGGTCGAACCACTTCCAGGTGCTGTAAACGATAAACCGGTCAGAGGCCAGGGCCGTGGCCGAAAACTCGACCTGTTTGGCATCGGCATGGGGGTAGGCATCGAGAACCTGCTGAAAGCCCTCCGGGTAGGCTTCCTTTACCTTGGCTACAAAATTTTCAGGGGTGAACGGCTGTCCCTGCATAAAAGCCATCCCGGGGATTTCAGCACTGTTCCAACCTACCAGAAGCGGAATTTGAGCCTGGGCGCCCTGTTCAAAAATCTCGGGCAGGCTGGCGGGCAAAAAGTAGCCGTCTACGACCATCGGAAAACCGAAGCGGCCGCTCGCGTTGTACATTTCATAGATGTCGCGGGTGGGCAGGCTGCGCAGGTCTTTAATAGACGATACCCCCGCCTTTTGCAGGAAGTCTGCCCCCTGCTTTTCGGCATCCGCCAGGGGTACCGGGGCCATGGTAGGGAAAATGGCAGCCCCGCTCTCACCGATTGCCCCGGCGAGCAGGTCTTTCGACAAGGGGGACGCCATGAGGGTGCTCACCCCTATGGAACCGGCAGATTCGCCGGCAATGGTGATTTTATTCGGGTCGCCACCGAAGGCGGCAATATTGTTTTTTACCCACTCAAGGGCGGCCACCTGATCGAGCGCCCCGTAATTGCCTGAGGCCTTATAAGGGGCCTCGGCGCTCAGGTCGGGGTGGGCGAGGTAGCCAAAGACGTTCAGGCGGTAGTTGGTCGTTACCACCACCATGCCCTTTTTCGCCATGCTCTCCCCGTCGTAACGGTATTCCGAGGCATCGCCGGCCACATTGCCACCCCCGTAATAATAGACCAGAACCGGCAGGTTTTCACTATTGCGCCTGGCCGGGGTCCAAACATTCAGGTAGAGGCAATCTTCGCTCACCCCTGCAGAACGCGACTTCATATCGCCGAAGACATTGGTCTGCATGGGCCGGGGACCGAAGGCCTTGGTGAATTTTACGCCATCCCATGCATCCATGGGTTGGGGGGCTTTCCAGCGCAGCGGACCCACCGGAGGCTTGGCAAAGGGCACCCCGAAATAGGTCTGTATCCCCGTATTGGTGTCGTAATTTCCTTCAATGGTGCCTTTGTCGGTGCGGGCCTGCACGGCAAAGGCGTTGTTGCCCTGGGCTGAAAGGCCGGAAGCGGCTATCAGCATCATGGCAAACACAAGGCGTTTGGTGAAAGATTGCATGCTATTTCTGGGTTAGGTTTCAAGTGTACAAGATACATTTTTTAAGGGAGAAGTACACGGCGGTCAGGGGCCTTCCCGCCTGGTGCTGCGCACGCCAAAAACCGGTCCGCCCCGATGTCCTGCATGGGGCGCAATGCGCACGGCAAGGCGTTTTTTACCCCGGCTAAGTTCTTCCGGCACCGGGTAGCGGCGGGTCAGGAAGGCCCCGTCTTTGATGCCGCTGATATTCTGGGTGGCAATGGTTTGGCCGTCGACTACGATGTCGAAGGTCTTGCTGCCCGTATACCCGCCCCAGTACTCGAACACCAGGTCTACCGGGCCTGCTTCAGGAATGCCCATTTCAAAAGAAAACCAGCCGCCCCGCTCGGCCTGCCTGGCTGTTCTTCCTTTCATCTCCACAATATGGGTGGCCTCCCCCTGGTAGGCGTGGTCGCGTTCGGGCTGCATCTGCCCGGGCTGGAAGAAATCAAACGTCTCCTCTACCAGCTTGCGGTAGGCCTTCTGTTCGCTCCCGATCGCCTCCCGGTGGGCCTCCCACTGACCGGGGCTGTAAAAGTCCCAGTAGACCGTGTAGCGCCGGTCGTTAAGGGCATAAAGCGGTTTAAGGGTTATGACATTACGCGCAATGCCTTCCCGAAATCGGAAGGTATTCGCCTCCCCGGCTGGCTCGAGCCAGCTTTCGGGGGTGGTGTTTTCCCGGATCAGGGTGGGCACCGTTTCGGGCCGCTCGGCATTCCCGTCTTCCAGGATCCCCAGGTCGCCGGCCAGCACCAGGGGTCCGTACATGACGGCCAGACGGTTCGGGTTGTCGGGCATGGCTTCGGTTCGCAGGTTAAAGGGCATGGCGATGTCGAGCCGGTCGCCATTTGCCCAGGTGCGGTTGATACTCAAAAAGCCCCTGCTGTCGGATTCGACCTGCAGGGTTTCTCCATTAAGCTTCAGGGCCACTCCCTGTTCGGCCCAGTACGGCCGGCGCAGTTTCAGGACAAAAGGGGTGGGTTGCGCCATGGAAAAGACCAGGGTGGTGCCCTGCAGTTCCGGGAATTTTGTTTGCTGGCTTACCTGTACGCCTTTTGAGGCCCAATCGAGCTCAGAGGCGACAAATTGGGCCACCCAGAGGGCGTTTCCTTGCTCGTAATAGATGCTGCTGTTATACCTGGCGTGGTTTTCCATGCCGGAACCCACACAGCAGGTGAAGGAATAGGGATCCTGAAAGGCCTTGAACCCGCCCATGGCCAGCGACAGGAAGTAGGTAACCTTGCCGTCTTGTGGATTCTGGGAGGCCAGGATATGGTTCAGCAGGCCGCGTTCATAATAGTCCATGGCTTCAGGCGCCGGATCTATCTGAAAGAGCAGATCGGTGAGCTTTAGCATATTGTACACATTGCAGGTCTCGGTGGTCTCGGGGCTCAGGCGCATGCTCAACTGGTCGGGTTTGCCGAAGTACTCGTGGTTGGTGTTCCCGCCGGTTACGTAGGAGTGGTGGTGCACCACGCGGTCCCAAAAAAAGGAGGCCGCCCGGTAATCGGTGCTGTCGCCGGTAACCAGGAACCGCTTGGTGAGCCCGATCAGTTTCGGAAATTGCGTATTCCCGTGCAGCCCGGCCAGCGAATCGGCCCCTGCCGCGAGGGGCCCCAGCACGGCCTCGTGGTAAAAACGACCGGCGAGCTCCAGGTAGCGGGCCTCGCCCGTATCGTCGTACAGGTCTACCAGCACCTCGTTCATCCCCCCGTGTTCGCAATTGAGCACCTGCTGCATCTGATCGTGGTTCAGCCCGGCCAAAACCCCTCCGATCCAGTCGGCAAAAGCGCGGGCCACTATCAGGGCCTGGGGGTTACCCCCCAAGCGGTATGCGTCCCGCAGCCCGGCCAGCACCTTGTGGTGGGTGTAGAAAGGTGCCCAGATGCCGTTCAGGTCAAAACCCTGGGAGCGGATGTCGCCCCGGGCCACTTCGTCTTCAAAAATGCGCTTGCCATTGTCGAAAGCGCCCAAATACCCGTCGCCGTCGGCCTCCTGGATGGCAGCCAGCTCGTTTACGATGTAGTCAGACCGCCTTTTGTATTCGGCGTTGCCGGTGCCTTTGTAAAGCAGGTTCAGGGCCGAAAGGTAGTGCCCCAGGGTATGCCCGGCAAGCGACTCGCCTTCCCACCCGCCGTAGGCTTCCGCCCTGGGTTCCAGGCCAGCCTGTATGCGGAAACGGGCCAGCAGGCGGTCGGGTTCGTAGGCCAGAACGGTTTGTTCGTCCAGGTCGCGGGCATGCTTAAAAGGGCCTTCGAGTAAGTTTACCGCCTCAAGGGGAAAGGCCGCTACCCCTTCGGCAAATTCAGGCTCCTGCGCTTTTTCGGCACAGCCCTGCATTGCGAGCAAGGCAAGTAAAACCCAAAACGGGGCTTGTAGCGGTTTAGGAAGTGGCCTGCGAGTCGGAATTCTCATGGTTGGAGGTGTTTTGGAACAACTGTCCATAAAACTACGGAAAACCCGAACACCGATACCGTATTATGCCTTGAAAAGGGTCGTCTGCCGACAGAATATTCCCGGATGTTTCATGCCAGGTTCAGCAGCTTGCAGCCAAATAGAAAAGCCTGTTTCAGGTTCGGTCACATGCCACTTCAATAGGCGGTTTTTTGTACCTTGAGGGAGTAAATTCTTACGAATGAAAATTGCTTTGCGCCTTCTTGGCCTTACCCCGGTATTGTCTCTATTCTTATTTGGGAATACCCTCATCAGCCAGCAGGCAACGCCCGAAACCCTGACCCTGGCCTGGGACACTTCCCTCTCGATGGAAAACAACAAGCCGGTTTACGCCCTGCGCTACCTGGAAGCTTTGTTTGCCACCCACGCCGATTGCCAGGTACGCCTTCTGGCCTTCAGTTCGGAGGTAGAGGAGCAGACCTTTGCCGTACGGGGGGGCGACTGGAGCGCCCTGAAAGCGCATCTGGAAAAGCTCACCTATGACGGGGCGGCCGTATACGGAATACTTGCGGCATCCCTCGACGGAAGCGAAACCTACCTCTACACCGACGGGCAGCAGGTTTTGCCTGCCGAACGCCTGCCTGTGGAGAAAGGATATACCGTTATCAGCCGGGCCACCGGGGCCCAGCAGCAATTCCTGGAACGGGCTGCCCTGCTCTACCGGGGCAGCTATGTGCAGCTTACCCCATACACCGCCGCGGAAGAAGGGCCGCAAACCAGGGTTTCCTCAGCGTCTGACAAGCTGCAGGGACGGATTTATATCGACAACCAGCCCGCCCCGGGCCTGTTTGTGCAACGGATGGGCGATACCGAGGCCTGGATTACCGATGCCGAAGGAAAGTTTGCCCTGTCGGCCCGCCCCGGCGACACCTTGCAAATCAGCGGAGGTTCCTTTGCCCTGCCGCAGAGTCGGGTGGTACCGGCCGATGCCGAGTTCGACCTCTTCCTCGACAGCCGGGTAATTGCCCTGGAAGAAGTGGAAGTGAGCCAAAAAAGGGCTAATAATGGGGAGGGGGAAACTACAAACATCGGTTATGGCGAAACGGATAAAAACCGGGTAGGGGTAGCCGTTCAATCTATCGACGACGACCAGATATCGGAGGTGAATACCGATGTTGCCAAAGCCATGCAGGGTAAATTCTCCGGGGTGAACATCGGGCAGGAAGACGACCTAAGCAAGGTTACCATGCGCACCATGAATTCCATGTTGCTGAATAATTTCGGCCTGATCGTGATCGACGGGGTACCCATGGAGCAGGCCGATTCCTCCAAATTCAACAATTCCCCCCAAAATCCGGTATTTTCTTACGTAGACCCGCAGAACATCGCTAAGATTACCGTGCTCAAAGGCCTTGCAGCTACCAATAAGTACGGGACCCTGGGGGCCAATGGCGTGATTTTGATTACCACAAAAAATGCCCTGGCCGGCCAGGGGCAAGACGAAACCGGCCCTGTGGACCGGGCACGCCTGCGCAATAACACCTACACGGGCGAAGGCCTTTCGGCAGCTACTGCATCGGCCGTGCAGGGAAACCTTGCTGCGGTTCCGGCCGGGTTGGCCTACCCGAAATACATAGAGCTCAGGGGAGCCCATGGCAACCGCCCGGCTTTTTTCCTGGAGGCCTACGACTTCTTTAAAACGGCCAGCCCGGGACTGGCGGCCCGGATAGCCACAAACCTGCTGGAAGTGGCCCCTGATAACCCATTGGCCCTGGAAACGACACTGCACTGCCTGGCGGAGCTCGGTGAGCCGGAGCTTATCGGCCCGGTGGCCGAATCTTTGGCTGCCCTTGAACCCGACCGGGCCACTCCCCTGCTCTACCAGGCGGCGGTAACCCGGGATAAACGCATTTTGAACGAACTGGTTCGGAAGCTGATATTGCTCAAAAATGGCCTGGACACCTCCACCCCCTTCAAACAGGCCTATGCCGACTACCTGGAAAAAGAGATCAAACACCTGGTGTTTGCGCGCCGCTTCGAACTCGACAAGAACCTGTACCCGGATAAATACCATACCTGCCCGACCTACAAGGCGCGGCTCGTGTTTGAATGGAGCCTGCCCGGGGCCGAATTCATCTTGCAATCGGTAAATCCCCAGAAGAAATTCTACGCCTGGGAGCACTCCAATGCGGCCGACCCGGGCCTAATTCGGGAAGAATTACAGACGGGGGTAAAGTTCAAAGACTTTGACCTGTACGGTCCGGACAGCCCGGGTGAGTGGCTTTTCAATGTGGAATTCCTGGATGGTGGGCCCGATGGGAACCAGCTCCCCTTTACCATGGGTTGCAGGATCTATGAAAACTTCGGTACGGCCCACGAGACCAGCCGCTACGTTACCCTGCACCTGTCGCAGCCGGGCCAGAAACAAAACCTGGTTACCCTGCAGGTAAAGTGACCCCTGTTCCGAATAAAACAACCTCCTGCCTATTTCGTAAAAAATGGCAGGCAACGGCCTATGGAAAATATTTAAGTGTTAAATTAACACAACTTAGCCGGGTGGCAACGTCTGCCGGGCTGATAAAAAAATCGTCATGACCCATCTGAAAGCCTTCCTTATGACCTTAGCAAAACCGCTGGCGCTCTGTGCAGCGGCAATCTTGCTTGTACTTCCCGCCCGCGCCCAGGAAAAAATGAAACGCCCGCCCATTATAGACGTGCATGTGCACGCCATGAAGGTGAATCCAAATTTCGCGGCCCCCATGTGCCCCTGGTTTTTGAGCAGCATGCCGGGCAGCGGGCCCGACCAGCCCGCCCCTTCCTTTATCAATCTGGATTGTGCGGATCCGTTGCAGCCGGCCACTTCCGATGCCGACATGCAGGAAAAACTGCTTGCCACGGCCGAACGGCTGAATATGATCCTGGTGGCCAGCGGCGATGCTGAGGTGCTGCACAACTGGCATGCCCAGGCCCCCGAACGCATTATCCCCTCCCTGGGGATCAGCAATTCCGGGCAGATGAGTGTGGAGGCCTTTCGCGACTCCCTGGAGAATGGGTTTTACAAGGTCATGGGTGAGGTAGCACCCCAGTATCAGGGCCTGTCGCCCAGTGACCTGTCGCTGGACGCCTATTTTGCGGTAGCCGAAGAACTGGGTATCCCGGTGGGCATCCACATGGGCACGGGCGGCAACGGCATGATCAACATCAACAACCCAAAATACCGGGCGTCGCTGGGGCAGCCCTTTTTGCTGGAAGACGTGCTGGCCCGCCACCCCAGGCTCAAAATCTGGGTGATGCACGCCGGCTACCCCATGATTGACCAGATGATTGCCCTGATGGGTGCCAATGCCTACGTGTATGTAGACCTGGCGGGCTTTATCTGGAGCTACCCACTGGAAGAAATCCACGCCTACCTGAAACGTCTGGTACAGGCCGGGTTCGGAAAGCGCATCCTGTATGGCACCGACTTTATGGTTTGGCCCAGGCTGCTCGAGACTTCCATCGGGGTAATTGAAAATGCCAACTACCTGTCTGATGAGCAAAAACGCGACATTTTTTTCAACAATGCGGTGCGCTTTTTCAATCTGGACCCCTCCAAATACCAATAACCGCAACCCGGAACCACCCAACAACACCCTGATATGAAACTGAAGCGGAACCTGATCGCAATCGCCCCGGCCATAGCCCTGTTGCTTGGACCGGCCTCCTGCCAACCGGGTGCTACTGCCACTGACAATGCCGAGACAGCCGACCTTTTGCACCGGCCCCGCACGGTGGTGACCACAGACGGGGAGATTGACGATGTGGATTCCTTTATCAGGATGCTGCTTTACGCCAACGAATTCCAGATCGAAGGGCTGGTGTACAGCAGTTCGCAATGGCACTACAAGGGAGACGGGGCCGGTACGCTTTTCACCTCGGAAATGGAAATGACCCGGAATATCTATGGCGAGCGCACCGATTTGCGCTGGCCGGGCACCCAGTGGATGCAGGGACTCATCGCCTCCTACGCTGCCGTTTACCCAAACCTGCAAAAACACGCCGAAGGCTATCCGCATCCTGATTCCCTTTTGGCCAAAATACGGGTGGGGAATATCGATTTTGAAGGGGAGATGGAACGCGATACCGAGGGTTCCGAATTCATCAAGGCCCTGCTGCTTGACGACAATCCTGCCCCCCTGTACCTGCAGGTTTGGGGCGGCACCAATACCATCGCCCGGGCCCTGAAATCGATAGACGCGACCTACCGTGGCACCGACCAGTGGGAAAGCCTCTACCGCAAGGTTTGCGAGAAGGCCGTGATCTATGCCATCCTCGACCAGGACGCCACTTACCGGAAGTACATCGCCCCACAATGGCCCGACCTGAAAATTTACTACAATGCGAACCAGTTCTGGTGCTTTGCCTATATGTGGAAGCACGCGGTGCCCCAAACCTGGCAACACTACCTGCAGGGTAACTTCATGCGGAATGAAATTGTGGAAAACCACGGCCCCCTTCTCAAAGACTACTACGCCTATGGCGATGGCCAGAAGCAGGCGGGCGACCCGGAACACCTCCACGGCATTGCCCTGGACTCATTTAACCGGAGCCGCATGGGGCAGGCCTGGGGGCCTTTTGAGCCCTACGATTTTATTTCGGAAGGCGATTCGCCCGCGTACCTGCATCTGATCGACGTGGGTCTCGGCAACCTGGAGCACCCCGAGTACGGGGGCTGGGGAGGCCGTCTGGTGCATTCCGATTCCCTGCCGAACCGATGGGAAGACGGGCCACAGGCCAGCGACTTCAACCCATTTCGCGACAGCCTCGACGCCACCTTTCCCCAAACCCGCTGGATCCCTGCCATACAAGAAGATTTCGCGGGCCGTGCCGACTGGTGCGTGCTCGGCTTTGAACAGGCCAACCACCCACCCAGGGTATGGCTCGAAGGGGCAGGCTCCCGAAGCGTTGCGCCAGGTGAGGTGGTAACGCTTACCGGGCAGGCCGAAGACCCCGACGGGGATGCCCTGAAGTACCATTGGTGGGTATATCGCGAAGCCGGTACCTACCCGGTAAGCCCGCCTCTGAGCGGGGCAGACAGCCGGGAAGTTTCACTGACCATCCCCTTAAACCTGGAACCCGGACAAACCCTCCACCTGATCCTGGAAGTGCACGACCAGGCCGATCACCCCATGACCCGGTACCGGCGCGTTATCCTGACCGGGCAATAGGCTAATCCCCAGCTAAATGACCTCCATCATTCCGGCTTAGGAAGGGATGGCGTACCTTCTCCATGTAGCAACCTTTAAAGTTAACTATCATGGATGCATGGAGAACACGGCCCAAAGGGCCCTTTATCGATGAGGCAGACTGGGAGGAATTGTATGCACTAACCCAGCACTGGGCCTCAGACCTCGCTTTTTACGGTGACGACCTCCGGTTCTTGCACCACCTGCTCAAAAGTTACTATATGTGGCTGTTTCTGGAGGAGCGGGCCGATGAAGGCTCGCAGATTGCCAAACGCCTGCTGGCATTGGAAACCCGCCTCGGGGCCCTGGCCCGGCAAACCCAGGAACACCTGAACCATCTGGCAGAGTTGCTCGAGGATCCTTTCAAACACGACTCGCGGAAATTCCGGAACGATCACGCCGTGCTCGAAGAGGAAATCACTCATTTTGTGAAAGATTTCCGGGATTGCAAAAAAGAAGCTTTAACCCTGAGCAAACCCCTGGTGAGCAGCGAGGAATTCATCAGGCAAGTGAGTTCATAACGCCGTATTCCTGCAGGAGGGGCGTGTAGCAAACTGCAATAACGAAAAACAATACTGTCATGGGAGAAATAGCCACCTCTGAGCGCATGATTACCCTGTTCTACAGTTCGGCTTCTGAAAGGGCCAAGAAAACACTGGCCTATGCCAAAGCCGAAGGGCTGCCTATCAAAGAGGTCGACCTGTTGAAAACCCCGCTGACCGGCACCCAGATTGCCGAACTGGCCGGACGGTTGGGGCTCCAGGTGCGCGAGCTGGTAAACCAGCAGCATCCGTCTTATAAAAAGCGCTTCGGACCGCACGACCTGTCGGAGGAAGATTGGATTACCATGATCCGGAAAAACCCGGAAATACTGAAACAGCCCATAGCCCTGAGGGGAGACATTACGATATTAGTCGAGACCCCTTCCGACATCATCAAGATCTGAGACTGATCAGTTTGAAAGGGACAGGACCAGCTCGGTTTCCCCGTCGGGACTGAGCGGGATTTGTTGTGTTTCTTTAGTGAAAGGCACCCCGGGAAGTATAAATTTCCGGTTGGCCCGCAGGTAAGCGTATGGGGTGTGGGCATCGGCTGCCCCCAGGTACAGTCGCAAAAGCTTCCGCTCGGGTAAATACACCAGCCTGTTGATGCGCCCTGCATCGAGCCTGATCCAGAGTTTTTCGGGCCCCAGGTACACTTGCCGGCCCGATGCTGTGGTGAGGGCGAACTCGACTCCTTCTTCCCGGGTGAAGCGGTTGGCGCCAAACCCCAGCCATCCAAGCTCGGGATGCCGAACCAGGTAAGCCGCTTCGTTTATTGCATACCCGAAAAATCCCGGGCCGTAATCGCCCGAAATGCCGTCGATGGCGAGCGTTGCAGGAAAGGAATGGAAAGCTGCAGGCCCGAAGCCTTCTTCCGTGATATTGGCAATAGCCCCCAGGCGCCCTCCGTAGCCGATGCGCAGCAGGTGAAAGCGGTCTGGCTCTTTCCTGAAGGCAGCCAGTACCGGAATGGCATTGAGGCCCGACCCGTAGTGGTGTATCTGCCGCTCGATGCGGCTCAGCTTGCCCCCGTAGAGGAAATCCCAATAACGGCGGGCATTGCCATTATAAGCCCAGTGCGGGATGGCAGGCATGTAGGCCAGGATGGCCCTCAGGGTTACCACAGCCTTCTGGTCGAACCCGAAGTAGTCTGACCACATGTACACCTCTTCCTGCCCGGTAGAATCCCAGGGCATCTCACTCCCGAACGGGTAATGCAGCGAGCGCCAGTGCAGGGCGCGGGCTTCCATAAGTTTTTCGAGCCTGGCGGCCTCGGCATGCCAGCCTTCCCGTTTCAGGTCTTCGAGAATGAGCAAAAAAATGGTGCCTTCCATTTGCCCGAACTGGGCGTAGTAGGGTGCCAAATGGGTCATGGCCACTGCCGTCTGGTAAGCCTTCTCAAGGTATTCGGGCCACTGATCCTGCCTCAGGTACCCTTCCTGGTAGCGGGACAGCCTGTAAAATACCCAGTGGGCGGCCGCCACGTGCGGATAGTTGTACGAACGCCCTACCGAATAGGCATGTTCCTTGTTCCAGGCAGCCCAGGTGGTATAGTCGATGGTCGAATCGTAGGTGCCCGTGGGCATCTGCCCCGGCTCGTAGTAAAACAGGCTCTTTTTGACCCCGTATTTCAGGCTGTCTGCGGCGTATTGCAGTCCACCCCAAAGGGTTTCCTGCATAAAGCTTTCCAGTTTTCGAATCTCGTCTGCATCGGGCTGTACCCATTGTTTCATGATCGCCCCCAGCCAGGAACCCGACCCCCCTTCGTCGCCCAATCCGGCAATCCAGGCCCGGCGATCCTGGGTGACCTGTTTTTGTGCTTCGATATCGTAGGTAATTACGGAAGGGGTGCGCCCAAAAGGGTCGTTAGCCTGGTCGAACCACTGACGCGTGGTCAGAAATTCCCCATACTTGCGTACCACCTCATCCTCTGGCTGGATTACCCGGTAGTGTACCGTCTGCAGGCGGCCGTCGGCATAGCGTATGTCCAATCGGGCCCGGCCCCACTTCTGGCCTGAAATATGGTATTCGCGGTATCCGCCCCGGGTAGTGACTTCGGGGCCCTCATTTACGACCAGGGCGCCTTCAGGTACCACAGTGAGTGAGGCAACCGGGGAAACATGTTTCACATAGAGGCGGGCTTCCACATCCATGGGCAGCACATAGCCCGGTACGCCAAGGACCACCGGCAGACCCAGTTCTGAAAGGCGCTGATCGGTTGTTTCTATTTCGGGATTAAGCGCCAGGCGAACGGCCATGCGGCGTGATTCCCCGGGTTGCAGCCAAAAGCCCCGGGGTTCGTTCCACTGGGTCACGCCCTGCCACTGGTCTTCTGCATAGGCCCTGCTGTAACCCATCCACTCGTGGAAGCCCTCAAACACCACGGAGCGCCGCCCCGGGTCGTCGAGCAGGGGGCGGTAATTCTCAAACGGGAAATTCTCTTCGGGCAGCACCAGCAGCCCCGGCGACATGCCATGGAGGCGCTTGACTTCCAGGTACCCGGCATCCATGCCCATATAGGGGTCAAAAAAAACATTGGCGGCATGGGCCTCGTCAAGGGATTTGCCCTCGAGAATATTGTCGAACACCATGGGCATGCCCACGGCCCCCACCTCGATGGGGCCTTCCGAAATATTGGACATTACAAAACGCAGGAGCAGGTCTTTTCCAGCGGCTTCGTAGAAGCGCTCTATGCGCAAAGGCATGCCTGGGGGGAGGGTCTTGGACAGGTCTGCACCTGCTAAGACCGGGGGGTTGGCGGGCAACGGATCTACCCGGGCGCGGCGGGCAGCAGTGCTCACGCCAACCCAGCCCCCGCCGGGCTGGCGGTACCGGAAATTGAGATCGCCCAGGTGGTAGAGGCTGTCCTTGTCGCGCAGGGCCAGACGATCGGCAGGTGTAAAGTCGAACCCGGGCTCCTGCCGGGGCGACAAGCCGGCCACAGTCTGGGAGTGGCGCACCAGGCGCAGGATAAACCCACCGGCCTCTAAGGTGTCAATGCCGCCTGCCAACCCCAGGGTGGCGGGACGGTTTCGAACATTATCCCAGTAGTCCTGTGCAGAGGACCCGGGAAGGGAAAGAAAGTACGCCAGGAGTACGCACCACAGAGTGCTACGGGCGGAAAGCCGCCGGGAGGTTATCGGAAAAGGGTGCGGAATCATGAAATCAGGTATTCAGTACGGTACTATTGGGGGTAATCCCTCCCCCACCCGCTTACCAAGATACACCATTCCCCTGCAAGAAACACGCAGCCCAGCCCATTTCACGAACCCGAAAAATTCACTATCTTATCAGACATCATAACATGACACTTGTCATAAAGTCGAAAACAGATAACGCCTAACTTAGGCCATGGTCAAAAGAGGAATTGCCAGCCCGGACGCCTTCCGGGAAGACATGAAGACTTCCGCCATACCTGCAAGGAATGTGAACCTAAATTTCAATCATAATGTTTAAGACTGTTATATACAATGCGGATTTACACCTGGAACACCGCAGCTGGTACAGCGAACTCAAATTCTGGGAAGATGAATTGAAAACATTCGAACATCGTTTGGAGGAACTTGTACTGGGCAATACCGACAAGGAATTCCTGGTGAAACTGGAACACTTCCAGAACGAGTTCCTGTTGCATGGCAAACGCGTGATGGAAATGCAGGAAGTCATCAAACGGCATGAGATGCGCCTGGCCGGGCAAAGCCTGATGGGCGAAGACAATGCCCTGGATGTGACCATGGTAAAAAGCCACATGGCTTTCCGAGACAGCATGGATACCCAGCGGGAAATTTACGCCGACCTTAAAAAAGAATTCTTCCGTTACTTAACGGAATACATGTAAGCCACGTCTGAAGGACAGTTTTGCGGCGCCCCCAGAGGGCGCCGTCTTTTTTTCTTGCACCACCGTTCGTGAAAGTGAAAAATCGATTAAGGGTTTTCCAGGTCGAGTTCTACCTCGTCGGAAAGGTCAAGCCTGCGGAACCGGGGCGAAAAATGGGCCATGGCCCCTACGGTCAGCAGGGTCATGACACCGCCAAAGACCACGGCTGTAACGGTACCCATCAGCCGGGCCGTTACCCCGCTTTCGAAAGCTCCCAGCTCGTTGGAAGAACCCACGAAGATCGAATTGACCGAGGCCACCCTGCCCCTCATATTATCCGGGGTTTTCAGCTGCAAAATGGTTTGGCGGATCACCATGGACACCCCGTCAACCGCCCCGCTTATAAACAGGGCGAGCACCGAGACCCAGAACCAGGTAGACAGGCCGAAAACAATAATGCAGAGGCCGAAGGCAAACACAGCCCACAACAATTTTTTGCCGGCATTGCGGTGCAGTGGGAACCGCGTAGACCCCACCATGGTCAGGGCAGCCCCCACAGCCGGGGCGGCCCGCAATATACCAAAGCCTTCAGAACCCACATGCAGGATGTCTTGCGCGAAAACCGGGAGCAGGGCTACAGCCCCGCCAAACAACACGGCAACCATGTCGAGGGTCAGGGCCCCCAGAATGGCCTTGTTGCGGAAAACGAACTGCAGGCCGTCTTTGAGGCTCTGGAAAACGGGTTCGCCTATTTTCGGGTTCAGGATGGGTTTGCGGGGTATCTGAAAGAGCAGTACCAGAGCGATGAGCGAAAAGCCGAGGATGAGCAGCAGCGACCAGTGCACGCCAATCCAGCCTATCGAAAAACCAGCCAGGGCAGGACCCAGTACGGCAGCCAGCTGCCAGGTGCTGCTGCTCCAGGTAGCCGCGTTGGGATATACCTTTTTTGGAACGATCAGGGCCACAAGCGAGAAGATGGTCGGCCCGAGGAAGGAACGCACCAGCCCACCCAAAAACACCAGCCCATAAATCGCAGAAAGCTGGTGCGACTGGTCCAGGGCCGATTCCACGGCCGGCAGGCTGAATATGAAAAGTCCCAGGCTAATTACGGTATACCCCAAAATGCAATAGACAAGCAGGTTGCGCTTCTCGCGCTGATCGACAATGTGGCCGGCAAACAGGGCCATGCCCACCGAGGGTATCACCTCCATAAGCCCGATAATGCCCAGCGACAACGGATCTTTGGTAAGGGAGTATACCAGCCATTCGATAAGGATGAACTGCATGGTCCAGGCCAGCACCATGGCCAGGCGCACCCCGAGAAAGATATTGAATTCGCGGTATCGGAGGGCGGCGTACGGGTCGGTGGTTCGGGCCATGGGTACTGAGGGGAGCCAGGTTTCTCGGGCGGAGCTCGCACAAATTTAGGAAGGAATGCCAATCAACCCGGGGCCTTCTGAAAATATTTTCCGGGCGCCTTCGGAGATTCAGCCCTTGTTGAAGCCGGCAGCCCGACTGACGCAGGTCATTCCCGCCGGGTCTCAGGTTATAATCCATGTCATTTTCAAACTGCACCACCCTTTGTAGCTTCCGGCCTAAAAGCAAACACCATGAAAGGAATCGACAAAAATGACCTGCTGTGGATGTACCGGAAGATGAAAACCTCCCGATATTTCGAACAGCGGATGGAAAAAGCCTATCTGGAAGGCAAACAGCCGGTCTTCAATATAGGAGCCGGGCCTGTTCCCGGCGAAATGCACCTGTCAACCGGACAGGAACCGGCGGCTGCCGGAATGCTGGTTCACCTCACCAAGGACGACACGGTTACAGCTACGCACCGGCCACACCACCAGGCCATTGCCAAGGGGGTAGACCTCAAGAAAATGACTGCCGAAATCTTTGGCAAGAAAACCGGCCTCGGCAAAGGCAAAGGGGGGCACATGCACCTGTTCGACCCCGATGTGAAATTCTCCTGTGGGGGCATTGTGGGGGCCGGCATGCCGCATGCTGTAGGCGCCGCCCTGGCCAACAAGAAGATGGAAACAGACAGAGTGGCCGTTGCCTTTATTGGGGAAGGCGCCGCCAATTCGGGGGCTTTTCACGAATCCCTGAACCTGGCCGCCCTCTGGAAGCTGCCCTTTATCGTGGTTGTGGAAGACAATGCCTGGGGCATATCTGTTCCCAAAAATAAATCCACCAGTGTGGCGACAAACGATATCAGGGCCAGGGCCTATGGGATCAAGGGATACCTGGTGAAAGACAATGACCCTATGGAAATGTACCGGGTGAGCCGGGAAGCGGTGGAACGCGCCCGAAACGGAGAGGGGCCATCGCTTATCGAAATCGAAACCTATCGGTTCCTGGGTCACTTCCAGGGCGATCCGGAGCTCTACCGCGACAAGGCAGAAGTGCCAAAGCTGCGGGAGAAAGACCCGATTGAGCGATTGAAAAAGTACATACTCAAGGAACAGGAGGTAACCGTCATGGAGCTGGAAGCCATCGAAAAGGCAGTGGTAAACGAGGTAGATACCGCCTTTGAATTTGCGATCCACAGTGAATTTCCCGAGCCGGAGGAAGCGCTGGAAGATGTATTCGCCTGATACCCGGCAAGTGTAACCTGATAAAGCAAATGTGATGCAAACAACACAAGAAAAAATAAAAAAACTGACCGGAAGCAAGGCCATGAACCTGGCCCTGAGACAGGAAATGGAGCGAGACCCGCGCGTTTTCATAATGGGTGAAGACGTAGGCAAATACGGCGGCATTTTTGGTTCCACCACCGGGTTGTACGAGCAATTCGGGGCCGAGCGGGTCATGGATACCCCCATCTCAGAAACCGGTTTTATCGGCGCCGCCATTGGCGCTGCAGCCGAAGGGCTGCGCCCCGTCGCGGAACTCATGTTCGTCGATTTCCACGGGGTGGTCATGGACCAGATTTTCAACCATATGGCCAAGATTCACTACATGAGCGGCGGCCACGTGAAATTACCGATGGTATTGCTGACGGCTGTTGGCGGTGGGTACAGCGATGCGGCCCAGCACTCCCAGACCCTGTATGCCAGCTTCGGGCACCTGCCGGGTATGAAGGTGGTAGCCCCCACCTTTCCCCGCGACATCAAGGGGATGCTTGCCGCGGCAATCCGCGACGACAACCCGGTCGTTTTTATGTTCCACAAAACCCTGCAGGGGCTGGGCTGGATGGATCAGCTCGACGCCTCCCTCGGGCCGGTTCCTGAAGAAGCCTATACCCTGCCCCTGAACAAGGCGCAGGTGGTACGCGAAGGGCGCGACGTTACCATCGTCGGGGCCCAGATGATGACCGTCGAAGCGCTCAAAGCGGCTAAAAAACTGGCCGAAAGGGGCATCGAAGCGGAAGTGATCGACCTGAGGAGCATCAAACCGATCGATTCGGAAACCATCCTGAAATCACTGGCCAAAACGCATCGGCTAGTGGTAGCAGACGAAGATTACTTTTCCTACGGCATCACCGCCGAAATAGGCGCCCTGGCTGCCTCTGACGGCTTCCGGTACCTGAAGGCCCCCGTGGTGCGCCTGGCCACCCCAGATGTCCCCATACCTTACAGCCGGGTACTCGAAAAATTCGTCATCCCCGATGCCAAAGACATCGTGAACGCCGTGGAAACCCTGGTTACAGCCTGAAGCCATGGCCGGGTTGACTGACATCCCCCTTCCTCCCGAGCTGGGCCCCGAAGCCGAGTGCGTTATCGTGCTTTGGTACAAGGAGCCCGGGGAGGCCTTCCGGGAAGGCGAAACCCTCGTAGAGGTACAGACCGGAAAGGTGGCCTATGAAGTAGCCGCCCCCTTCTCCGGCACGCTCTCCGAGATCCGTGTCGGGCGGGGGGAAACGGCCGTTACCGGTCAAACCATCGCCACTGCGGTGCGCGAGCCGGCTATTGTATAGCCGCTTTATCCGCATGGGCCATCCCGGTTCGCTCAGGCTTATTTGAGCCTTTGGGAACCGGGATTTTTTTGCTTTTTTTCCTTTAAAAAGTTATACTTTATGGCGTATCTGAAAAGGAATGTAATCGAACTGAACGCCATGGTTATCCGTTATTTAGTTTTGCTGTTTCTCCTGGGCGCCACCCTCAATCTGGCAGGCCAGGAAAAAACGGCCCTGCTGTGCGGCCGGCTCATTACCGGTTTAGACGAAGCCCCCCTGCGCAACCAGGTTATTCTGGTGGAAGGCGAAAATATCGTTGCGGTAACCGGTCGGGGCAACCTGCCCGAAGGGTACCGGATCATAGACCTGTCGGACTATACGGTACTGCCGGGCCTGATAGACGCCCACGTGCACCCGCTTATTTACGGGGACGACTACCAGACCAACCACCTGAAAGGCTCTTCGGCTTTCAATGCCCTGCGCGGCCTGAAAACGGTGCAGGACTGGCTGCAGGAGGGCTGGACCACCCTGCGCGTAGCGGGCGATGCCGACGTGCACTACGCCCACCTCGAAATCAGGGACGCCATCAACAATGGCCTGTTTGTCGGGCCGCGCATCTTTGGGGCCGGGCACTACCTCTCGGTGAGCGGGGGCGGGGGCGATATCAATTACCTGTCGCCTGAGCAAAAGGTGATCCCCGACGGACTGGTGGTAAACGGACCCGACGAGGTGCGCAAAGCCATTCGCGAAGAGATCAAATACGGGAGCGACTGGATCAAGCTGCTGGTAACCGGGGCCTTCATGTCGTCGGGAGACAACCCTCAGAGCGTCCATTTCAGCGATGCTGAGCTTGCAGCTGCCCTGGACGAGGCCGGGCTTAGGGGCATCCCCGTAATGGCGCATGCCCACTCCACGGAGGGCATCAAAAAAGCCATCCGCGCGGGCGCGCGTTCGATCGAACACGGCTCCTTCCTCGACGAGGAATGCATCGACCTCTTCCTGGAACACGGCACCTACCTGATCCCGACCCTGGCTGTAGGGGAATATTTCGTGGAAGAAGCTTCGCAAAGCCAGGCCCTCTCCAAGGCCTACGAGCTGCACAGGAAATACGATGCCTCCATCAAGGAAATGCTGGCCAAAGCCATCGCCCGGGGGGTCAGGGTGGGGGTCGGTTCCGACAACGTCGGCTTCCCGCCCAACTTTGCGGCCCGGGAGTTCGGCTACCTCACCGAACTCGGGATGACCCCCATGCAGGCCATACAGGCCGGTACGCGGGTCAATGCCGAGCTGCTGGGGCAGGAAGCCCACATCGGCACGCTGAAACCCGGCAATTACGCAGACATCATCGCCACACAAGGGAATCCGCTGGAAGACATTTCAGAACTGACGAACGTGCGTTTTGTGATGAAGGGCGGTCAGGTCGTGAAACCGACAACAGATTAATAGGACTTTTTCGCTCAGCGCTGCCCGAGTGCGTAGAGTGCAAAGGTGCCCAACCAGTGGCCTCCTTCGTAGTTGTCGCCCACCAGGTTCGGGAACGAATAGGCCATGTGCGCATGCGCCAGCGGCAGTAAATGCATAAATTGGTCGGGGTACTGGTTGGCCAGGCCGTAAAACACCCAGGCACGGCTGAAGTTGAGCCCGTCGAGGTGTACCAGCTGCCCGTCGGAGCGGTCGCCTACCCGGGCGGGATCCCAGCTGAATCCGGGTTGGTGAAGTTCAGGAATAAAGGTATCCATCCAGGCCAGGAAGGCGTCTTTCTCCAGAATACGGCGCATCAGGTCTACCTCTTCCATGCAGGGCGACAAAAAATCGGCACCGCTGGGCTCCCAGCCCATAGGGCAACCGGCATCTTTACCGTAGAAGGCAAGGGCCCGGTTGCGGATAGCTTCCTGCAGGGGTTGGTCATTCAGGGTCTGTGCGTAGTCCCAGGCAAAAGCAAGCCCGAAGGCGGTATTGGTATGCGTCCCCACCCGCACGGGGTATTGCAGTTTGGGCAGATAGTCGACGAATTTTTCCGAAATAAGGGTCGAAAGGGGCTGTAGGTTAGCCTCCAGCTCACGGGCCATCGGGTCGTTCCAGGTATGCAGTTCTTCCGCCAGTTTTAACACCCAGGCCCAGCCATAGGTACGTTCATAGCCTTTTTCATGTTCCCCTTTGAAATAAGCTACCTCGGCCGCCATATTTTCGGGAGTAAGGTGGTTTATGAGCACCTCCCGCAGCTGGTCTGCCTGCCCGAGAAGGGGGAATTCCTTCAACAACATGACCATGGACCAGTGCCCGTGCACGGCCGAATGCCAGTCAAAACAGCCAAAAAAAGCCGGGTGAAGGGCGCCGGGTTCGGCAAGGTCGGCTACGCTGCCCAGGGTCTGCCCCAGCTTGTTGGGGTATTCCTGCTGCACACAGGCCAGCGGCAGGGCTGCCAGGGTGTTGGCCTGTTCCAGGGTGAGCGCGATGGGCTCTGCAGTGAGGGGTATGGCCGCCGTTCCGGTATGGGTTTCAGGAGTTGGGGGATTTTCTTTATTCAAGTTACAGCTCGACAGGAGCAGGACAAGCGATAAAAGGCCAATCGAAACGAGTCTGTAATGCATCAGTTGGGTTTTGGTCGGTTCAGGCTAAAGTAAACATTTCACGCATACGGGAGGGCGATACAGGCAGCTGGAAATCCTCTCCCGGGCTTTACTTCCCCTACTACAATCATGCCCGTGTCTTCGCGTTCCAGTTTTAGGACCGTGATAGTAGCATTTTACGACTTTGCGCCGATTGGCATGCGAAATTTCAATTGACGCCTGGTTTGCCATTCTGGGCAAAAGGACAAGTTATTTCTTAAACCCGGGCCTGTCAGTGGTTTTTATTCGCTGGTTTTACCCTGAAATCAAAAACATCAGGTCTTGAATAATGTCCGACCACATCGAACATGCGCTTGGCCTTGATAATGTCCTGAAGATCGATGTCTGCATATAAGATGCCTTCTTCCGCCTCCAAAGGCCCGGCAACGATTTTCCCGTTTGGGGCTATTATGGCGCTGTTACCAACATTAATCCACTCTCTTCCGTCTGGATATAGTTTTTTGAACGCATACCGATCGGGGATATCATCCATTTTTAAAGCCATGCACGTGCTTATGACAAACAATCCGCCCTCCCTGGCAACATGCTGCATGGTCTGAAGCCAGTTCGCACTTTTATCCCAGGTGGGG
Organism: Robiginitalea sp.; assembly: GCA_024642005.1. Classification (GTDB taxonomy): domain Bacteria; phylum Bacteroidota; class Bacteroidia; order Flavobacteriales; family Flavobacteriaceae; genus Robiginitalea. The sequence continues at coordinate 424 of JAHECA010000020.1, read as the reverse complement.
GAAGCCAATAGTTGAGCACCTGATTCGTATATGGCATTTCTCGCCAGGGGCATGAAGTTTTCCCAGCAAATCAACCCTGCAATCCTACCGGCAGATGTATCATAGGAAACCAGCGTACTGCCATCCCCGCCAGACCAAATCAGTCGTTCTCCCCCTGTCGGGATTAATTTTCGGTGTTTGCCCAGGATGCTACCGTTTTCGTCAATGAATAATAAGCTGTTAAACAAACTCGCATTGCTGGTTTCCGAATTGCGTTCATGTACCCCGATAACGACGTTGATTTTCGCTGTTTTGGCGGCATTGCAAAGCTTGGTTGTGGCATCATCAGGAATGGCAATGGCATTGGCCACCAGTTCGGCATACAGGTCATTTAAATCTGCCCCTTTACTATTGGGTATGAGCCACACCCAATCGGGGTAACCAG
>JAHECA010000019.1 GCA_024642005.1 Robiginitalea sp. | reverse complement strand
CGCCGGGGTGTTTGGGTGCTTATCTGTAGCCCCGCCAAGAATCGAACTTGGATCTAAAGTTTAGGAAACTTCTATTCTATCCATTGAACTACGGGGCCTTAAAAGGGTTTGCGAATTTAAGAATACTTTTTATTTCGTCCTACCCCGAAGGGCTTTTGTTGACAGCCAGGCCCCCTCCTGTATTTTGCCAAATCTTGCTTACCTTCGTGGGGATAGCTAAGAACATGAGCAAAACGAAGAAACAGACCCTGTTCGTGCCGGGAGCCGTTGCGCCCGAATTCATTGCGGAATCGATTGCCAAACACCAGTCGAAAACCGGCATAGGGGCGCACGACATCTTTTTGGGGCAGGTACGGGCCGACGTGATCGAAGGCAAAACCGTGACGGGGATTGAATACACGGCTTATGAAGAAATGGCCCTGGAAAAGATCACCGCGATACGGGAAGAGACCTTTGCCAAATTCGAGTTGAGCTGCATGCACATATACCACAGCCTGGGCGAAGTGCCCGTGGGCGGCATCTGCCTCTTCGTTTTCGTGTCGGCTCCGCACAGGCAAGCCGCTTTCGAGGGGCTGCGCGAAGTGGTGGAGCGCATCAAGAAGGAATTACCGGTATTCGGTCGCGAGTTGTTCGAAGACCGCTCCTACAGCTGGAAAGTAAACCGCTAGCATGGTAGACATCACACAAAAAAAAATAACACTGCGCACGGCCATTGCCGAGGCACTGGTCGTGGTCAGCAAACAAGAGACCATCAGGGCGATCGAAGAAGGCCGAGTGCCAAAGGGCGATGTTTTTGAAATGAGCAGGGCCGCCGGCCTGCTGGGGGTAAAAAAGACCCCCGACCTGCTCCCGGATTGCCACCCTATCCCCATAGAATACACGGCAATTTCGTACGAGATAGAAGGTTTGCAAATCCGCATCCGCATCACGGTCAAGACAAACTACAAGACCGGCGTGGAGGTAGAGGCCATGCATGGAGCCAGCGTGGTGGCGCTAAACCTGTACGACATGCTGAAACCTATCGATAAAGGGATAGAAATCAGGTCGATTCGGCTGCTGGAAAAGCGAGGGGGCAAATCCGATCAGGTAAATAAGACCGGGGCGTAGTTTAAAGCTGAATTACGTTGCCCTATCCTCAGAGGATACCGAAGGAGTACATTACCGTCATATAGCATACGGAGTACAAAGCGGTGATTTGAAAAGCGATAAGCGCTTTCAGGTAACAGTCTACGAAGTAATTGTTTTTCATTGCTTTATGGATCATTTGGGTTAAAATATTGATCCAAAACTAAAAAGGGCGCCCCGGCTCTGCCAATTTCTGATGACCAGCAGCCGCTTATAAAAGACGAATGAGAAGGCGGTTACCGTTTATCGATTCGAATGGCCCATATCTCGTACATGGGTTCTCCCCGGCTGTTGTTGCCCGTATGGTGCCAGTCGTTTCCTTTCCGTTCAAATTGAAAGCTCAATTCGGCCCCCACCCGGGAATCGTCTCGGGAAAAGAATTGGATTACCTCTGTATAGGTCCCATTTTCGGCGGCATACCGCCCGCCGCCCGTCCCGGAGAAGTCCATGGTTTCGGTATTGTAGGCAATCCATTGGAAATAGCCGTCTTTCAGGAATTTCAGCGTTTTGCGGGGGCTCTCGTTGCCCCGGCGCTCCTGCCCGGTATCGGGGCCGCGCGTGGCGAACAGCCATTGCCCGTCAAGGGGCTGCGACAGAGTGGGTTCCATGGAATAGGGACGGTCAGTATTGCCGTTGATGATTAGGTTTCCTTCGGTGAACCCATAACTCACATCATGCTGCCTTTCCCCGGTTTCCCCGAAGGCGGAGTTAAATTCCAGGGCTATATGCAAACTGTCTCCGTCGCTCTGGTAATAGCCGCCCATGGTGCTTATAAAATGGGCAGGGCCCGAATCGTACACCGAATGGATCACGTAGTCGTCTGAGACAAGCAGCAGGAAATGACGGGTGCCCTGTTCCCCTTTTTCAGTGGCGAGGTAAACCCCGGGGTCGGGCTGGGCAAACAGGGGTTGGGCTGCCCAGAGGCAGCCGAGCAGGCATAAAGCGGCGGAGCGGTGCGATCCTTTCATTTTGGAGGAGGTCTTACATCCCTCCTAATTTACGATAATTTTTCATGGGGGAGGTAACCTGTCTGCGCCCTTTAAAACCGGGGCTTGGGCGCCCCTGCCACCCCGGGCCAAAAAAAATCGGGAATTTGGTTTTTTTATTGATATTTTTAATTTCATTTGCACCCGTTTAACCAGGGCCCCGGTCGCGGCCGGTTTAACCGAATCCAGCGATCCGAAATTTGGTTAGGATTGCCGAGAATGGCAGTGGGGCCAGGGAGTATAGTCACTTTGTAATCTGCAAGAATCCACAAAATGAACATTACGTACCGCGATCTGATCGATCAAACCTATTATTTCCCCACCGAGGAATTTGACCTGGACGAAAACGGGCTCAGGTTCCACGGCGTTCCCCTGATGCAACTTATCGAGAAATACGGCAGCCCGCTAAAATTTACCTACCTGCCCAAGATTTCCGAGAACATCCAGAAAGCCAAGATGTGGTTCGCCAAAGCCATGGAGAAACACGAGTACGACGGCAAATATTTTTACGCCTACTGCACAAAAAGCTCCCATTTCCACTATGTGTTCCAGGAAGCGCTAAAGAACGACATACACATTGAGACCTCCTCGGCTTTTGATATCGACATCGTGCAGAAGCTGAAAGAGGAGGGGTTGGTTACCAACAGCAACTACGTGATTTGCAATGGCTTCAAGCGGGCAGCCTATATCGACAACATCGCCCGGCTCATCAATTCCGGTCACAACCGTTGCATTCCCATCATAGACAACTATGAGGAACTCTCCCTGCTGGACGAGAGCATCGAGGTGCCTTTTAAGGTGGGCATCCGCATCGCTTCGGAAGAGGAGCCCAAATTTGAATTCTACACCTCCCGCCTGGGGATCGGCTATAAAGACATCATCCCCTTTTACGAGAACCAGATCAGGGACAACGAGAAGGTGGAGCTCAAAATGCTGCACTTTTTCATCAATACCGGTATTCGCGACAACGCCTATTACTGGAACGAGTTGAGCAAGTGTCTCAAGGTATACGTGCGCCTGAAGAAGCTCTGCCCGAGCCTCGACAGCCTGAATATCGGCGGGGGTTTCCCGACCAAGAACTCCCTTACCTTCGATTACGACTACGAGTACATGATCGACGAGATTATCAACCAGGTGAAGATTGCCTGTGAAGAAGAAGACATTGATGTCCCGCATATTTTTACCGAATTCGGGAGCTTTACCGTGGGGGAGAGCGGGGGCGCGCTCTACCAGGTACTGTACCAGAAGCAGCAGAACGACAGGGAGAAGTGGAATATGATCGACAGTTCGTTTATCACTACCCTGCCCGATTCCTGGGCCATCAACAAGCGCTTTATCATGCTGCCAATCAACAGGTGGAACGACTCGTATGAACGGGTGCTGCTGGGCGGGCTCACCTGCGACAGCGACGATTACTACAACAGCCAGCAGGATATGAACGCCATTTACCTGCCCAAATTCCACTCGGCCAAACCCCTGTACATCGGGTTTTTCAACACCGGGGCCTATCAGGAAACCATCGGGGGCTACGGGGGGTTGCAGCACTGCCTGATCCCGCACCCGAAACACCTGCTGGTCGACCGGGACGCTTCGGGGGCCCTGCATGTTACGGTATTCAGCGAACAACAGCGCGCTGAAGACCACTTGCGCATTTTGGGCTACGAACCCAGTACGGCGCAGGAGGAAGCCCCTGCAGAACACCACAGCAACAAACTCCAATAAGATGACTGCCAAAAAAGGACCCATTTCCGATTTCATAACCCATTATTACCGGCATTTCAATGCCGCCGCCCTGGTCGATGCCGCCAAAGCGTACGAAGACCAGCTCAAGGGCGGTTCCAAGATGCTGGTGTCGCTCGCAGGCGCCATGAGCACCGCCGAGCTGGGCCGGATTTTCGCAGAAGTGATCCGCCAGGAGAAGGTGCACATCATATCCTGTACCGGGGCAAACCTGGAAGAAGACCTCATGAACCTGGTAGCGCACAGCCATTACAAGCGGATTCCCAATTACCGCGACCTGACCCCTCAGGACGAATGGGAGCTGCTCGAACAGGGCCTGAACCGGGTTACCGACACCTGCATCCCCGAAGAGGAAGCTTTTCGCAGGCTCCAGAAGCACATCTTCGAAATCTGGAAGGCTGCCGAAGATGCCGGGGAGCGTTATTTTCCGCACGAATACATGTATAAGCTACTCCTTTCAGGGGTGCTGGAACAGTACTACGAAATAGACATCAAAAATTCCTGGATGTATGCCGCGGCCAAGGCCAACCTGCCGCTGGTATGCCCGGGCTGGGAAGACAGCACCATGGGCAATATTTTTGCATCGTATGTATTAAAAGGGGAGCTCAAGGCCGCTACCATGAAGTCCGGGATAGAATACATGACCTTTTTGGCCGACTGGTATACGGCTAATTCCGGGAAAGGGATCGGCTTTTTCCAGATCGGGGGAGGCATTGCGGGCGATTTCCCGATATGCGTGGTACCCATGTTGTATCAGGATATGGAAAGGACCGATACCCCCTTTTGGAATTACTTCTGCCAGATAAGCGACAGCACCACCAGCTACGGCTCGTATTCGGGGGCTGTTCCGAATGAAAAAATTACCTGGGGAAAACTCGGAATCGACACTCCGAAATTTATTATTGAAAGCGACGCGACTATTGTTGCACCTTTAATTTTTGCCTATCTTTTGAACATGTAACTATGGATAATAAGAAGCGTGTCATAGTAGATTTTAAGAAGCTTACCCCCGAAGTCTTAAAGCTTCTGGTGGAGAAGTACCCCGACGGCTATGACGAAGATCAGATCGTGACCTTCCGCAATGCGCAAGGCGAGCGGATTGAGGCGGTGGAGGTCTCTACAGACGACACCAAATACCTGGTTAAGATCAGCGCCAAGCTCGAAAAGACTATGGCAAATTACGATGAGGACGATTACGAGGATTTCCAGAACGAAGATCCGGAAGAAAACATTCCCGATATCGAAATGGAAGAGGACGAAGATTCCGATATATAAACCCTTCAGCCAACTATGCCAAAAGCCGCCTTTCACCTGTCACTGCCCTGCATCAGCGTTTCGGCCACCAAGAAGTTTTATTCTCAAACCCTGGGGGCTACCCTCGGGCGCATGTCTACACAGTGGGTAGATGTAGACCTGTTTGGCAATCAGATCACCTTCATCCAATCGGGCGTCTTCAATTTCCAGTTCAAATCCTACAAGTTTGAAGAGGCGGTTTTGCCAGCCTTTCATTTTGGGGTACTCGTTGAAGGCAGTCAATGGGAAGAGTTGCTCAAGCGCCTGGAGGGCCTTTCTTTGGAACTGCCGGTAAATTCCCTTTTCCTGCAGGGACATGTAGGCACCCACCGCTCTTTTTTTGTGGAGGACCCCAACGGCTATATGGTGGAATTCAAGCACTTTCTGCAGCCTTCAGACGTATTCCGGAGGGATTGAGAAAACCGCTCTTCCGGTGGGCCAGGCATCGGGCCCTTAGCAAGCTTAGCATATGAATTCACTACAACTTATCGGCAGCGAAGAATGGTGCGTTTTTGAAGGGCTGGGCATTCCCGCCATCAAAGCGCGAGTCGATTCCGGTGCAAAGACATCTTCCATTCAGGCCACCAACCTGAAGATCGTGATGAAACACGGGGAGGAATGGGTGCAGTTCGAAGTATTCCCGCTCCAGGAAAACCGGAGCATTGCCCTGCGCTGCGAGGCGCGCCTGGTAACCCGTCGCACCGTGAAGAGTTCTTCGGGCATTTCCGAGGAACGGCTGGTAATCAAGACCGCCCTTCGACTGGGCGACGAAATCTTTGAAATCGAGCTCACCCTGGCCAACCGCGATACCATGGAATACCGGATGCTCCTGGGCCGGGAAGCGCTGTCTGGCCGGTTTCTGGTCGACCCGGCAAAGAGCTTTATCCAAAGTAGCTTTACCGAGGCCGATATCATGCAGAAGTATGCCCCTTTCATCCATGAAAAGAGCGGCCTCCGCATTGCCCTGCTGGCCAGCAACCCGGCCCTGTACAGCAACAAGCGGATCATGGAGGCGGCCGAAGCGAGGGGGCACGAAATCGTATTCCTCAATGTGGAGCTCGCCTATATGAAGCTCGATGCCAATTCGCCCGAGATCCGCTACCGGGGCGGAAACATTCTCAATGAATTCGATGCCATTATTCCGCGGATTAAGCCTTCTGTGACCTTTTACGGGTGCGCCCTGATCCGTCAGTTCGATTACCTGGGGGTTTATTGCCTGAATTCGGCCGAGGCCATTACCCAGTCGCGCGACAAGCTTTACGCGTCCCAGTTGTTCGCCCGTCACGACATCCACATACCCATTACCGGGTTCGCCAAGTCGCCAAACGATACACGCGACCTGATCAAAATGGTAAATGGAGCCCCGCTTATTATCAAGCTGCTCGAAAGTACCCAGGGCAAAGGGGTAGTGCTGGCCGAGACCAATAAAGCTGCCGAAAGCGTTATCAATGCCTTTAAAAGTGTGCAGACCAACATCCTGGTACAGGAATTCATCAAGGAGGCTAACGGGCAGGACATCCGCTGTTTTGTAGTCGACGGCAAGGTGGTGGCTTCCATGCAGCGCCAGGCCGAGAAAGGGGAGTTCCGCGCAAACATCCACCAGGGCGGCCGCGCTTCCAAGATCAGGATAACTTCCGAAGAACGGAAACTGGCCATAAAGGCTGCCAAGGTTTTAAACCTGGTGGTGGCCGGGGTAGACATCATCCGATCGAACAAGGGGCCCCTGCTGCTCGAGGTCAATTCTTCCCCCGGGCTGGAAGGCATCGAAAATGCCACCGGAAAAGACATTGCCGACCAAATGATCCGGGCAATCGAACGGAAGCTCAAGTACCATCCGCACCCCGGTGAAATAATAGTTTAAACCCGGGTTCCCAGTTTTTCGAGCATCACGGCCGTGGTGCGTTCCAGGTTAAATTCGGGCTTCCAGCCCCAGTCGGCCTTCGCCTCGGAATCGTCTATGCTGCCGGGCCAGGTTTCTGCAATCTCCTGCCTGAAATCGGGGGCATAAGACATCTTGAAATCGGGCTGGTGCACCCGTATCGCCTGGGCCAGCTCGGCCGGGGTAAAACTCATTGAACTCAGGTTGTAGGAAGAGCGTACCCGCACGCTTTCGGCGTCTGCCTGCATCAGCTCTATGGTGGCCCGTATGGCGTCGTCCATGTACATCATGGGCAGGCGCGTGTCTTCCCGCAGGTAACAGGTATAGGCATCATGTCTCAGGGCCTCGTGGAAGATTTCCACCGCGTAATCCGTGGTTCCGCCACCCGGTTCGGTCTTCCAGCTGATCAGGCCCGGATAGCGCAGGCTGCGCACGTCTACGCCAAACTTCCGGGAATAATACTCGCACCAGCGCTCCCCGGCCTGCTTGCTTATCCCGTAGACTGTGCCCGGCTCCATGATAGTGGTTTGGGGCGTTTGCTCACGGGGGGTGGTGCGTCCGAAGACGGCTATGCTGGAAGGCCAGAAAACCTTGGAGATCTTGCGTTCCCGGGCCAGGCGCAGTATGTGGAACAGGGAATTCATGTTTAGGTTCCAAGCCCGGTCGGGAAATTTCTCGGCTGTGGCGCTCAGCATGGCTGCCATCAGGTATATTTCGTCTACCCCGTGGTGTACCACCACCTCTTCGACCGCGTTCGGGTCGGTGGCATCGAGCGTTTCAAAGGGTCCGGAATCCATCAGTTCGCTTCCCCCGTGCCTTATGTCGCTGGCAATTACCCTATCCTTGCCGTAGAGGGAACGCAAGGCCAGGGTCAGTTCGGTGCCAATTTGTCCGCAGGCACCCACAATCAGTATGTTTTTGGGCATCAGAACTCGCTTTTATTCCATGTGGGGGTAAAGATAACTCTTTGTAAAATTTGTACATTCGCCCTATGCGTATTTTGTCTGGTTTGATGCTGGGATTACTGCTGTTGATGGCCTGTCGGCAGGAAGAACCTGCGGCCCGGGACGAATCGCTCCAGTCGGCCTCTCAAGATTCCCTGCAACTTCCCGCCACCCTGCCGCTGAGTGCCGAGGCGCAGGCTGGAATAGAGGGTTGGGCGGCCCTGGAGAACCTGCAACAGCGCATGGAGTCGGTTTACCGTGGTCAGGAGAACGAAGAGCTGGAACTCCTGCTCGAGGAACTCACAGGGGCCTGCCAGGAATTGGAGACTTCCGAATTCCCGGTAAACTTCGACCGCCCCTCGGTCAAAAGCCGCCTGAAGGTCTTCAGGACCTTCCTGCAAAAGACACAGGCCGACCTGCATTACCGGCTCAACCCGCGCGAATCGCTCATCCAGGCCTTAGTGGCTTACAATGCTTTCCGCGAGCAGCTCAACCGGGTTGTAGCAGAGAATCTGGACCCAAAAATTTTCGAACATGAATAGGATACTATTTGCAGTAATTGCCTGCCTTTCGCTGGGGGTTCGGGCCCAGCAGACCGATACGGAAGCGGTCGATGCCTTGCTGACGGCCTGGCACAGGGCGGCCGCCGATGCCGATTTCGATGCCTACTTCGGGGCCATGGCTCCGGGGGCGGTGTTTATTGGCACCGACGCCGCAGAAAATTGGGACCGGGAGGCCTTCATGGCCTTCTCAAAACCGTATTTTGACCAGGGCAAGGCCTGGGATTTCAAAGCCCTTGAGCGGCATATTTTCTTTAGCCCCGACGGGCAAATGGCCTGGTTCGACGAACTGCTCGACACCTGGATGCAATTGTGCCGGGGGTCAGGGGTGGCTGTAAAGACCCCTGAAGGATGGAAGATCGCCCATTACGTGCTTTCCCTGACCGTGCCCAATGAGACCATTCAGGAGGCCATTGGCCTGAAAAAGGAAAAAGACAGCTTGATGCGCCAAACATTGCTTCGTTCCGAAACGGTAACACATTAACCCAATGAAAAAAAAGATTGCGCTCGCCCTGGTTTGCCCGGCAGTAGTGCTGTTTATGCAGTGCAAGACCGAGCCCGCCCCGGAGGCGGTGGCCGGAACTTTCTACGAAACGGAATTATTTCGGGATGTGCAGCTGGCCAGGATGTTTCCCGACTCCAAGACCTTTGTCGATATGGAGCGCGACCTGCCTTTTCAGGAACTCGAAAAGCGCTATCTGGAGCAGCGGCAGGTGCCCGGGTTCAACCTGGAGGACTTTGTGGCCGATCACTTCGTGCCGTTGCCCGCCTATCACGCCGATTTTAAATCTGATCCCTCCCGCACCATGTTCGATCATATCAGCGTGATGTGGGACGTGCTCAAACGGGAACCCCTTCCGGCTTCGGCCGGGGCATCCAGCATTCCTTTGGCTCAGGAATATATTGTACCGGGCGGTAGGTTTCGTGAAATTTATTACTGGGACAGTTATTTTACCATGCTGGGCCTGGTAGCTGACGGCCAGACCGACCTGGCTGAAAACATGCTCGCCAACTTCGGGCACCTGATTGATTCCATAGGTTTTATACCAAATGGTACAAGGGATTACTACCTCACCCGCTCCCAACCTCCTTTTTTCAGCCTGATGGTGGACTTGCTGGCGGGTCAGGATCCTACTGTGCTGGACCGCTACTTTCCCCAGCTCGAAAAGGAATACGCCTACTGGATGGACGGGGCAGGGGAGCTCGATTCCTGGCAGGCGGCCGGGCGGGCGGTGCGACTCGACGGCGATACGCTGATGAACCGGTACTGGGACAGCGGGCGCACCCCGCGCCCGGAATCGTACCGGGAAGATTTGGAACTGGCCTCGAGCTTGCCCACAGAAGCCGCGAAAGAAGCGTTGTATGCCAATTTACGTGCAGCTGCCGCCTCGGGCTGGGACTTCAGCAGCCGCTGGTATGCAGAAGAGGGATCCTTTGCTACCACCCAGACTACCGAGCTGCTCCCGGTAGACCTGAACGCCCTTTTGTTCTTTATGGAAAACCTGCTTTCGGAAGGCTACCGAACCCGGGGCCAGGCCGCCAAAGCCGATCAAATGGCCGAACGTGCTTCGCGCAGGCAGGCCGTAATTAACAATTTGCTCTGGGACCCGGTGGCGGGCTTCTATGTCGACTACGATTTTAAGGACCGGCTGGCCGGCCGGGAGATAACCCTGGCAGGGGTATTCCCCCTGTATTTTGGTATGGCCTCGCCCAGCCAGGCTTCTGCCGTCCGCCAGCGGCTTATGGACGATTTCCTGAGCCCGGGAGGGCTGGTTACCACCCTGAAGGCCTCCGGCCAGCAATGGGATGCCCCAAACGGCTGGGCACCCCTGCAATGGATGGCTGTGGGCGGGCTGTTGCGCTATGGCTACACCCAGGAAGCCCGGCAAATCATGTCGCGGTGGGTGTCCCTCAATCAAAAGGTATACCGCGACACCGGCAAAATGCTTGAAAAATACAACGTAAGAGATACCACGCTGTTGTCAGGAGGGGGCGAATACCCTACCCAGGACGGGTTTGGCTGGAGCAACGGGGTGGCCGTAGGGTTTCGCGAGCTGTTGCGCAGCCCCGAAGATGCCCCCATGCTTCCTGAAAATTAGGGCCTAGTTCTTGTTTTCCGGGTTTTCGGGAGTGTTATTGCGACTCTCAAGGGCCTGTTTGCTCAGGCTCGCCAGGTTAAAATTGGGAGCCAGCGCCAGGGCCTCGTCAAAACTGGCGAGCGCCTTGTCGATATTGTTCCGGTTCATCCCGTATTGGGCCAGCCCGCGCAGGTGGATCAGGGCAGCCTTGAGCGGCACTTCGTAAGGTTGTTGCCGTTCGTAAAAGGCGTATTTCATATCGTCAGTGGCGTTTTCCACCCCGTAGTCGATATCGAGCAGCGCCCCCGCATTTTCCCCAAGCTGTATTTTCAGGTCGGCCATTTCATAGGCCAGGTATGCGTTCGGCGTCAGCTTGAAAAGCGCCTGGAATTGGTCCAGGGCCCGCTTGGGCTGATTCAGGGATTTCAGAGAAAGTGCTTTTACCTGCAAAGCCAGTTGTGAATCATCCGGGTTGAGTTCAATGCCCAACAGGTTCAGCGCCTGGAGGTGCATCTCGTTATTGGCATAGATATAGGCCAGGGTATCGCGCCGTTCCACGGAAGGCTCGATTACATTAAGGTGTGTAAGGGCATTGATCACGCCCTGTACGTCGCCCTGCAACCGCATCTGGAAGTAATAGGCCTCGAAGTGATTCTTAAGTGTTTCCGGGGTCTGTGCCTGAAGGGCACCTGCCGTCATCAAAACGGCCAAACATGCTAGTTTTCTCATCGCCATGGATTTATCCGAGCGCAAAACTACATTAATTTTTCCAAGAACCGGGGGCGATTCATCCGAAAATGGAGGTGTTGAAGACGGGCCGGAGTTCCCTCGCATAGCGACTCACTACCGTCTTCCCTGGGTTTTCATCAGCTTCATTCTCGTACAAAGGGGGCTCCAGGCCCAGCCGCCTGGCTTCACGACCATAGAATATGGCCTTTGTGGGATGTTCCGGATGTACTGCATTGACCAGCCCTTCCCAATCGGATCGTTCCAGGGCGAGCCTGAGCAGGTGCACCGCCTCGTGCCGGCGGATGAGGTTTACCGGGTCGCCACCCCCGGTGAGACCCGCACGTCCCGACAGCGTGGTTGCAGGGTGCCGGTCGGGGCCCAGCAGCCCCCCCAGCCGAACAATCAGGGTCGATCGGCTCACATGATCCTGCCAGACTCGGGCCTCCGCTTCGAGTAACTGCCGGCCACTTTCCGTATCGGGCTCGGGAAGATTGGTTTCGTCTACCACCCCCTGTTGCCGGCCATATACCGAAGTGCTGCTAATATAAATGAGGCGGGGAAGTGCTGCCCGACGAATGGCTTTCATCAGATGATCGACCCTGCCCACATAGTTGTTTCCGGGGTTTTTGCGAATCCCTGGAGGGATGTTAAAAACCAGTACATCAAGGCCCCGCAGGAACCCTGAAATATCGCCTCTGAACCCTGTGGAATCGAGCTGGAGGAGGTAGGCCTCAAAACCCAGGGAGGTCAACATGGCAACTTTTGCAGGGCTTGTGCTGCTGCCGCGCACCCGATTCCCGGATGCCAGCAATTCCTGGGCCAGCGGCAGACCAAGCCACCCGCAGCCGAGTACCCCAATTGTCCTATTCAAAATGGATGGATTTAATGACCAGGATGGCATCGTTCAGCACAAAAGGCATTGGAATCTGATCTTCGGGCCGGGGTGGGACACTGAAAAGCGGGTTGGTCAGCAGGTCATTGGAGGCCTCATAGACAGTAAGGTCGAGGGAGCTTCCGGCCGGAAGCGCCAATTCCAGACGGGTTGGGTCGTTGTCGCTCACAAAATGAGTGATCAGTTTTCCGCCCCTTCGTTGCTGCAAGAATGCCTCAGAAAGGGGTATCCCGTTTACCGCTGCCCGGTCTATCGGGGAGTCGCCGGTAAATACTTCGAGGCGGTTTACAGGCCTTTGGGAAGTGATTTCAAGGGTGAGCAATCGCTGCCCTCCTACCAGGGTGTCCTGGCTAACCGATAGCTCGGGGGGCAACACCTCCTTGGACGGGGCCTCGGCAACGAATGAAAAGCCAGTGCTGTATTTACTGCTCAGCGCAAGGCCATTGCTGCTTGCGGCATCGGCAGGGTTGCTGCCGAGGTAGGCCCGGGTCCATGCAGAAGGGACTTTCTCATAGGTCGCCCAGTGCGCCTGGCCATTTTCGGCATTCATCACGTACAACAGGCTGCTCGGTTTGGGGCGTTCGGGTGTAAAGCCACTGGTCAGGTGGGCTCCGACCAGCAGACCTGCCCCGACCAGCACGCCCAGCCATCCGAAACGCCGTCGTTGCGGATATTGCAGGAATATGCCGAGTAGCAGCAGAAAAATAAAGCTGCTCATCAGGCTGGCGGTCACCAGCATTTTAAGACCAAGCCCGACCGGGAACATTTTCACAAAAGGGGCGAATAGCCAAAGGGCCGGCACTCCCAGCATGGTGAACAAATAGGGGCTGGGGCGGGGCTCCAGGACCAGGATGAGCAGGCCGGCGAGCAGGGCAATGCCGGGCAAAACGAAAAAGGCAGCCCCGGGCAGGTACTGGTTCAGTGCCCCGCAAAGCAAGAGCCACAATAGGGCAGGGGCGACCAGTGCATCTGCGGCATTGCCCTTGTAGCGCCTGCCGTATATCAGAAAACCGCTGCCGAATGCCAGGGCGGCAAGGGCGCCTATGTACAGATAGCCGTTATAGGTAAAGCCATGGAGCATGTCGGTATAGGCCGGGTAGGCGGCTTTCAGCATCGGCCAGGCGAAATAGCCGAGCAACCCGTTGAGGCCAAGCACCGCCAGGGCGGGTAACAGGCCAAAGGCCATGCCCCGGGCCGAAAGTGTGCCGTTGCGCAGCCCGGTTATCAGCGTGGCCAACAGCAGCAACAAGGCGAGCGCGAAACCGGGCCAGATGAAGGTGTTAGGATAGTGCATCAGCCCCAGAAAGGGCATATTGAAGTAAACCGAATCGTCGGGGCTCTGCAACCTGGCCAGGTCGGCCTCGCTGAAATAGCTCAGGAGGGAAACCAGGTAACTCCCCTGATGCGCCAGGGTATTGCGGTCGAGCCGCTCCCACGAATCCAGGGCGGTATGGTAGTCGAAATGGTCGTCTATGAATGCAAAATTGAAGCCCTGAATGTCGCCGTCTTCCCTGAAAACGGTCAGGTCGGTATCATTGGGCAGCATTTTGTAGATGCTGTAGGCCAGGGAATTGGCTACCGGATAGGGAGGGGCGGCCGCCGTGAAGGCATCGATCAGGCCGGCATTGCCCCCATTGGTCTCGATAAGCATGTACCCGGGCCCGCCGCTTCCCCGGGCTTCGAAATTCAGAACCAGGCCCACATCATGGGCCCAGGGGTGGCTGTTAACAAACAGGTCGGCTCCGTTCAGGCCCAGTTCTTCGGCATCTGAAATCAGGACAATGAGGTCGTTTTTGGGTTGTTGGTTCGCTGCCAGAAAGGCCCTGAGGCCCTCGAGGATGGTAACCACCCCGCTGCCGGCATCGCTGGCGCCCAGGGACGAATGGGGGCTGCTGTCGTAATGGGATAATAACAGCAGGGCTTTCCCGGGCTCCCGGCCGGGGAGGCGGGCCAAAATGTTTTCGGCCTTGCTGAGGTTCCCCCAATCGCCTGCCGTGTAACCGGTCTGGAGTTCGGTCTGCAACCCCATCCCTTCGAGGGCTTCGCGTATGTAATCGCGCACTGCCGTATGCGCCGGAAAACCCACTCCATGAGGCTTTTGGGAAATGTGTCGCAGCTGTTCCAGTGCCCGGTCCGTAGAAAAATCGGTTTTGGGCAGGCTGGCATCGGGCCGGTATGCCGGCATGGCAAACTGGAAAGCCAGGTAGGTGAAAAAAAGCAAAATCAGGAAAGAAACAACGGAGGTGGTGGGTTTCATTGGGATATCAAAAAGACAGTTAAAAGTTTAAAATATTAGAAGGTCGGCATGTAATATCAAAATATCGTGAAAATAATTAAAAGAATTTTGATATATTTAGAGCTTCACCCTACTAATTAATGACCCATGGGAATCAAAAGCTTTGTGGGCCGCAGGGCCAGGGAAGTGTCGAAAAAAGAGTACGACGCCCCTATACTGGTATCTGATTATATGACGCGCAAACTGGTGACCTTTCACCCGGAACAGTCTATTCTTGAAGTAATGGAAACCTTTGCAAAAAACCGCATTTCAGGGGGCCCAGTACTGGACGATAACGGGTTTCTGGTCGGGATTGTATCCGAAGCCGACTGCATGAAGCAGATCTCTGAGAGCCGCTATTTCAACCAGCCGATTCTTGAGAAGAGTGTGGAGGCCTTCATGACCAAAAACGTGGATACCATACCCCACGACATGTCTATCTTCGATGCCGCCGACCGCTTCCATAAAAACAACCGCCGCCGTTTACCGGTTATGAAAGATGGTCTTTTGGTAGGCCAAATCAGCCGGAAAGATATTGTGGTAGCCGCACTGAAACTCTCCTCACACAACTATAAATAGCGAGACGCGGCGCCCGTATTCGGGGGTGCCTTCACAATTTTTACGGAGTCTGCCCCCTGGGCAATATAACCCAGGTCGTACACGCAGTAACATGGCCTGCCCTGCTGGGTGGCGCTGATGCCTGTTATGCTGTTGAAGTCAAACCCGCGGTCAGTTAGCTGGGATCGCCCGATTGGCTCGGCCCCAGGCCTTGCGGCTATACCCTGTAAAATGCGGTAATTCTTCCGCAAGCGGTTGTTTACCGTGCGAACCAGGTTGTTGCTGTCGCGGTTTATCCGGTTGTGATAGGCGTTCCTGCAATAGTCCGAACAGAATTTCTTGTCGGTACGCCCCCTGAATTCGGTATTGCATTCCAGACAACGTCCTTTCAAAAGCCTTATTATTCAATTAATATCCCGTATTTCCCCAACAGCCCCGGCAGGCCTTCGGTGGAAAAGCGTGCCTTGCGCAGCCGGTTTTGTTCCGGGTCGATCGAAAAGTGAAGGGCCGTGCTCAAATCGGCACCTTCCAGATTCGTTTGCGAAAAAGCAGCCCGATCCAGGTTGCAACGCGTAAACGCCGCACGGCTTAAATCGGCCTGCGTAAAATCTACTTCCCGCAGCGAGCAGTCTTCAAATAAGGTTCCCTGTACTGCGATTCCGCTAAAGGAGGAAAAGTCGAGCTGGCTCTTTTCAAACCGCAGTCCTGTGATGTACTGCCCGCAAGTTTCAAAACGGAGACCCACCATCTTGCATCCCCGAAAACGGGCCCCATTCCATTGGGCGCCGCCGATGTTTGCATTGCTCAGGTTGCAATCCACGAACTCGCAATCCAAAAAATGGCAACCGTCGAGATAGCCTCCCGAGAGATTGAGACCCCTAAAGGTACAGGAGTCGTATGATCCTTTTGAAAGACCACCCGAAGGTAGGTCGGCGGTCTGAAATTCACGATCAGTAAAAAATTCCATCTTCGCTTTATTCCATAATCAGGGCGGGCAGGTCGAGTTCGCGGTAGAGCTGGTTATACCCCTGCATTTCCCCGTTTACGATCGCATCGCGTTCCCTCGCCAGGGAAGCCCATTCGCCCATCAGGTCTCCCAGGCGTTCCCGCGCCCCTTGGGTGAGTTCGGGCAGGGGGGCGTCTACATACGATTTCAGGTACATGAGTTCGGCATTGAGCCGGTTGTTGAAATTGATTACGTCCTGAAAGGTCTTTTGGTCGGGTTGGATGAGCCGTTCTTCCCAGGCCTTGATGCGCTCCAGCAGGGCGTCTCCCTTTTCCAGCAGGGGTTTGGCTTTTTCCTGTTCTGCGAGCAGCCCTTTGTAACCCTTGAGCTGGTCGCGAACCGAGCGCATTTGGTTTACCGCTTCGTGCATGTCGCGAATGGCCCCTTCGATCTGGGCCAGGGCCTGCTGTTGCTCTGCGAATTGTGCAGGGGTTGCCTGCAGGCCGGGCCGGGCCAGCACCCGGAATTCCCGGCTCACTTCCAGGGAATCGAGGGTAAGCCGGGCTGTATAAGTGCCGGGGCCAACCCTTGAGCCGCTGTAATCGCCGTATACGAAGACGCCGTTAACGGCAGGCAACGCCTCGCGCCTGAAATTCCAGGCAAAACGGTTCAGGCCCTTTTTGGCCGGTAAGACCTCGGGCTTGGAAGGCCCCCCCGGCCATGATTTGAAGTCTTTTGGGGCCTGGTTGGAATAGGTGCGCAACACCTTTTCGCCTTGCAGGATCTCCAGCTTTATCTTGGCAGAATCGGAATCTTTGGCCAGGTAATAATCGAGCAAAACCCCTGATTTTGGATTTTGTCCGAGGCCCGGTTCGAATTTGTCGACTGAACCGCCGCTGAATAGGTAGGTGTCCCGAGGGCTAACGAGGCTGAAGCCTTTTTCCTGTCCGGCCAGTTGCTGCAACGACGACAAATCGTCCAGGATCCAGAAGGCGCGGCCGGCCGTAGCGGCAATCAGGTCGTTGGCCCGAAAGCCCAGGTCGTTAATCGGCACCACAGGCAGGTTAAGCTGGAACCGCTCCCAGAGCTGCCCCCCGTTTACAGACAGGTACAGGCCGGTTTCGGTACCCGCATAAAGCAGGCCCGGCCTGGCCGGGTCTTCCCGCACCACCCTGGGGAAACCATTCGGATCGTCGAAGCCATTCGTGACAAGCGTCCACTGCTGGCCGTAGTCGGTGGTCTTGTACACATATGGGGTCAGGTCCATGAACTTGTACCGCATCAGGGTAACATAGGCGGTGGCCGGGTTGTGGGGCGACACCTCGATGCTGTTCACAATGCCTTCCTGCATGCCTGCAGGGGTAACGTTTGCCCAGTTCTGCCCGCCGTCACGGGTCAGGTGTACCAGCCCGTCGTCACTTCCGGCCCATAAAACACCTTGCTCGTGAGGCGAGGCAACCAGGTACATCAGCGTATTGTAATTTTCCCCTCCGGCTGCCTCGTTCGTATACGGCTGCCCCCCGGGCCCCTGATGGGCCGGGTCGTTCCGGGTCAGGTCCGGGCTGATCGCTTCCCAACTCTGGCCCTGGTCGCTCGAGCGGAATACCACGTTGCCCGCATGGTAGAGGGTTGCACGGTCGTGTGGGTCGCTGATGATTGGGGCATTCCAGTTGTAGCGGTACCGGTGCCGGTTGGGCGGATTGCCCAGCGATAGCTCGGGGTATTCCTTGATTTCCTTGGCATCATGGGTGGCCGCCACCCATTTCTCAATAATGCCCTGGTAACAGCCGCCGTATACCAGATCGGGGTTATCAGGGTCGAAGGCCAGGTAGGCACTCTCGCAGCCGGCCACCGAGTACCAGTCTTTCCAATCGATCCCCGCCCCGTTGGTGCGGCTGGCGATGGCGATGGCCGAATTGTCTTGTTGTCCGCCGTAAACGTAATACGGGAAACGGTTGTCGGCGATTACCCGGTAGAATTGGGCGGTGGGTTGGTTTTCCTGGCTGCTCCAGGTTTGCCCGCCGTTGTAGCTGATGTTGGCCCCACCGTCGTTGGCATTGGCCAGGATGTTGTTGTCGCCCGGGTGTATCCACAGGTCGTGGTTGTCTCCGTGCGGTGTGGAAAGGGGCTGAAAGGTTTTCCCCCCGTCTATGGAACGGGTTACCGGGGCATTCAGCACATACACCCGGTTGGGGTCTACGGGGTCGGCGAAAATTTCCATATAATACCACGAACGCGCCACGTTGATCCGGTCTTTATTGACCTGCTGCCAGGAGTCGCCCCCGTCGTCGCTGCGGTATACCCCGGCCTTGTCGCCCTCGGCTTCCAAAACGGCAAACACGAGGCCTTGCCGGGCTCCTGAAGCCGAGATGCCGGCTTTGCCGAAAGCTTCCGGAAGGCCTTCTTTGAGCTTTTTCCAGGTGGTTCCCCCGTCTTCTGATTTATAGAGACCTGAATTAGGCCCTCCAGATTCCATGGTCCAGGGCTTGCGGCGGTGTTCCCAGAAGGCCGCGTACAATATCAGGGGGTTGCCGGGGTCCATGCTCAGGGAAGATGCCCCGGTAACCTCATTCACATAGAGGATGCGGTCCCAGGTCTTGCCCCCGTCGGTGGTGCGGTAGATGCCGCGGTCTGGACTGGGTCCGTACTGCGCCCCCTGTACGGCCACGTAGTAGGTATTTTCATCGCGGGGATGGATGATGACATCTGAGATATGACGGCTCTTCGCCAGGCCCAGGTGTTCCCAGCTCTTGCCTGCATTGCGCGAGAGGTACACCCCGTCTCCCATGGAAGTCATTACCCCCCGGGCGGGGTGTTCGCCCATGCCTGCCAGCACCACGTTGGGGTTGGAGGCCGATACGGCGAGGTCGCCCACGGTGCCGGTCTTGAAGAAGCCGTCTGAGACGTTATCCCAGCGAATCCCCCCGTCGGTAGTTTTCCAGACCCCACCCCCGGTAGACCCCATGTAAAAGGTGCCAGGCTGGCTCGGAACACCGCAGACGGTTACACTGCGGCCACCCCTGAAGGGGCCGATATTGCGCCATTTCAGGCCCTGGTAGAGGCTGTCGTTCAGAACGGGTTCGGGGATCCTGGTTTTTTTTCGTTGCCCCTGTGCGCCTAGGGTCAGCAGCAGGGCCAGCAAAAGGAGTTTTGCTTTCATCGGGAATGGGTTTGTGGTTGGGTCTCTCGTTTCGGGTTGATCAGTCGTTTTTGCCGCCTTCGCGTTCGGGGCTTCTGGGCTCGGGCCATTGCCGCTGCTCGCCCGTTCTGGGGTCTTTCGATAGCACGGCCTTTTCTCGGGAAGTACGCTGTGGGTCCTCACTGGCCATATAGGCCAGCACGGCGGTGAGAATGGCATTGTTCTGCACGTCGTCGAACACAATTTTGTCGTAGGTGTCTAGGTTTGTATGCCAGGTATAATTCCAATAGCTCCAACTCAGGGAGCTCAGCGAAAAGGCAGGTGCCCCGGCGGCTACAAAGGAGGCGTAATCGGAGCCCCCGCGCCCCGGGTTCCCGGGGAAGGTGGTTTCAATGTGGCGGGTAATGGTATCGGGTACCGCCTCAAGCCACCTGCCCAGATAGTCGTAGGCGTGCAGGAAGCCCTGCCCCGAGATCTGGACCACCCTGCCGGTGCCGTTGTCCTGGTTGAACAGGGCCTGCAGGCCCGAAACCACTTCCGGGTGGTCCTCCACAAAGGCCCTCGACCCGTTCAGTCCCTGTTCCTCGCTGCCCCACAGACCAATCAGGATGGTGCGTTTCGGGTTGGGCAGAACCTTTTTGAGCAGTCGCGCTGCTTCCATCATCGTGATGGTGCCGGTGCCGTTGTCGGTTGCCCCAGTTCCCCCGTCCCACGAATCGAAATGGGCTGAAAGCACCACGTATTCGTCTGGGAGCTCGGTGCCCTGAATGCGTGCCACGGTGTTGAAGGTAGGCACCCTGCCCAGCTCCTCAGACTCGGCAACCACTTTTATTATGGGTTGGTCGCCGTTCACAGCCAGCCGGTAGACCAGGCCGTAGTCTTCCTGGGCCAGGTCGATAACCGGGATCTTTTCGGTGTTGGCACTGAAAATCTTATTGGCGCCAAAGGCATTGGACCACCTCGACTGCAGTATGCCGGCCGCACCGGCAGCTTCCAGGGCAGTGTTCAGCGACCTGGAATCGTAGCCTGTACGTCTCAGGTTGTCGTCCCATGCTTTGTTCTGGGCCTCCCTTTCACGCTTCATTTTTTCAAAAGATTCAGCAGTGGCGAACTCTTCCCAGTTGTCGTCGGGCCGACCGGTGGGCTGGGGCATCGAAACGCAGACCCATTTGCCTTTCACCTGAGGAAGCCAGCGGGCAAAGGCCAGGGAATCGGCTGCTTCTGGCAGGGTAACCAGCCCGGCGGTAATACCCTTGGAGGAGGTGCCTGGGCTCCAGGCCAGTTGCCGGCCGTGCAGGGTTACTTCCCTGGGCTCCATGAGGTCTATATGGCAAATACCGCGTTGCCAGCCCCGCCAGGTGCCCCATGTTTCGTTTGCGGCCGCAATGCCCCACCCCTTAAAGGTGTTTACCGCCCATTCATGGGCTTTTTGCATCTGGGGCGTTCCCACGAGCCGGGGGCCTATTACGTCCATCAGCTGGTGGGCCATGGTTTGCAGTTGGGAAGATTCAATGGCTTCCTTTTCGATTTGGGCCACCACCTGTGCGGCATCCTGTGCCCGGAGCGGTGCGGTGAGAAGCAGCAGCGCGGGCACCAGTAAAAAGATTCGTTTCATGTCGGGTTGGTTTGTGTTCGAATGAGAAAGTAAGATACGTATTATTCAAATGTTTCTGCCAAGGCAGGCAGGCAATTCAATGGGCAGCAAGACGTGTTTCTGCCCAACTGGACTTCAGCAAGGCGTTTACAAACGAATACAAGCGTTTGCCGACCGACAACCGGCATGGCAGGAGCCTAAGTTTGCAAGGCCGGGGTCAATTCCGGGCACCACATATTCATCTTATACAAATTTCAGAACCATGAACGCATTGAGGAACAGAGTACAATTGATTGGCAACCTCGGGCAAGACCCGGAAGTGACCGTCCTGGAGGGTGGCGGCAGATTGGCGCGCTTTTCACTGGCAACGAATGAAACCTACCGCAACGGGGAGGGCGAAAAGGTAACCGACACCCAGTGGCACCAGGTGGTCGCCTGGGGCAAAACGGCTGAAATTGCCGAGAATTACCTGAACAAGGGCAAGGAAGTGGCCGTGGAGGGCAAACTCATCCACCGGCATTACGACACGGCCGAAGGGCAGCGCAAGTATGTGACGGAGGTTCGTTGTACAGAGTTGCTCTTATTGGGCAAATAAGCGCTTTCTTGCTTTTAACCGGGAAAAGAGGCCATTGGCCTCTTTTTTTGTAGAAAACACGCAACTTCCTGTAACTTAAGGGAAAGCATTTCGTCTTATTTGATAAAAAGCTCCCTGATGCGTCGGATTGTGTACATAACCCTGCTAGTTGCCCTGATGGGTCCATCCTGGGGGTGGGCGCAAAAGGATGAGGGCTCCTTCTTTTCAAATATGGGGCACTCAGACGGCGTTTACGAACAGGTAGTGCGCTTCTCGGCAGAACAGGACGAACTCGATTACTGGAAGGATCAGCGGGCCTTTGAACAGGCCTTGCTCAGACAGAAGCCCGATGCCTTTCGGTTCTATCTGGAGGCCAAACACAACGTCTATGCCGCCCACCGACCCTTGTGCGACACCACATGCGACCACGGCGATTATTATTTGTTGCAGGCCTCGTATTACATCCAGTTCGGTCCGGACAAACTGGAAGCATACACCAGTGCCGGCAAGGAAGGTTCCCTCCCTGTGGCCAAGAGGCAGTAACGCGCCCGAAGATCAGGCCACTTCGCTAAACAATCGGGATTCCTGAAGGGTTTGGAGCAGGTCCAGGCAGGGGCAATTTTTACAACGCTTGGTTTCGCACCTGGCGTATTTCTCGCAGCATTTCGATTTGCACCCTTTAGGGGAACAGCAGGTAACGGCAAGCTTTTTAAGCCGTTTGGCACGGCTCTTCTCGGCTTTTTTTTCCTTCTCGGCTGTTTTTTTCTTTCCCATGACAGCGGCTCCTGTCAAAGGTAGTAATTTATAATAAATCTAAATAAAATTTAACAAGCTAGGCCGGGCCCGGATCGGCGGCACTGTTGACGGTTAGCTGCTGGATATCGCGGTCAAAGAGGTAAAGCCCGCCTTTGTCGCTCCCGATCAGGTCAATCTTGTCGAGGATGGTTCGGGCCAGGGCCTCTTCCTCTATTTGTTCGGCCACAAACCATTGCAGGAAATTGTGGGTGGCGTAGTCTTTCTCTTCCAGGGTAATATGCACCAGGTTGTTGATGCATTCCGACACCATGATTTCATGCTCGAACAGCTCGCGGAACAACTGCTGGAACGAACCGAAATCGATCTTGGGAGCCGAGAGTTCAGACACGATGGCGTGCCCGCCGCGTTCGTTCACGTATTTGAAGAATTTGAGCATGTGCATCCGCTCCTCGTCGGAATGCTTATAGAGGAACTGGGCAATGCCTTCCAATCCCTTGACCTCGGCCCAGGAAGCCATGGAGAGATAAATCTGTGAAGATTCCGCTTCTATGCGGATTTGTTCGTTCAGGGCGGTTTCGACCTTCTTTTTAAGCATGACTGAAATTTTCCATAAAGGTACGAAACCTTGCGCTTTTTAAGCAATGGCGATGTGCTACTTGCTCTGGGCTTACCGGGCCAGTACGATCAGGGCAAGACCTGCCACATAGAGGAGCAGCATGGCATGGAGCATCTTCGAGACACCCTTGGGCGCCCCTGCAAATTCCTTCCAGATATAGATGCCCCAAAGGGCGGCAACAACGGTCGCGCCCTGTCCGAGGCCGTATGAAATGGCCGGCCCTGCCTTGTCGGAGGCCAGGATGCTGAACGACATGCCGATACACCAGATAATCCCGCCCAGCCAACCCATGAGGTGGTTGCGCGAACTGCCCTGCAGGTAGTCCTTAAACCGTACGGGGGCCCCTTCTACAGGTCTGCGCATCAGCAGGGTGTTGAAAACCAGGTTGCTGGCCAATATCCCCAGGGAGAAGATAAATACGGCCGTGTACGGGCTTAATTTGCCCGGCAGGGGCTGTGTAAAATCGGAAAACATAGATTGGGCTACGTACTTGTAGAAAAGGCCCATAAGCCCCCCGGCCACAATAGCCAGCAGCAGGCCCTTGGCAGGGACCGTTTTGCGGGCCTGGGAAAGTCGTTTGTAGGCCAGGGCGTTGATGACGATGGCCAGTACCACCAGGGCGACCCCGAAAAACAGGGTTTCTGCCTGCCCCACCGGGGTATCCAGGTAATTGACCACGACTCCTATGACCAGGGCCAGGCCGATGCCGACAGGGAAGGCCACCGACATGCCCGCCAGTGTTATAGCGGCGACCAGCAAAATGTTGGCAGCGTTGAAAAGGACCCCGCCCAGGAAAGCCGAACCCAGATTTTCGCCGCTGGCCTGCCCCAGGTCGGCGATAAATGCGCGCCCTTCGTTTCCGGTGCTGCCAACTGTGAGTGCCAGCAAGGTGGCGAACAGCAGAATGCCCAGCACATAGTCCCAGTAGTAGAGCTCAAAACGCCAGCCGGGGGATGCCAGTTTTTGGGTGTTGGCCCAGGAACCCCAGGCCAGCATGGTGATGATACAGAATAGTACGGCAACCGGATAGTGGTCAATGACAAACATTTTTAGTATAGGATTTAGGGTTCGAGTTCTTTCAGATAAGGCGCAGAGGCCTGGGCGCCCATGCGGGTCACCGAGAGGGCTGCTGCCCGGTTGGCCCGAATCAGACTGTCTTTCCAGGTGTTTCCGCTGGCAAGCCCGGCCGCAAGCACCCCGTTAAATACATCTCCCGCGGCAGTGGTATCTATCGCTTTTACCCGGGGTGGGGGCAGCTGGAATTTACCTTCTGTTCCCAGGTAGAACACCCCTGCTGCCCCAAGGGTAATGGCGACGTTTTCGACACCCTGCTTCCGGAGCACCGCGGCTGCCTTTTCGGCTGTCGCAGGGCTGTCTGGCCTGATGCCTGTAAGCCTTTCGGTCTCTGACTGATTCGGGCTTATTGCGAACAGGCCTTCCAACAGGTCGGAGGCCAGGGGCTGAGCCGGGGCAGGGTTCAGCAGAAGCGGGATGCCCTTTTCCCTGCAGAAGCCAGCCAGAAAGCTGATGACTGCGATGGGGATTTCGAGCTGAGCCAGGGCGAGGTCGGTTTCCTGTAAAAGCAAGGCCTGCTCTTTCAGGAATTCGGCGGTAAGTCTGGCATTGGCCCCGGGGGCCACCACAATTTCGTTTTCCCCTGCTTCGTTTACCGTTATAAGCGCCACCCCTGTGGCCGTATCAGGCACCTTTAAAATGGCATCGGTGCGAATGCCCTCTCGGGCATACCCCTGCCGGGCCTGTTGCCCGAAAGAGTCGTCACCCAAGGCGCAGAAAAAACGCACGTCGGCGCCCATTCGGGCCGCGGCCACTGCCTGGTTTGCCCCTTTACCGCCCGGGAAAACAAAAAATTCACCCCCCAGAACCGTCTCACCGGGGGTGGGAAAGCGAGAGGTCTTTACAACCATGTCGGTGTTTGAACTACCGATTACAGCTACCCTGTTCATGGCTGGGAAGGGGTTGAGACCAGTTGAGGATCGGACAGGGTTTGGAAGAAATCTGCCAGAATAGCTTCCCGGTCAAAATACTCCCAAATGCTGATCTGACGGAGATTGCCAGGCTGTTCCTGCCATTGGTTGTCGATCAGGACCGGGGCCGGGTGCTGCCGTTTTTGCCCCCAGGAAGGGTTTTTGAGCACGGCAACGGCCACCATGTCGAACAAGGGCCGGGAAGGTGGATCAGAGTGGTAATCGATATGCTCGAAAAGGTTTACCGAATAGTCACCGAAATTCCCGAACGTTCCACCGTGGCGACCAGTTACCGGGAATTCGGCACGGGGCCCGAGCCCGGGCATTTTCGTGTTGATCTCCTGCTGGGTTACAAAGACCGCAGCGGTGCCGCTGGGCTGGCCAAAACGCACGGTAACCATTTCAAACGGGATCTGGCTGCGCAGTACGTAGTTCACCGAGGCAGTGTCGTTGTCCTGGTTGTATTCACCGGGGTCCGGGTAGTTGGAACCCAGCCAGACCAACCGGGTGCGGGTGGCAAGGCCCGGGTCTTTTTTCAGGGCCAGGGCGATATTGGTGAGTTTGCCCACCGCCACGAGCACCACCGAATCGGTTCGGGTCTGCTCCAGGATAAAGTCTACGGCCTGTTGGCCGTCGAAGTCCAGCGGGTCGAAACCGGCCGCAATTTCGGGGTAGTTCCCGTCGGCTCCTTTCAGCAGCGGGACTTTTCCGCCCAGGTTGCAAAGTTGCAGCACGCGTTCGGCCTCGCGGTAATGCCCCTCGATGCCCCCTCCGTTTACGGTGGCATTTACGGTTACCCCCTTCAGGTCAAAAACGGGGCCGTTCATCAGCAAGTAGGCCAGGGCGTGCTGATCGTCGAGCTCGTTGTTGGCATCGGTGTCGAAGATGACCTTTACTTTGGAAAGGGAGGGACTGTCGCCCGGGACTTCTGCTGGAGGTTTCGGGCCCTTGCTGCCACAGGAAACGATCAGGAAGAGCATCCCGGCAGGGGCGAGCAGGCCAACAGGGAATAGGTGCAATCGCATGAGCAGTGGTGTTGGTTTTCTGCAAATTAGGAAAAAATCGGCTCCGGGCTCCCGATGGCAACAATGCTCCCTAAAAATAAATGCGCTGCGCCAGGCGGTATGTGTTCGAATGGGCTTCCACGATGGTCCGCAGCAGGGGAGAATACCCCCCGCCCATGCTGCACTGTATTGGCAGCCCGTGCCCATGGCACCATTGCAGCACCATTTCGTCGCGCCTGCGGCACCCTTCCAGGGTTAGCGACAGGGTCCCCAGCTTATCGGTTTCAAGTACATCGACCCCGGCGAGGAAATACACAAAATCGGGGTTCACCTCCCGGTACAGCCATTCGAGCTGCGCTTCCAGCAAGGCCAGATAGGCCTGATCGCCAGTGCCTTTTTCCAGGGCGATATCCCGGTCTGACACTTCCTTTTTAAAGGGATAATTGGCCTTGCCGTGTATGGAAAATGTGTAGACCCGTGGTTCTTGTTTAAAAATCTCGGCGGTGCCATTGCCCTGGTGCACATCGAGGTCTAAAATCAGGATTTGCCTGGCCAGGCCGCGGGCCAGCAACACATGGGCAGCAATGGCCTGGTCGTTGAGCAGGCAGAAGGCTTCTCCCCGGTCGGCATACGCATGGTGGGTGCCGCCGGCGATATTCATGGACACCCCGTTTTCCAGGGCGTAGAGGCTGCCCTGTATGCTCCCCTGGGCAATGCGGAGCTCACGCTCCACCAGGGCCTGACTCCAGGGGAAGCCCACTTTGCGCATGGCCCGGGCCGAAAGGTTCCCGGCCTTCAGGTCATGCAGGTAGCCGGGCTCGTGGGCCAGCAAGATATCGGCCTCGTCGGGCATTCCGGGCTCAAAGAAATTTTCGTGGGTACAGGTGCCTTCGTGCAGCAACTGCCGGGGCAGCAGCTCGTATTTATCCATGGGGAAACGATGCCCCCCGGGAAGTGGGTGCCGGTACTGCGGGTGTGAGGCTATCTTGAGCAAGGTGGCCGGCCGGGTTGGAGTTAGCGCACCACCGCCCCGTTGCCTACGGCCTGTTCGGGGCTTACGAACACCAGTTTCCCGCTGGCGTCTTCGGCCAGCAAAATCATGCCCTGGCTCTCTACCCCGCGCAAGGGCCTGGGCGCCAGGTTAACCAAAACAGATACTTGCTTGCCCACCAGCTCTTCGGGGGTAAAATGTTCGGCAATACCCGAGATGATGGTGCGGGTGTCGATGCCGGTATCTACCTTCATCACGATAAGCTTATTGGCCTTGGGCATTTTTTCGGCCTGCAGGATGGTACCCACGCGGATGTCCATTTTCCCGAAATCGTCATACTGGATGGTTTCCTTTTGGGCGGGCAGGGAGGTGTTTTCCATGTCGTTTTGTTTTTTGGTGGCCTCTAGTTTGTCTAGCTGGGCCTGAATCTCAGAATCTTCTACCTTGCGGAACAGCAGCTGTGCTTCCCCCAGGCAATGCCCGGCTGGCAGCAGGTATTCTGCCCGGCTCACCTGTTCCCAGTTGCAGGGGCTGGCAAGGGTATCCATGCGCAGCATCTCCTGCAGTTTTGAGGACGTAAATGGCAGGAAGGGTTCGCTCAATACTGCCAGGGCGGCAGCGATCTGCTGGCCGATAAAAAGGATGGTGCCAACCCGCTGCGGATCTTGCTTGATAACTTTCCACGGTTCTTCGTCGGCCAGGTATTTGTTGCCCAGGCGGGCCAGGTTCATCAATTCCTGTGAGCCTTCCCTGAATCGGAATCGTTCCAGGCAATCGGCTATGCGCTCAGGGAAGGCCCTCAGCTGCTCCAGGGTTTCCTCGTCGCGGGGGCTAAGGGCAGCCGGTTGGGGAAGACAGCTGTCAAAATACTTCCCGGTGAGCACCGATACCCGGTTCACAAAATTCCCGAAAATGGCTACCAGCTCATTGTTGTTGCGCGCCTGGAAGTCTTTCCACGTAAAGTCGTTGTCTTTGGTCTCGGGGGCATTGGCCGTAAGGGTATAGCGCAGGACATCCTGCATGCCCGGGAATTCCTCCAGGTACTCGTGCAGCCATACGGCCCAGTTGCGCGAGGTGGAGAGCTTCTGGCCTTCCAGGTTCAGGAACTCATTGGCCGGCACGTTGTCGGGAAGGACGTAAGTGCCGTGTGCCTTGAGCATGGCCGGAAAGATAATGCAGTGGAAGACGATGTTGTCTTTGCCGATAAAATGGAGCAGGCGGGTCTCGGGGTCCTGCCACCAGGGTTCCCAGGCCTGCCCTTCGCGGGCGGCCCACTCCTTGGTGGAGGAAATGTAACCGATGGGGGCGTCGAACCATACGTACAATACTTTGCCTTCGGCCCCTTTGAGCGGAACCGGGATGCCCCAGTCGAGGTCGCGGGTAACCGCCCGGGGTTTGAGCCCATCGTCGATCCACGATTTACACTGTCCGTAGACATTGGGCTTCCAGTCGTCTTTGTGCCCTTCCAAAATCCATCCTTTCAGGAAAGATTCGTACCGGTCGAGGGGCAAAAACCAGTGTTTGGTCTTTTTGAGCACCGGGGTGGCCCCGCTGATCACGGAACGCGGGTTGATCAGGTCGGTGGCATTCAGGGAAGAGCCGCATTGTTCGCACTGGTCGCCGTAGGCCGACTCATGACCGCATTTCGGGCAGGTGCCCACCACAAAACGGTCGGCCAGAAACTGCTGGGCCTCCGGGTCGTAGAGCTGCTCGCTAACCTCCTCGATGAAATCGCCCTGCCTGTAGAGGGATGAAAAGAAATCCGATGCCGTCTGGTGGTGGATTTCGGCCGAGGTGCGCGAGTAATTGTCGAAGGCGATACCGAAATCTTCAAAAGATTTCTTGATGATTGCGTGGTACTTGTCGATGAGCTCGCGGGGGCTGATCCCTTCCTTTTTCGCTTTCATGGGGATGGCCACCCCATGTTCGTCACTGCCGCAGACAAAGAGTACTTCCTTCTTTTGCAACCTCAGGAATCGGGCGTAGATGTCGGCCGGCACGTACACGCCTGCCAGGTGGCCGATGTGTATGGGGCCGTTCGTATAAGGCAGGGCCGCCGTGATGGTAGTTCTTTTGAAGGCGCCTGAGTCTGCTGCCATGTGATGCGGATTTGCGCACAAAAATAACCAAAATTACGGGCCTGTGCCAAGACAGGCGTAAAAGTAAAAACCCTCGAGACACTGGACAGATGCGATAATCAGGGGCGTCCAGTGTCCGAGGGCATTAACGGTTTCGGGAGAAGTGTGTCAGGCTACCAGGATAGACTTGGCCAGGTGCCGGTCCTGTACGCCGATCCGGTAGATGTATTTTCCGGTGGCCAGGTACTGGGGCGCGCTGCCGCGCACATCGATGTCGAGGTTGCCCTCGAAGACCATCTCGTTGAACAGGGTTGCCACCTTCTGCCCCAGGATGTTGTACAGCGTAACATCAATATGGGCGCTGAAGGGCATCTCCACATGGATATACGGGTTGTTGTCGGAGGGGTAGTATGGCTTGTGCACAATGGCTTCGATCATGGCGTCGGTGGGGTTCTCGCCTTCCGGGCCGCCACCCTGGGTGGGCGGGGTGGGGGGCTGGTCGCTGTAGGCGACGTCGGGGAAGGTAACGCCCGAACAATTGAAGCCGAGGTTCACCGGGTTATACGGATGACCCAGCAGGTGCTGTTCCACCAGGGGAATGTCTACGCACAGCCACTCGGCCAGCACCGTTGCGTAGAGGTCCCTGAAATCCATGGTGTACTCCAGGTTCCCGCGGCTGTTCGGGCTGTCGAGCGAAGGGTGGTCGCCCACAAAGGCACTGCCCTCCAGTCCGGCCCCGAAAAACAGGGTAGGGGCTGCTTTTCCGTGGTCGGTTCCGTTTGAGCCGTTTTCGAAAATACGGCGCCCGAATTCCGAGAAAGTCATGCTGAGCACCTTGTCGTCTTGCTGGGTAAAGGTAAGGTCGTCGTAAAAGTCTTTGACCGCCACCGAGAGGTCGGTCATAAGCCGCTCGTGGGCCAGGGGCTGGTTGCCGTGGGTATCGAATCCGCCCATGGAAATCATATAAACCCGGGTGCCCAGGTTGCCTTTGATCAGGCGGGCCAGCAGGGCCATCTGACGGGCAAAGTAGTTGTCCTGGTATTGCACCTCGTTCTGCCCGCGCATATAGGCTTCGTGTATAAGCCCCGAATATTCATAGGTGGTGTTGGCCACCCCGCGCAGGAAACGCAGTTGATCCCCGTACATACAACCATCGAACAGGGCAGGATCGAGGCTGTATTGCACCCCGGTTTCGGCAATCTGTTCCAGCTGGTCTATGTTGGAAGTCACGAAGGCGTAATTCGTCTCTTCTCCCTGGAAGACCAGGTTTCCGTACTGTCCGATCTGGATGGCCGCCGGAGATGCCGGGGGGTTGATCAGGTAGTCGGGGTACAGGTTTTCGAAATACCGGCCCATCCAGCCTGTCCGCTCCCCGGTGAAATTGGTGGTGGTCAGGTCGGTGTTGGCAAAGATGTCGGAGCCGGTAAAGTGTGAGAGGCTCTGGTTCTGGTATCCCACCCCGTGGACTGCTTTGAAGGCACCTTCGCCCCACATGCTTTCCAGGGCCTGCATATAGGATGGAATCCCAAACTCGTCGGTGAGTTTCAGAATCTTGCTTTCCGGGATGTAGATATTGGGACGCGCATTGGCGTAGGTGTCGTATTGCTCGATGGGGATTACCGTGCTTAGCCCGTCGTTACCACCCGAGAGACGAATTAAAATCAGGATGCCGTCGCCCGGAGCGTTGGCGATGGCCGCAGTAAGGGGAGAGGGAGCCGATGCAGAGATCAGGTTATGCCCGAGCATCATGGTTCCCGACCCAGCGATGCCCAATGCCTGCAGGAAGGAGCGGCGGCTCCAGACGATATGTTCCCGGTCGTGGGCATTGGAATCTTTGGGAAGGTGTATATGGGTGTTGCACATAGTCGTAGGATTTACTTTAACTGAAACTCGGGTTGGCGGGAGAGGTACATCAGCAGCAGGAAGACCTGTTGGGGTACCTCCGGGCTAACCGCCAGCATCCAGAGGCCGAGGCCGCCGGGGATGTAATCTGATCCGTAATAGTTCTCGGGAACGTCTTCGATTTTGAATACATCCATGGCATTCTCGAAGTCCTGGGGGGTAAGCAAGCCTTTGGGGAGGAACTTGTCTACCAGGGCTCGTACTACGATTTCGGGGTTGCTGGTAGTACTGTTGCCGGCACCAACAGCATCCATGGCCAGGGTGCGGAAGGCTTCCGCATCGCGCTGGTAAAACCCCTGGATAACTACTTCCAGGGTAAGCCAGCGGCCGATGATAAAGTTGGTGTTGATCCAGGTGCGGTCGCGCTGCCATCCGGCCACATCAATGGGGTCGAAGACGTCCTGCCCTACCAGGGCCGAAGAATCCATCGCAAAGGAGATGTCGCCGTCGTTGTAGCCGAACCCGGTCTCATTGATAAAGTTCAGGTAAAGGTCAAAGGGGCTCTTGATAAT
This sequence comes from Robiginitalea sp., assembly GCA_024642005.1. Taxonomy (GTDB): domain Bacteria; phylum Bacteroidota; class Bacteroidia; order Flavobacteriales; family Flavobacteriaceae; genus Robiginitalea. The sequence continues at coordinate 36,229 of JAHECA010000019.1, read as the reverse complement.
GACCCCGAAAGCATTCTCGTCAAAGAAATGCTGGCTCTTGAAAAGTTGGGAAAGCACTGGGGCCAGCTCGAAATTGTTCGAGATAAAGGTTGCCGCCATGCCCGAGATTATGGTTTGGGCATTCCCGGTGGCATCTGCCGAATCGGGGTGCACGAAAAATTCGTAGAGTTTGGTACAGATAAACCGGGCAATTTCGCTCTCACGCTGCGTAAAGAGAATGTTCATCACATCCTGGTACCCCCAGGTGCCTGCCTGGCCAAAAATGGTTTTGCTGGTCGGGTCGTAGGTGCTGATGTCAAAGGTAACCGGATCCCAGGTTTCCGTACCCCGGTCGGTATACCCGCTCAGGGCCCGGGCCGTCTCAATAATATCCTGTTCGGTATAGTTGTTCCCTTCCCCCAGGGTAAAGAGTTCGTAAAGTTCGCGGGCGTAATTTTCATTGGGGTTCTCGCCGTTGTTGTATACCCCGTCCAGGTAATAGAGCATGGCATAGGTAAGACCTATTTCGGAAACGAAGGTGCGGAAATTGCCGATGGCATTCCGCTGCAGGCAATTCGTGTAATAATAGAGGTAACCCGGGCTTTCATAGATGTCGACCTCGGTCACGAAGTGGTTGCTCCAGAAAAAACTCAGGCGGTCTCTCAGGTTGTTGGTGAGCAAGCCTCGGGTGTAGTCGAGCCTCCAGCTGTCGCGCTGCGACCGGACAGTCTGCCCGGCCAGGTCGTCGTCTGCCGGATAGTTGGTCCGGTTCCAGTCGGCCCATGGTGGAGCAGGCAGGGGAGCCAGGGATAAGGCATCATTGATCAGGCTGTTCACCAGGGCGTTGGCTGTCTGGCCTACTGCCTGGTCAACGGTCTGTACTGAAGCGCTGAATCCCAGCCGCCGAAACAGGTGTTGTACCCGGGCCCGGTCCAAGGGGGGTGCGTACGGCGTTAGGGGCGCCGTATTGCAATTCACAAAGTAATCCATTAGCAGTGCAGGCTTTAAGAACGTTCATGTGTTCAGGGGGCAAATTCTTAACGCGTGTACAGTGGGCTTAGTATCAGATAAGTTCGTTTTTCGTTGTATGGTCATCTGAAAGTACGCGCTTTGCTTGAAAATTGCGGCCAACTACCTTTTTTTTCGATGAATTGCAGAAAATCTTCACAATTTGATCCGAATTGACCCTGTGAACAATACTTTGGAACTTGGCAATGAAGGGGAAGACTACGCCGTGTCGTATCTGGAACAGGCCGGCTATGCCATCCTCTGCAGAAACTACAGATACCGCAAGGCCGAAATCGATATCCTGGCCCGCCAGGGCTCATCTCTTGTGGTGGTAGAAGTAAAAACGCGTACGGGCGGGTTTTATGAGGCGCTAACCGATAGTATTCCCAAGGCGAAAATACGACGGCTGGTAGAAGCTACCCACCATTTCATTTGCGAAAGCGGCCTGGGCTTGGAAGTGCGGTTCGACATCATCCAAATCGTACGGGCACCGGCTGGCTATCGATTGATACACCTGGAGGACGCATTTTACTTTTTTTAAAAGTTTGTGGCGTCTATAACATTTTGTTATTTTTGAAAATTGCATCAAGTAAAGCAACATGAAAACGATTTCTTCTGTCGTAGAACACTTCATCAAGAAAAAACCTTTCCTGCAGACCGCCCTGGCCCAGGGAATCATCAACCTGACTTCCCTTTCGCGTCAGGTAAAGCCCGAAATCGAAGCCCAGCTCGGTAAGGAAGTGCGCAACGGGGCTATCGTGATGGCGCTCAAACGGTTGTCAGACGACCTGGAATTCCGGGCCACGCACCGCATCGTCAAGGTATTAAAGAACATAGGGGAAATTACCGTGCGCAGTTCCCTGACCGACTACACCTTCCTGCTCTCAGACACCCTCCTGGAAAACCAGCGGAAACTGCTCGAAGAGATAGCCCGCAAAAAAGATGTCTTCTACACATCTTCCCGTGGGGTAAATGAACTCAACATCGTGGTAAGCAACAGCCTGAATGGTGCAGTCGAAAAGCATTTTAAGGGCGAACGGCTTACCCAAAAGGCCGAAAACCTGGCTTCCATTACGGTGAAATTACCTGCCGAAAACGTCTCCGTGCCCGGCATATACTATTTCATCTTTCAGCGATTGGCATGGGAAGGGATTGTGCTCTACGAGGTAATCTCAACCACCAACGAGTTTACCATTCTGGTGGACGACGAGCAGGTCGATACGGCCTTTGCGGTGATAAAGGACCTCAAATCGCTCTGAATCTCTCGGGCCGCCAGGAGCCGGCTCCTAATCCTTGATAGCCCCCTCCAGGGGCAGTGCCACAGGGGCAGGCTCAGCTACTGACCCACCGGCTTCGACCGAAGACCCCCCGTAGATGCTGATAGTCGATTTGATAAAATCGGAAGCCTCGGCCTGGAAGATATTGTCTACGTATTGCTGCGGGTTGCGATCGATATACGGGAACCAGGTGCTGTGGATCTGAATCATGATCCGGTGGCCGGGCTTGAAGGTGTGCAAGACATCCTGCAGGCGAAAGTTCACATCCGATACCTCCCCGGGCACAAACGGCTCCGGGTGCTCGAAGCTGTTTCGGAACCTACCCCGGAAAACCTCGGAACGCACGAGCTGCTGGTAGCCCCCCATCACGATGTTATCTGGGTTGTGCTCGTACTTCGGGTGGTCGGGAGGGTACACGTCTATAAGCTTCACGATGAAATCGGCGTCGGACCCCGTCATGGAAACCTTGAGCTTTGCCAGAATCTCGCCGGCAATGGTGCGGGGGTCTGTAAGGGGTTCGGTGGCAAAGGTAAGCACGTCGGGCCTGCGGGAGGCCTCGCGCTGGTCGTCGCTCATAAACCTTCTCGGTGTAAAGGTTAACCCCTCGGTCTGGGAGGTGTAGGGCACGGGTTTTGCCGGGTCGCTCACATAGTCGAACACGGCTTTTTCATCGGTGGGTTTCCCGACCGACAGTTCCCCGTTCTCCCCGAAGTAAAAGGATACAGGAGCTACCTCCCTGGGCGGCCAGTGGTCGAAGCTCTTCCATTCCTTGGTGCCCGTGTCGAACATGAACGCTTCGGGCAGGGTCATATCGCCTTCGTCTTTAAGGTAGTAGTTGAAAAAGCGGCGTTCCACATCCCGCTGGTAGCCCGTGGAAATGCTGTCGCCAAAGTAGATGTGGTTGTGGGTGGTTTGCCCGCGCTCGCGGGCCCAGCCGCCGTGGTCCCAGGGGCCCATCACAATGGTGTTCTTCGCCTTCGGATTATTGGCCTCCACAGTTTTGTAAATATTGAGCGGGCCGTACAGGTCTTCGGCGTCGAACCACCCTCCAACGGTCATGACGGCGTGGTTTATCCCCCTCAGGTGGGGCAGGATGCTCCGCTTTTGCCAGAAGTCGTCATAGTTTGGGTGTTCCGTGATCTGCTTCCAGAAAAAGTTGTCGCTGTGGTACTTCTCGGTGATGTTTTTCAGCGGCCCCTGTTTCAGGTAGAAGTCGTACCCGTCGCTGGCGGGCTCCCCGTAAAAACGCATGATCGGGTCGCGGAACCAGTCGTCGCGCGTGCGCCCCGGTTTCTGGTAGCCAAAGACGGCAAAGGCCGCCGTATAGCTTTCCAGGTAAGCGCCCTGGTGGTGGAAGTCGTCAAAAAAGAAATCGGAAATGGGGGCCTGCGGGGAGGAAGCCTTCAGGGCCGGGTGGGCATCGGGCAGGGCCGCGGCCGTATAGAAGCCCGGGTAAGACACCCCGTACATGCCCACGCGCCCGTTGTTGTTGCCAATGTGGTTGATGAGCCATTCGATGGTGTCGTAGGTATCAGAACTCTCGTCGATGTCATTCGGGTTGGACGGGTCGTTCCCCGGAATGTTCGGGGTCATATTGTCAAAGGTGCCATCGCTCATATACCGGCCACGTACATCCTGGTAGGCCAGTATGTATCCGTCGCGGATCAGGAAGTCGGAAGGGTAGCGCGATACCTGGTAATCGGTGTAGCCCGAGGCGTTGTAGCAGGTGCGGTTAAGCAAAATGGGGTACTTCCTGCTGTTGTCTTTCGGGGTATAGACGACGGTGAACAATTCGGCCCCGTCGCGCATGGGGATGTGGTATTCGGCCAGGTCGTAGTGGGTGCGCATGTAAAGGGAATCCACCTTTTGGGCGGTAACGCTTCCCAGGGATACAGCCAGGAGCGCCAACAGGGAGAAAAGTCGTTTCATAGGGTCGGGTTTGAGTAACGGTACTAAAGATAACAGATTTCCCGGTTACCCACACCCGTTCTCAGGTGCTACCCGGGCTATGGCTGCACCGGAGCCTGGGGAGGGCTTTCTGCAAAAAGACGCAGGGCCTCCAGTGCACGGGCAGGAGCATTCACCTTTTCCACCACCAGCAGCAGGCGCAAACCCGACCGCGTCTGTTTTTCCTGGAGCGTTGCCTTCCCCGGATGCAGTTGCACCCGATGCAGGATGCGTGTAAAGGTGTGGCTCTGGTAAAAGTCGGAATGCTGGTCGGCGATGAAGTACCCGACCAATTTGCCTTTCTTCATAACCACCTTTTCCAGGCCCAGGGAGGTGGCCAGCCATTTGATCCGTACCGAATCGAGCAGGTCGGAGGCCTCCCGGGGCAGGGGGCCAAAGCGGTCGCGCAGGTGCAGGCGGAAGTTTTCCAGTGCCGCTTCCGAGTCACACTCGTTCATCTCGGTGTAGAGGTTGAGCCGCTCGGTAATGTTGTTCACATAGTCGTCGGGAAACAGCAGTTCGAAATCGGTGTCGATCTGGGTCTCCCGCACAAACGACTGGCGGGTCTGGCGTTCTTCCTGGTACAGTTCCCTGAACTCGTTTTCTTTCAGCTCCTCGATGGCCTCTGCCAGGATCTTCTGGTAGGTCTCAAAGCCGATCTCGTTGATAAACCCGCTCTGCTCGCCCCCCAGCAGGTCGCCGGCCCCCCTGATTTCGAGGTCCTTCATGGCGATATGGAAGCCACTGCCCAGTTCTGTGAATTGTTCCAGGGCCTGGATGCGCTTGCGCGCCTCCGGGGTCATGTGCTCATAGGGCGGCGTAATGAAATAGCAGAAGGCCTTTTTGTTGCCTCTTCCCACCCGCCCCCGCATCTGGTGCAGGTCACTTAAGCCGAAATTGTGGGCGTTATTGATAAAGATGGTGTTGGCATTGGTCACGTCGAGGCCGCTTTCGATGATGGTGGTCGATACCAGTACGTCGAACTCTCCGTTCATGAAGTCGAGCATGAGCGATTCGAGCTTTTTACCGTCCATCTGGCCATGGCCAATGCCGATACGCGCATCCGGGACAAGCCGTTGCAGCATGCCGGTCACTTCCCGGATATTCTCGATGCGGTTGTGCACGAAAAAGACCTGCCCGCCCCGTTGCACCTCGTAGCTCACCGCATCGCGTATGGTTTCTTCTTCAAAGCGGATCACCCTGCTCTCAATCGGGTAGCGGTTGGGCGGGGGCGTATTGATCACCGAGAGGTCGCGGGCAGCCATCAGGCTGAATTGGAGCGTACGGGGGATTGGGGTAGCCGTCAGGGTGAGCACGTCAATGTTTTCCTTCAGGCTCTTCAGCTTGTCTTTAACCCCTACGCCGAATTTCTGTTCCTCGTCTACAATGAGCAGGCCGAGGTCCTTGAATTTTACCTGGCTGCTCACCAGCTGGTGGGTGCCGATCACGATGTCGAGCTTGCCCGAGGCCAGGTTTTCCAGTAGGTTTTTCCGCTCTTTGGCCGAGCGGAAGCGGTTCAGGTAGTCTACCGTTACCGGGAATTCCGACAGCCTTTCCCGGAATGTCCGGTTGTGCTGAAAAGCCAGGATGGTGGTAGGTACCAGCACGGCTACCTGTTTCCCGTTGTCGACGGCCTTGAAGGCAGCCCGTATGGCCACTTCGGTCTTGCCGAAGCCCACGTCTCCGCAGATGAGGCGGTCCATGGGCCGCTCACTCTCCATATCGGCTTTTACGGCCTCGGTTGCGGTGCTTTGGTCGGGGGTATCCTCATACAGAAAAGAGGCTTCCAGCTCGTGCTGGAGGTAGCTGTCGGGGGCGTAGGCGTGGCCCTGTTTCATCCGGCGCTTGGCGTATACCTTGATGAGGTCGAAGGCGATTTGCTTGACCCTCGATTTGGTCTTGGCCTTCAGCTTTTTCCAGGCGGCCGACCCCAGTTTGTAGATTTTGGGAACGGCCCCGTCCTTGCCGTTGTACTTGGCGATTTTGTGCAGGGAGTGGATACTCACATACAAAATATCGCGGTCGCCGTAAATGAGTTTTATGGCCTCCTGTTGTTTGCCTTCCACATCGATTTTCTGCAGGCCGCCGAATTTTCCTATCCCGTGGTCGATATGGGTCACGTAGTCGCCTACCTCCAGTTTGTTGAGGTCTTTCAGGGTAATGGCCTGCTTCTTGGCGTAGCCGTTGCGCAGGTGGAAGCGGTGGTAGCGTTCGAAAATCTGGTGGTCGGTATAGCAACAGAGCCCGAGTGCTTCAGACTGGAAGCCCGCATAGAGGGGCATCACCAGGGTGGTATAGGGTACTTCCCGCCCGATCTCCTCAAAGATGTCGTGAAAGCGGCGGGCCTGCTGTTCGGAGGCGCAGAACAAATAATTCTGCATCCCCTTCCTGTGGTTTTCGCGCAGGGTGTCGAGCAGGAGGTCGAAATGCTTGTTGAAGGCCGGTTGCGGCATCACCGGCAGCTGGAGATCCAACACGGCCCCCGGGGTAACCGCCCCCGGTGGATCACCCTCCAGGGCGACGATCCGGAAGGGTTCCAGCTCGCGTTTCAGGGCCTTCCCATCGAGGAAGAGTTCTTCGGGCCGGGCATGGGCAAGGTCGGGGCTCAGGCGCCCGAAAGCTTCCAAGGCCTTGGCAAACAACTGGTCGAGCTTCCCGTAGCACAGCTGGGGTTGGCGCACAAACAGGAGGGCCTGGTCTGAGATATAGCTCAGGAAAGGCTCCCGGGCCTCCAGCAGCATCTTGTCGGCCACGTTGGGCACGATGGTGATCTTGCTGCGCTTGTCGGTGGAAAGCTGCGACTCCACGTCGAAGGCGCGAATGCTCTCGACCTCGTCGCCGAAAAACTCAATGCGGAACGGCTGGTCGTGCGAGAAGGAGAAGACGTCTACGATGCCCCCGCGAACCGAGAATTCACCCGGTTCGGTCACAAAGTCGACGCGGCGGAAGTGGTACTCAAACAGGGTTTCATTCAAAAAATCGAGGGAGAGGGAATCGCCCGTGTGGAGCTTGAGCGTGTTTTTTTTGAGCTCCTTTCGGGTTACCACCTGCTCGAAGAGTGCTTCCGGGTAACTCACGATCAGGGCCGGCTTCTTGCGCGACCCGATCCGGCTCAGCACCTCGGCGCGCAACAAGACATTGGCGTTGTCGGTCTGCTCGATTTCGTAAGGCCGGCGGTAACTGTCGGGGAAGAACAATACGTCTTCACTGCCCAGCAGTTCCTCCAGGTCGTTCAGCAGGTAGGCCGCCTCTTCCTTGTCGTTCATCAGCAGCAAAAAAGGGTGATGCTGAACCCTGAACGACTCGGCGAGCAGGAAGGAAAGCGAGGAGCCGCTGAGGCCCGTCAGGCGCAGTTTGGCTCCGGGACGGCCAAGAGCTTCCTGCAGATCCTTGAAAACAGGGGCCTGTGCAAATTGTTCCCGGATGTGGGCTACGCTCAACCGCGAAATTTTGGGCAAAAGTAAGGCGGAATTCCCAGCCTGGCAATCCCCCGGATCAGGCCCGGCGTCCCCCGGCCAACTCTTCCAGGGCAATTACGCGGTCTCCGGCCAGGGCGAAGAAGCGGTCACCGGGCTGCGGAGGCAGCACATGGGTGCCGGTAAAAGCGCCGAAGGCTGGCAGTATAAGTTGTTTGTTGCGGAGGTAAAAACAGGGCAGGCGCAGCTGTTGCCGCCCCGGGCCGGCCAGGCGCACAGCGGGGTGGATGTGGCCCGAGATATTGAACAGGGGGCCGGTTTCTTCAGGCTCGTGCGTAAACAGGAAGGGGCCTGTCTGCCAACGCTCCTGCCAGCGCATGCCCAGGGCTTCATAACGCAAAGGAGAAAGGATGTCGTGGTTGCCGCAAACCAGTTCGAGCCGGGCCGGGTTGCTGCGGGCCCATTGTTCGAACAGGAGCCATTCGCGGTTGATATGCGAATGAAAGAGGTCGCCCAAAAAGCAGATTGTCCTGGGGCTGAAGTGGGCAACCACTGCCGTGAGCCGATCGAAATTTTGCTGCAGCGCACGGCGCGGCACTGCTGCCCCGTGTTTGCGGAAGTGCATGACTTTGCCCAGGTGCACATCGCTGACCAGCAGCATGGAAGGACGCTCCCAGTAAGCCACCCCCCAGGGATGGAGGGCGAGGGTTTCCCCGGCAATTTCGAGTTCGTGCAGCATGGGGCAAAGGTATCAAATCGGCCCAAAGGGCCAATTGGTTCCGGTCGGCTTCAGCGCCTGCCGCGGGTGGTCAGGATATGGGTCATTTTGCGGATGCGGTCGGCAAGCCGCTCGGAGGAGAGCTTTTCACGCAGGCGGTCGGTAATGATGGGGAACGCAAAGGGAGTGGGGTTGTGACAGGCCTTCCAGGCCATCCGTTGCCTGGAGATGCGCTCCAAAGCCAGGCGCAACCGCCCTTCTTCGAGCTGGTGCTCAAAGGTCTCACGATAGGCCTGCTGAAAGAGCAGGTGGTCGGGCTCGTAGTCGCGGAACACCTCAAAAAGGAGCTGGGCATTGCTTTGGAGGTGTTTCATCTGTATGTTCTTTTTCGGGTAGCCGCTAAACACCAGGCCGCTGATTACCGCGATGTCGCGGAATTTGCGACGGGCCATCTCTGTGGCATTCAGGCTTTTCTGCAGGTCGTCGAGCAGGAAGTCGGTGCTGAAGAGGTCGTTGTCGAGCACCATCTGCATATCTACCTCCTGGTCTGAAAGCAGCTCAAAGCCGTAGTCGTTATAGGCCAGGGAAAAGGTGATGGGGGCCAGCAGGCTGATGCGGTAGCTCAGCAGGCTCGCCATGGCTTCGTGGACAAAACGGCCTTCGAAAGGGTAAAAAATATGATGAAAGCCGTCCTGGGTCTGAAAGGTTTCGATCAGGAATTCATCGGGCCCGGGCACCAGGCTCTCTTCCCGCTGCCGGTCAAAAAGGGGGGCCAGGGCCCTGATCTCTTCCGACTGCTCGCTTTCGTGCAGGGCGGCCGAATAGAGTTCTGTACGCAGCAGCTGCGACATCTCGCTCGAGAGGGTGAGCCGCCCGCCCATCCAACTCGGGGTCTTGGTGCTTTTCTCAGCAGAATTGCGCACCAGGGCCACCATCTCTTTGATGCGGATGAATTCGAGGTTCCGGCCGGCAAAGGTAAATACATCGCCGGGCTGCAATTTCGAAATGAACCATTCTTCGATGGTGCCGATATACCCGCCTTTCTGGTATTTTACCTTGATGTCGGCATCGCCCACGATGGTGCCAATCTGGAAACGGTGCCTGAGGGCCACTCCCCGGTTGGTCACCAGAAAAAGGCCATCGGGCTGCACTTCCACCTTTTTGTATTCGTCATAGCTCTTGAGGCTCTGGCTGCCCAGCACCAGAAAATTCAGCAACCATTCCCACTGGTTGGGCGACAGCCCCTGGTAGCAAAAGGTTCCTGAGACTTCCCGGTAAATTTCCTCCGGATAAAACCCATCCGAAACGGCCAGGGTGGTCAGGTACTGCACCAGCACGTCAAAGCTGGCCAGGTAAGGTATGCGGTCTTCCACGGCCCCGGTGCGAACGGCCTGCTGCAGGGCCGAGGCCTCTACCAGCTCAATGGCGTGGGTGGGCAGAAAATAGATGCGGCTCTCCTGCCCGGGCCGGTGCCCGCTGCGACCGGCGCGCTGCAAAAAGCGGGCTACCCCTTTGGGACCCCCGATCTGGATCACGGTTTCAACCGGGGCGAAGTCTACCCCCAGGTCGAGGCTGGAGGTACAAACCACTGCCTTGAGGCTTTCGTTGCGAATGGCCTGTTCGACCCAAAGGCGGGTGTCTTTGTCTATGCTGCCGTGGTGCATGGCAATTTCCCCGGCCAGTTCGGGGTGTTTCTCCAGCAGTTTCTGGAACCAGATCTCGCATTGCCCGCGGGTATTTGTAAAGAGCAGGGTGGTTTTGCTCTGCTCGATTATGGGAATCACCGCTTCCAGGAGGTGGAGACCCAGGTGGCCCCGCCAGGGGAACGACTCCATTTTTTGGGGAAACAGGCTTTTGACAGTAATTTGCTTATCCAGCCGGGCCCTGATCAGGACTGAGTTCGCATAGGCTTCTGAGCCCGGCCCGAGCAGTACCTGCCTGGCCTGGTCGAGGTTGCCGATGGTGGCCGAGATGCCCCAAATACGCAGGGTGGGGCATACGGTTTTCAGGCGCGAGAGGGCCAGCTCCATCTGTACCCCGCGCTTGCTGCCGAGCAACTCGTGCCATTCGTCGACCACAATGGCGTAGCAGTCGCGGAAAGCAGTGGCGTAGCCTTTGCTGGCCAGCAGCAGTTGCAGGCTCTCCGGCGTGGTGATCAGCAGGTCGGGCAGGGTCTTGCGCTGCCGCGCCCGTTCGGCTGTGGAAGTATCTCCGGTGCGTATGCCCACTTCGAAGGGGATTTGCAGGTCTGAAGTGATGCGCTCAGCCGATTGGCGGATTTCCTGGGAGAGTGCCCTTAATGGGGTGATCCAAACCGCCTTCAGCCCGGGTTTGCGCCGGGTTTTGAAATCGGGGTGCTGCCACATGTAGTTCAGTAAAATGGGAAACCAGAGCGCATAGGTTTTGCCGCTCCCGGTCGGGGCGTTTAGCAAGCCGTGTTTGCCGTCCAGAAACGCCTCCCAGGTCTCTTCCTGGAAAGCAAACGGCGTCCAGCCCTGGTCGGAGAACCAGGCAGTTGCCGCATTCAGGAGCATTTGCTTGTTCGGGCGGTCAGGTTTCATGCCGGCAAGGGAGGGTTCGGTGCCTGGTGAAGGTACGTATTATTCCTGTGGGCACTGCTGGGGCGATGCCTTTGACAGGGGCAAAGATTAAGGGCCTGGCCGCTGTGAAAAGGTCTATTAATTGGGTATATTTGTTTCAAAATATACACCCAGACATGCCCATTGTTGATCTTTACAGCCATTCCGAACAGCGCCGGAACCTGGCGCATTTTGCCGCCCTGGCTACACTGGCTGCCGTCGATGGAAAGGTAAACCCTGAGGAAAAAGCCATCCTGGACCGTTTTGCCAATAAATTGAACATCACCCCGGCTGAGTACAAGGAGGTGATGAAAAGGGAAAACAAATACCCGGTGGAAGCTCCCTTCGAGCTGGAAAAACGCTACGAGCGCCTGTTCGATTTTTTCCGCCTCATCTATTCAGACCACGCCATTGACGAAGAGGAGATGGTTTTGGTCAGGAAGTACGCGATCGGGCTGGGCTTTAGCGCCACCAAGGCCGAAAGCGTCATTGCCCGTTCCATAGCCATATTCAACGGCCGGGTCGATTTCGAAGATTACTTGTATTTGGTGAGTCAGAAAAAATAGGACTTCAGGGGTAACGCCCCATAAATTCCTCTGCTTTTTCGACCATGCGGGGGCTCCCGCAGAAAAACGGCACGCGCTCGTGCAATTCCCCGGGTTGGATCTCCAGGATGCGCCGGTGGCCGTCTGAGGCTTTGCCGCCCGCCTGTTCGGCCAGCAGTGCCATGGGGTTGCACTCGTAGAGCAGGCGCAGTTTCCCATTCGAATTCAGGCTGCTTTTCGGGTACATGTAAATGCCGCCCTTGATGAGGTTCCGGTGGAAGTCGGAAACCAGGGAGCCAATGTATCGGGAGGTATAGGGCCGGTCGCCTTCCTCCATCTGGCAATACTTGATATAGTCTTTTACCCCTTGTGGAAAGTGGATGTAGTTCCCCTCATTCACTGAATAGATACGCCCTGTATCCGGAAACTGCATATTCGGGTGCGACAGGTAAAAGGTGCCTATGGCCGGGTTGAGCGTAAAGCCGTTTACCCCGTGGCCGGTGGTGTAGACCAGCATGGTCGAGGTGCCGTAAATGATATACCCGGCTGCCACCTGGTTGATGCCGGGTTGCAGAAAGTCTTCCAGGGTTACCGGGCTCCCGCTGGGAGTCAGGCGCCGGTATATGGAGAAAATGGTCCCCACCGATACGTTTACGTCGATGTTTGACGAACCGTCGAGGGGGTCTATAAGCACCACATATTTGTTCTGGTGGTTTTCATCCAGGGAATTCACCGTGATAAAATCGGTCTCCTCCTCCGAGGCGATGCCACATACAATCTCCCGGTTCTCGAGGGCCTGAATGAATTTTTCATTGGCGAGCACATCGAGCTTTTGCTGGCTTTCCCCCTGTACGTTGGTCTCGCCGGCAGCGCCCAGGATGTCGATAAGCCCGGCCTTGTTCACCTCGTGGTTCACTACTTTTGCCGCCAGGCGGATGGCGTTGATAAGCTTGGAAAGTTCTCCGGTGGAATACTGGAATTCGGCCTGGTTTTCGATGATGAATTCGCCCAGGGTCTTCGTTTTCCACTGCATATAAGGAGGTTTTAGGTTTAGTTGCCCACAAATATCGCGTATTTTGTGAAACTACAACGATTTCGTAACAGGCCGATTTTGAAGATATATAACTTTGTGTTTTATTTGTAACAATTATGAATTATACCATTCGCCCGGCCCGGGAAGCCGATATGGCCGATGTGCTCAGGCTTATCCACGAACTGGCCGTATTTGAGAAAGAACCGGAGGCGGTAGAAGTGACCCTGGAACAGCTCCTGGCGGACGGCTTTGGGGAATCCCCCAAATATTCTTGTTTGGTCGGAAGCCACAATGGTGTTATTGCAGGGATGGCCCTGTTCTACCCCCGTTATTCGACCTGGAAAGGGCCGGTCATACACCTGGAAGACCTGATCGTTACCGAATCGGCCCGGGGAACTGGTCTGGGCAGCGCCCTGCTGACCGAGGTAATCCGGCATGCAGCCGGGTTGGGGGCCAAACGGGTGAGTTGGGAGGTACTTGACTGGAACGACCCTGCCATCGCCTTTTACGAGGGCCGCGGAGCCCACGTAATGCGCGAATGGAATGTCGTTCACCTCGACAAGAAAGGGATAGCAGCCTATTTGAAAGATTATGCGGGTATTTAAATTCGGGGGCGCCTCGGTAAAAGATGCACAAGGCGTTCGCAACCTTCTGGCCGTATTGCGGCAAACAGGTACAGAAAACACCTTTCTGGTGGTCTCTGCCATGGGTAAAACCACCAACGCCATGGAAGAAGTGGTGCGGGCCTATTTTGACGACAAGGCCTCGCTGCCGGCAGCTTTGCAGCAGGTAGAAGCGTACCATGGCGAAATATTGAAGGAGTTGTTCCCCTCCAAAAGCCATGTTGTTTACGGGCAGGTGCGCGGGCTCCTCGACGAGGTGCGCGGCTTTCTGGCCTGGAACAAATCCCCCAAGAACAGCTTTGTATACGACCAGGTGGTTGGCTACGGGGAATTGCTTTCCACCACCATTGTAAGCGCGTATCTGGCCGACAATGGGGTGCCCAACAACTGGCTCGATGTTCGCAATTACCTGAAAACCGATTCCCACTATCGCGATGCCAACGTAAACTGGGAGAAGACCCAGGCCGCCATTTCAGAACTGGCAGCCCGCAAGGAACTCTTTATTACCCAGGGCTTCCTGGGCAGCGATGAGAACAATTTCACCACCACCCTGGGGCGGGAGGGATCGGATTACACGGCGGCCATAATAGCCTATTGCCTGAATGCCAAGTCGGTAACCATCTGGAAGGACGTGCCGGGCGTGTTAAACGCCGATCCCCGCTATTTTGAGAAGGCGAGCCTGCTAAACCGCATCTCGTACCGTGAAGCCATAGAGCTGGCCTTTTACGGGGCTTCGGTTATCCACCCGAAAACCCTGCAGCCCTTGCAGCGAAAAGAAATCCCCCTTCACGTAAAATCGTTCCTGAACCCTGGCGATGCGGGTACCACGGTAGGGAAAGGGCAGGGCATCGAACCAGAGGTTCCTTGCTTTATCTTAAAGAAAGACCAGGTGCTCATGAAACTCTCGTCCCTGGATTTTTCCTTTATCGTGGAAGACAGCATCGGCGACCTGTTCAAGATGCTGCACGACCACCGGATGAAGGTAGACCTCATCCAGAATTCGGCCATCAGTTTTTCGGTCTGTGTCGACAACAAGTACGGCACCCTGCCCGAATTGCTCTCAAAGCTGAAGGCGCGCTTTAACGTGGTGCATTACGAGGGGGTTTCCCTCTATACCGTGAGGCACTTCGACAACGAGTCGATCAAGTCGCTCCAGAACGGGCGCGAAGTGCTCCTGGAGCAGCGCAGCAAGGAGACCGTGCAGCTGGTGGTCCAGTAAGGCTGGCATCGAAATTTTCAAAAATCGGCGGGGGCAGGGGCCAATTTTCTATCTTTACCCCCACACCTTATGCCAACGATGAGTTTAGTAAATGCCAAGGAAGTTGCCAAAGCCATCCACCTGGACAAGTATGGAATTGCCGGGACCTTTATGGGCTGGCTGCTTATGCGACTTACCCGGATCAGCAGCCTGAACCGTTTTTACCGCCGGCACTCCCACCTGTCCGGCCCGGAGTTCCTCGACAGCATTCTGGAACATTACGAAATCGACTTTGAGATTCCGGAGGAAGATTTCAGGAGGCTCCCCAAAGACGGGGCTTTTATCACCATAAGCAACCACCCACTGGGTGGTATCGACGGCGTACTCCTGCTAAAACTCCTGTTGCAGCATCGCACCGACTACAAGATCGTGGCCAACTTCCTGCTGCAGCGCATCGGCCCCCTGGCGCCCTACATCCTGCCGGTGAACCCTTTTGAAAATCACCGCGATGTTAAGGGCTCCGTTGCCGGGTTCAAACGGGCCATGGAACACCTGAACGCGGGCCATCCCCTGGGTATTTTCCCGGCCGGGGAGGTCTCCACTTTCAAAGACGGTCAGCTCATTGTAGACCGACCCTGGGAAGAGGCGGCCCTCAAGCTCATCCGCAAAGCCGAGGTGCCCGTGGTGCCCATCTATTTCCATGCCCGCAACAGCCGCTTGTTCTATTACCTCTCGCGCATCAACCCCATGTACCGGACAGCCAAGCTCCCCTCCGAGCTCATTACCCAGCGCAATCGCCCCATCAAGGTGCGCATTGGCCATCCCATTCAGGTGGCGGTTCAGCAAGAACAGGAAACCCTGGAGGAATTCTCAGACCTGCTCCGGCGCAAGACCTATATCCTGTCCAATGCCTACGAGCGCGAACGGCTGATCGACCAGATTCCGGGGACGCTCAAAATCCCGAAACCCCCGAGGCGAATCGCCACGGCTGTTCGGAAAGAGGTCATCCAGGGCGAAATCGAGAAGCTGCGCGAAAAGGGTTGCCGGCTTTTGCAGAGCAAGAACTACGAGGTGTTCCTGGCCCAGAAAAAGGATATGCCCTTTATCCTCAATGAAATCGGCAGGCAGCGGGAACTAACCTTCCGGGCCATCGGCGAAGGCACCAACAATGCCATCGACCTCGACCGTTTTGACGAATATTACCACCACCTCTTTTTGTGGGACGACCAGGAATTGCAGATCGTGGGGGCTTACCGCATGGGTATGGGCTCTGAGATCTTCGAACAGTACGGTATCGACGGCTTTTACCTGCAAGACCTCTTCCGGTTCGAGCCCGAGCTGTACAAGATGATGCAGCAGTCCATCGAGATGGGCCGGGCCTATATTATCAAGGAGTACCAGCAAAAACCCATGCCGCTGTTCCTGCTCTGGAAGGGTATTGTGCATACCACCCTGCGGCACCCGGAGCACAAGTACCTGATCGGGGGGGTAAGCATCAGCAACCAGTTTTCGAACTTCTCCAAATCGCTGATGATCGAGTTCATGAAGTCGAATTACTGGGACCCCTATGTGGCCCAATATGTGCGCCCCAAGAAGGAGTTCAAGGTAAAACTGAAAGACGCAGACAAGGAATTTGTCTTTGACGAGACCGAGGCCGATCTGAACAAGTTCGACAAGCTCATCGAGGAGGTGGAACCCGGCAGCCTGCGACTGCCCGTGCTCATCAAGAAGTACATCAAGCAGAATGCCAAGGTGGTGGCTTTTAACGTAGACCCCCTTTTCAATAATTCCGTAGACGGGCTCATGTACATCAAGATAGCCGACCTGCCCGAAGATACGGTGCGGCCGGTGATGGAAGAATTCCAGGCCGAGCTGGAGCGCCGGCTCTCCGAGTCGCAGAGCGCCGACTAACCCCCCAATTCCCGTTCAATAAAATCGCGGCAATAGGCTTTTATGGCGTCGCGGGTCTGCTCGAAGGCCCGGTGCTTTTCCTCTGGGCTTCCGGTATTTTTTGAGGGGTCAGTAAAGTTGTGGTGAAGCCGCTTGGCGCCGGGTGCCGCAATAAACGGACAATGTTCCCGGGCGTGGTCGCAAACCGTGATGATGTAGTCCCAGGATATGCCGGCATACTCCGCCACATGGTTGGAGGTATGCCCTGAAATATCGATCCCGTCTTCTGCCATGATCGACACCGCCCCGGGGTTGAGCCCGTGGGTCTCGATCCCGGCGCTGTAAATATGCGCCAGGGGTCCGGGCTGAAGGGCCTCCAGGTAGCCATGTGCCATCTGGCTTCGGCATGAATTTCCGGTACAGAGCACTAAAATATTTTTCATAAGCTGTGGTTGGATGCGTCGCTAGGGTTTAATCAATCCCGATCTTCGGGCTTCGGCGTTCGAATAGCACATTGTCTTTCCAGGACCCGTCGCGCCTGCCGATCCGTTCCCGGTAGCCCAGCTGGCGGAACCCCATGGCCAGGTGCAGGCCGATACTGGCCGTATTTTCGGGAAAAACGCCCGATTGCAGGGTCCAGAGCCCTGCGGCTTCGCTGTCGGGGATCAAAACGGTGAGCAGGGCCCTGCCCAGGCCCTTCCCGCGATGGCCAGAGCCCACGTAAATGCTCAGTTCGGCCACCCCGCCGTACACGCAGCGCCCTGAAACGGGCGAAAGTGCTGCCCATCCGAGCAGGCTGCCTCCGGTATCGGCCACCCAGCGACAGGTGCTCAGGTGGGCCCGGTCCCAGGCTTCATATTCCGGAACCTGCGTTTCGAACGTGGCCAGGCCCGTTGCCATGCCTTCGGCATAGATGCGGGCCACCTCGGGCCAGTCTGCGGGTTGCATACGCCTGATTTGCATGGTTTCTGTTTAACAGCACCCTGAACCCGGTTCGCAGCAGGCAGCAGCTTTCGCTTCCGGTACGCCGCACAGGTCGCTGGCCTTGCATTGGGTGGTATCGGGGGTCAGGGCGACAATGAGCCCTTCTTCTTCCAGGAAGGCGCCGGCTACCTGCAGGTGGGCCGTGTGAAATTCGGCATTGCCGTATTCGAATTTGAGGAGGCTGTCTTGCAGCAGGGGCCGGCTCCGGTTTACCCGCCCGAGAATGGCCAGGGCTTTTCGGGCCGTAATGGGCCTCGGGGTGGTTTCGGGCACAGGGCTTTCCCAAAGCTGGATAACGGTTTCCTGCCAGGAATCGGTGCGTCCGCCGCAGTCGGTGGCGTCGATGTGTAGGTTTTTCACCTCGGTAATGTGGTAACCGGGCTTCAGGCGTGCCCCTGGCCTGTACTCAAAATGAAGGGGCCGGGACGGGTGCTGGTTCAGAAGTGCGAGAAATTCTCTGGTTTTCATAAGAGTGTTTTTAAGAGGAGCAGCATTGGGCGCCAATGCGGGTAAAGAATGAATTGAACATTTCCTGCAGGGCATCCCACCGCTCTTTGTCGATGCAATAGCAGAGGTTCTTCCCCTGGAAGTTCCCCTGCAGCAGCCCAATTTTTTTGATTTCGGCCAGGTGTTGCGAAATGGTGGCCTGCGCCAGGCCCGTTTCTTCGACCAGGTCACTGCAAATACAGGCATCCTGCCTGCTGATGTACTGCAAGATGGCCACCCGCGCCGGATGGGCCAGAACCTTGGCCACCAGGGCCAGCTCGTTTTGCTGGGTGTCGAAAAGCTGCGTTTTGGAAGCGCCCATTAGTGATTTATATATCGCAATATTACGATTTATTTTGAAATATAAAAAGCCGGGGTTATTTTCCGGCTTTTTTTTTTCAGAACCAGGGCTTGCGGCCCACCTGATAGGTATTGTAAAAATCTTCATCAGTCTTGGTCAGGTAAATAATCCCCTCGATCAGGCCAATCAGGCCGGTGGCCCAGACCAGGAATATCCCAATCCCAATACAGGAAAGCACCATGCCGATAATGGTGACCACCAACAGGATAATGCCTTCTTTCTGGTAACCCAGGACAAATTTGTGAATGCCCAGCGAACCCACAATAATGGCCAGGATGCCGGCCAGTATTTTTTTGTTGTCTCCTCCGGCGCCCTTGAGGCCATCGGCGAATTCAGAAGCTGTTTTCTTAGCCTCATTGCCAAAAGTTTTGGCTTCTTCCTTTGCTTTGTCGAATGCCTCTTCGGCTTTTTCTCCGAAATCTTTGTTATCGTCTGACATAATACCAGGGTGTTGGTTGTTGGTAGCTTAAATGTAGAAATTAATTCGCTACTGGAGAAACGCCGAGTCTTCGGGTTCCCACAATTCGATTTTGTTGCCTTCGGGGTCCAGAATCCATCCGAATTTGCCATAGGGGTGTGTCTCCATTTCGCCGACCACCTGAACCCCTTCGGCCCGGAGCTGTTCGAGCAATTCTTCCAGGTTCTCGACCCGAAAGTTCATCATAAAGGGTTTTTCGCTGGGTTGAAAATACGCGGTGTCTGCCTTGAACGGGCTCCATTGGGTGCTGCGCGGGTTACCTTGCTTGTCGTGCCACCAGAAGGTCCAGCCGTATTGATCGGTCGGAATGCCCAGATGGTCACGGTACCAGGCTTTGATCTGGTCTGGGTCTTCGGCCTTGAAGAAAAAACCGCCCAGGCCTGTCACACGTTTATTCATGGGAATGGGATCTGTGGATTGCAATGGAAAAGGTACGGAAAAATTCAATCGTTGCCTACCTGATGCCTTCCGTTACCCTTTCTTAATGATTCGCTCATACAGGGCAATCCATTCGGCCACAGTCATTTTCCCGGCCAGTTCGCCAAGCAGCTCAAAGGGAATGCGCTCGGGCTTCTTGAAGCGGATGCAGCTCTTTCCCATGTCGGGTTTGCCCAGGCCCAGTTTGGCATAGGATTGCAGGAACCAGTCCTGTAATTCGGGGTTGGCGTACACCGAACTGCTGTACACGGCGATGAAATGTTTTTGCGAAGCGATGCTCATAAAGGGCAAAGGCAGTTTCGGGTCGCAGTGGTAGCCCCCCGGGTACAGGCTGTGGGGGACCACATAACCGATCATGCCGTAATTCATCGTCTCCTCGAAGCCTGTAGGCAAATTGGCCCGCAAGACTTCCCGCAGTTGCTGAACGGCTTCTTTCCGGTCTTCGGGGAGCTGTGCGACATACTCCTCAGGGGTGTTGGCAGTGTATTTCACATTTTCCTGTTTTTATAGTAGTCCCCTATTTTTTCGACCAGGGTACGGGCCAGTTTTTCTTTGCTCTCCACCGTCCAGCCGGCAACGTGCGGGGTCAGCAAGACATTGGGAGCCTGTATCAGATACTGGAAGGCGGGCGGCATGCCGCCGGGTTCGAAGAGTGATTCAAAAGACGATTTCTCGTATTCCAAAACATCCAGACCTGCCCCGAGTACGCGGCCCGAGCGAAGCCCCGCTGCCAGGTCTTCGGTGCGCACGCATTTTCCGCGGGCCGTGTTCAGCAGCCAGAAGGGCTTGTTGAACGCCTCGATGAAGGCCTGGTTTACCATGCCGACGGTCAGGGGGGTCTCGGGCACATGCAGGCTAACCACCTCGCAGCGTTCCCGGAATTCCGAAAAAGCTACCTGCCGGGCATTGGCGTCGCCAACCCCCGGGGCAATGTCGTAACAGAGGGTTTCCACCTCAAAACCCCGCAGTTTTTTGGCAAAGGCCTTCCCTGTATTCCCATAACCGATAAGGCCCACTGTTTTGCCGTCGAGCTCATGCCCGCGGTTGGCCTCACGTCGCCACAAACCGCTGCGCACCTCCGCATCGGCAGTATGCAGCTTGTTCATCAGGGCCAGCAACATGCCCAGGGCGTGTTCGCCCACCGCATTGCGGTTCCCTTCGGGGGCGGCCGCCAAATACACCCCCTTCGCGTTGGCGTATGCGGTGTCGATGTTTTCAAGCCCTGCCCCAACCCGGCCGATAAACTCCAGGCGGGTCGCCCGGTCGAGAAATTCGGCGTCAATCGGGAGGCGGCTGCGCAGAATGACCCCTTCATAAGCGCCGATCTTGTCTAATATTGCCTCGCGCGGGCTATCGTAGTCGGTCTCGTTCCGAAACCCGAGGGCAGCCAGGCCGGCTTCCAGGCTGGGGTGGTTGGTGTCGAGGTGGAGTACGCGTTTCACAAATCGGTTTTTTTAGGCCCGGAGGTCAGATTTCCGGGTAATGGGTACGGGTTTTCTCGTGTGTTACTTCCCCTGTATGGGCTGTGCTCAGGCGTTCAAACAGGAGCAGGTGCACCTCTTCGCCCCCTTCGGTGCGGGGGCAGTGCTCCACGCCTTTTGGCACCACGATCAGTTCGCCCTCCCGAACCACTTCGGTGCGGTCGCGAAACTGCATGTAGAGGGTGCCTCTGAGCACCTGGAACAGTTCGTCTTCTTCCCGGTGGGCGTGCCAGACGAATTCGTCCTTGATTTTTGCGAGTAACACCTGCATGTCGTTAACCGCTGCAATCCGGTGCGGATGCCAGTGGTCGCTGAAGCGGGTCAGTTTCTCCCTGATGTTGATTGGTTTCATAATGCGCTCAAAGGGTTTAAGGCCGGCTTAGATACCCAGCAGTACCTTGGCAATGCTGAAATAGATCAGGATGCCGAAAATATCGTTGCTGGTGGTAATAAAGGGCCCCGTGGCTATTGCCGGGTCGATCCCTCTTTTGTGCAGGAAAAGCGGGATAAATGTGCCGATGATGCCCGCCACCACAATTACACTGATCAGCGAAATGGAGATGGCAAGGGCTGTGGGAAAGCTCCCTTTCCAGAACCAGGTAAGCAGGAGCAATACCGAGGCCAGGATGAGGCCGTTCAGGGAGGCCAGCAGCATTTCTTTCATGAGCCGGCTGCTGATGCTCCCCTTAAGGTCGTCGTTTGCCAGGCCCTGCACCACAATGGCGCTGGATTGCACCCCTACATTTCCCGCCATGGCCGCGATAAGGGGCGTGAAAAAAAAGAGCATCCCGTGCTGGGCCATCATGGTTTCGAATCCACCCATGATGGCGGCGGCGCCCATTCCGCCGAACATCCCCAGGAACAGCCAGGGAAGACGGGCCCGTGTGAGTTCCCAGATGCTGTCGTCGGCCTCCACATCTTGCGAAATACCAGCTGCCAGCTGGTAATCCTTGTCGGCTTCTTCCCTGATTACGTCCACGATGTCGTCAATGGTGATGCGGCCCACCAGCCGGCCGATCTCATCGACCACGGGAATGGCTTCCAGGTCGTATTTCGACATGATTTTGGCCACTTCCTCGGGCTTTTCATTCACGTTCACCCGGTCTACCTTGGGAATATAGATGTCGCGTATGGGCGAGCGGGTAGAGGTGGTCAGCAGGTCTTTCAGCGACAGGCGCCCCTTGAGGATGCCCTCGTCGTCTACCACGTAAATGGAGTGCACCCGGGTCACGTTTTCGGCCTGGTGCCGCATTTCCTTGACGCAGGTCAGCACGTTCCAGTTCTCGTTTACCTTCACCAGTTCCTTGGCCATGAGCCCCCCGGCCGAATTCTCGTCATACCGGAGCAGGTCTACGATATCGCGGGCGTGGTCGCGGTCGGTGATTTCCGAAATGACCTCCTGTACGATCTCCTTGGGCAGCTCGGCCACGATGTCGGCTGCATCGTCGGTATCGAGTTCTTCGAGCTCCCCTGCTATTTCCTTGGACGAAAGGTTTTTGAGGACAGACTCCCGCACATCTTCGTCGAGCTCGGTAAGCACGTCGGAAGTCTTGTCGCTGTCGAACAGCTTGATCAGGTAGGTGGCGTGGTCGTTGTCGAGTTCGTTGAGAATCTCGGCCACATCGGCATAATGCACTTCCTCCAGCAGGGTATGCAGGGAGTCGTTCTGGCCGGAATCGATCAGTTCCTCGATCTGGGCCAGCAGTTCGTCTGTGAGTTTAAAGGGTGTCATGCGCGATCCTCTTGGCCAGCGCTATAAATTCCGGTACAGACAGTTGTTCCGGGCGCCTGTCAAAGATAGTATCTTCTTTGAGATTATCTGAGAGGTGCAGGCTTTTTAGACTGTTCCGCAGGGTTTTGCGACGCTGGTTGAAGGCGGTTTTGACCAGGGTCCTAAGGGCCTGCTCGTCCCAGTCGGGGTCGGCATCGTCGCGCCGGACGAGCCTGATTACCCCCGATTCTACCTTGGGGGGCGGGTCGAAAACGTGCGGGGGTACGGTAAAGCAGTACTCGGCCCGGTAATAGGCCTGGGCGAGTACCGAAAGGATGCCGTAGGTCTTGCTGCCCGGGCCCGCGCAGATGCGCTGGGCCACTTCTTTCTGGAACATGCCGCTGAAGACCGGGATACGGTGCCGGAATTCCAGCAACCTGAACACGATCTGGGTCGAGATGTTATAGGGAAAGTTCCCCGTAAGCGCGAAGGGTTCTCCCCCGAACAAGGGGGCCGGGTCGAGTTTCAGGAAGTCGGCCTGCAAAACCTGAAACGATTTGTACGGCAGGTTCCGGGAGGCGATTTCGAGGGGGAATACTTCCTGCAGGTAGCGCACCGATTCGGTATCGAGTTCCACGGCCAGCAGGTCTACCGGCCGCTGCAACAGGTACACGGTAAGCACCCCGGTGCCGGGCCCTATTTCCAGAACGTGCGTTGGGCCGTCTTCAGGAAGGGTTTCAGCAATACGCTGGGCCACAGATTGATCGGTCAGAAAGTGCTGCCCCAGGTGCTTTTTTGCAGACACACCTGTGGTTCGCTGGGTGACCCCTTTTTTGCCGGAGGGCTTCTGAAAGCGTTTGGCCGCACTCATGCCGTTTTGGTTTGGGTTGGGGCGGCCCGGTATACCCAGGCCTGCTTCCCCGATGCCAGGCGCACCACTTCCCGGTAGTACAGGGTGGTTTCATAGGCATCGGCCCGGTGCAGGTCGCTGGCGTCTACCTCCAGGCACTGCCCTTCGACAAAGGCCCTGCCCGAGACATCGGGGCAGACCTCAGGGTACCGCCCGGCCACAGACCTTTCCCGTTTCTCAAAGCCCGGCAACCGGTCTGGGCGGCCCTGTATCTGCCTGCCGAAGACCAGCTGCTGAACCTGTGGGTCGAGCAGGGTTCCGTAGACAAAAAGGGGGTGGGTCCCGGGGTCCATCAATGTTGGCTTATCAGTTCCAGTTCGGTGCGGAAGGCGACAACCTGATCGCCGAAACCGGCTGCCAGGGCCTGGCGGAGGCGGGGGGCATCTTCCTGATAATAGCGTTCCAATAGCTCCCGGTCTGAAACGAGGTACTGCACGGCATATGACGTGCCTCCCTGGGATCCCTCGGTCAGTACCCGGCAGAGGCGTGCCTCCCTGAATTTGCCCGTAGCCAGCACCTCTGGGATATGGGTGTTCTGCATCCAGGCCACCCAGGCTTCCCGGGCAGCATCTTCGACATGAAGGGTTACGTTGTAAATGATCATAGGGGCTTTCAGATTAATTGACAGGGTCGCCCCTGAGGTTGCGGAAGTATTTTCGCGCCTGTGGAAAATAATAGCTGTCCTGGTAGCGGTAAAGGATTTCCCGGTAGTGTTCCATGGCCTTCTCGGGCTCGCCAAGGCGGGTACGATAGAGTTCGGCCAGGGCGAAATGTGCATCGTCAGCCAGGATATCCTGTCCGTAGAATTCCACGATCTTCCGGTAGCTGAGCAGGGCTCCGGAATAATCGCCCCTGGCTTCCAGCAGCCGGGCATGCATGAGGAGCGCTTCGTCTTCGATGGCTTCCCCTTTGTGCTGTTCCAGAATTTCCTCCAGGGTGGCAATGGCCTCGGTTTCCTTTTTCTGGTAGGCAAGCAGGTCGGCCCGGGCGTATTTCCGCAGGGCCGTTTGGGTGGAATCTTCAAGGGAGTTGTCTGAGATGATCAGGCTCAGCTGCATGGCATCGTTGGCGATGAGTTGTGAGGTGGAGCCGCGGAGCACTTTTAACTGGGTGAGGGCCCAGTCAAAATCTCCTTTGTAAAAACTGGCCTGTGCCACCTTGTACCGGGCCTGTTGCCCCATCACGTCGTTTTTCAGGTTTTTCTGTACTTGCGAAAACAGGATGAGCGCTTCATTGAATCGCTCGTCAAACACCAGAATGTCGCCCAAATTCAGTTTCAGATAACCCTCAGAATAGTCAGAAAGGGGCAGCTCAAGGCTCTTTTTCAAAATGGCGGCAGCCTCCCCGGGCCGGTTATCGCGGAAGGCCAGGAAATTGGCATAGGCCACCTGCAACTGTACTGTTTCGGGGGAATAACCGTAGGTGGCCATTAACCCTTCATAGGTCTTGGTCGCTTCCTGCAGGCCCTTCTCAGGGCGCAGGATCAGGTCGATGTCGATGCGGTGGAGGCGGGCATTGAGCCGGCTAATCGAATCGCGGCTTTCGGCCTCTACAAAAGCATAGGCCTGGTCGGCTGCTTCGAGCTGTCCGGCCGCTTCTGCCATTCGGCCCAATTCGATTACCCGGTCGAGGCCTGCTTCGGGAACCCTCCTGTAAATGGCTTTTTCCTGGCTGAAGGCTGCCGCGTACTGGTTT
Source organism: Robiginitalea sp. (assembly GCA_024642005.1). Taxonomy (GTDB): domain Bacteria; phylum Bacteroidota; class Bacteroidia; order Flavobacteriales; family Flavobacteriaceae; genus Robiginitalea. The sequence goes on along the minus strand of JAHECA010000019.1, from coordinate 11,472 downwards.
TGTTGCACCATTAGCCAGCTCAGCAGTTCATTCCAAACCGGGTCGGGCGACCGCTGGGCCCTGCCGAGTAGTACCCTGCGCAACAGCTGGTTGTTCTCGGCTTCGGGGTCTGAACCGATAAAGGCCTCCAGGGCCCGCATGATATTCTGTTTGGCGGTGGGCCGCACCGCCAGCAGGTCCATATAAGCGTCGAACATTTCGGAAATCCGGCCCTGTTCCCCATATATCTGGGCGATCTGGAAGCTGAAATCGAGATCTGGATTGAGCTCCATGGCGCGGCGGTAGGCCCGCAGGGCATAGTCGAGCAAGGTGTAACGCTGAAATTTGAAGCCGATGCCGTACCCCATGTTCGGATTGGTCTCAATGGCTTCCAGGGCCTTTCGGTACCAGACATCCGATTCAGACGGCCGATCCATAAGCAGATAGGTATACCCGAGGTCTATATAGACCGTGGGGTACGCTGTGCCTGTGGCGATTCGACCTTTCAGGAACTCGACTGCCCGGTCGTATGCCTGCAATTGCTGGTAACAGTTCACCAGGCTTTCGGCGTAGTCAGATCGACCCGGGTTGGCCTCGACCAGCTTTTCGTAAAATACCACTGCCTTGTCGAACTCCCCGTCGCTGAAATACCGCTTGGCCAGGAAATCGTCCTGAGACCACAGGTTGCAGGCAATAAGTAATAGTAAGTATCTGGCAAGGCGCATCACAGCCGGGCTTTCAGCAAAGATACGAACTTAGGGCTCCCCTGCGGTTTACTTTGAGCCGCGCTTTCAGTCGCCGCCGCCAATACGGCTAAAGCCGGTATAGGGCACCAGTACTTCCGGGATTTGAATGCCTGTCTCGTCCTGATAGTCTTCCAGGATGCCTGCCAGTATCCGCGGCAGGGCCAAAGCGCTGCCGTTAAGGGTGTGCGCCAGCTGGGTCTTGTTTAAGGCATCGCGGTAGCGGAGCTTTAACCGGTTGGCCTGGAAGGCTTCGAAATTGGAGACAGAGCTCACCTCGAGCCAGCGCTCCTGGGCTGCCGACCAGACCTCGAAATCGTAGGTCAGGGCTGAGGTAAAACCCATATCGCCCCCGCAAAGCCGCAAAATGCGGTAAGGGAGTCGCAGGGCTTCGAGGAGGCTTTGCACATGGGCGACCATTTCGTCAAGGGCCTGATAGGAACCCTCGGGTTGTTCCACCCGCACGATTTCGACCTTGTCGAACTGGTGCAGGCGGTTCAGGCCGCGTACATGTGCCCCGTAACTGCCAGCTTCGCGCCGGAAACAAGGGGTGTAGGCAGTATATTTAAGAGGCAGTTCTGCCCGGTCGAGAATAACATCGCGGAAGAGATTGGTTACCGGCACTTCTGCTGTCGGAATCAGGTAGAGCCTGTCTTCGCCTACCTCATACATTTGCCCTTCCTTGTCGGGCAACTGCCCCGTTCCGTAGCCCGAAGCCTCGTTGACCAGGTGCGGCACCTGTACTTCCTGGTAGCCGGCTGCCGTATTGCGGTCGAGGAAGTAGCTGATCAGGGCGCGTTGCAGGCGGGCGCCCTTGCCTTTGTACACGGGGAACCCAGCCCCGGTGATCTTGACCCCAAGCTCAAAATCGATCAGGTCGTATTTTTTGGCCAGTTCCCAATGCGGAAGGGCCCCGGCGCCCAGTTGGGGGTGGTCCCCGCTGCGGTGTACCTCCTGGTTTGCTGTGGCATCCTTCCCTGCCGGAACCGATTCGTGGGGTGTGTTGGGAACCTGGTAGAGGGCTTGCTGAAGCGCCTCTGCTGCTTCGTTCAGTGATTCCCCCAGGGTTTTGGAAGTCTCCTTCAGGCGGGCCGATTCGTCTTTGAGCGCCTGTGCTTCTGCGGCCTTGCCGGTCTTGAACAGGTTGCCGATCTCCTTGGAGAGCCGGTTGGCCTCGGCCAGGGTATTGTCGAGTTGGAGCTGCAGGCTTCTGCGTCGCTCGTCCAGCTCGAGGATCTCGTCGAGCATGGGCCGTGCGTCGAGCCCCCTTTTCGCAAGGGCCTCCGCAATACGGTCCACATCTTCCCGTAAGGTTTGCAATGGCAACATTTCCGCTGAATTTAGGCCGCAAAGTTAGGGAACTCAGTGCAACTTTACAGGCTGGTTCGCAAAAAGCGGGGCCCAGCCTTTCAGGGCCGTGGCCGCGGTTCTCCGGGCCCTTTCAAATCAGGGACCGGTTCCCGGCCCGGTGGGGGCAGTATCCAGCGATGGTGCCGGAAGGGGTCCCAGGGTTCAGCGGCCAGGTCTACCGTCGGGTCTATAAAGGGATGGAAGGGCCGTCGGTTGAGCTTAAGGCTGCCCCGGGCATAGATGGCAACCTGGTGGCCCTGGGCGGCATACTTCGCTTTGAGTCTCTGGGCGAACTGCCAGGTAAAATCGGGATAGGCCATTACCTTTTCACGCTGGTCTGGGGTGAGGTAGTCTTCCAGTTTGACCACTTCCCTAAAGCCGGTGCGCGCATCTTCCACCCGCATGCGAAGATCGCCCTGGCGGGTGCGCAGCATCATGCGCCAGCTCAGGCGGTGGCCTTCCTCAGTCCAGAGCACGTCGCCTTCGATAAGGTGGTGGCGCAGCGGCAGGGCCAGTTGCAGAAGCAGGTAGAGCCCCATGGCCCAGGAAATGGCCGGTGCGGCTGCAGGTAGGTGCAATTCCCGGGCGTTAAAAACCGGTTTGCGCGGGAAGAAAAGCCGCCGCACCCCTTCCGGGTCGAAGAAGAACACCATCAGGGCCAGGGAGAGAAAAGGGAAAATGCCTACCTGAATAACGAGGGCATTAAAAAGGTGGAAAAAGACGGAAGCCGCAAAGGCAAGACGTCGGGTGGGTCGCCAGAGCAGGAGCGGGATTACCAGAAAATCGTACCCGATCCCGAACCAGGCTATACCGCGCTGAACCCAGGGCTGTTGCAGCACCGGACCGATAAGCGGGTAGCCCGCCTTGGGTTCCATGAGCTGCGAGATGAAGCTGAGGTCGAGCCAGTCGGGGTATAACTTGGCGATGGCGGCAAAGGTATACACGATCCAGAGTTGCGCCACCACGAGCCATTTGATGTAGGCGAACATGCTGTTCTCTGCAAGGGCTGGCCGGCGTTTCACATCCAGGGAAACCGCCCGGTGGGCCGGGAACAGGCACATCATGGCCGAGAGCAGTATCAAAAGGTAATAGTGGTTGTTGTAGGCGGTTTTCTGCATGAGGTAAACCCCGGTCCAGAGCAGGGTGAAAAGGATCGTACTGAGGCGGTACCGGTAGCCCAGGGCAACACAGACCCCCAGCACGCCCATGAGGGCGAAATACCAATACATGCCGCCCCCGGGCAGGGGCTGCAGCCATTCAAAACCGATAAAGGAAAAGGTGAAGTCGGGGTCAATGAGGGTGCGCCTGACCCAGCCGGTGGCAATTGCCCCGAAGCTTTCCAGGGCGATCAGCGACCCGAAACAGATCCGGAAAAAGATCAGGGGGCTGTTGTCTATACGGCTGAAAAGCAGGCGGTTCATCTCATGCGGTCAAGCAGGGCACGGGCGTGCCGGTGGTCTTCTTCCAATTGCCGGCGAAGGGCATCCAGGGATTCGAACTTCCGCTCGTCGCGGAGCCGTTCCAGCAGCGACACCTGCAAGGGGGCGCCGTACAGGTCTTGCTCGAGGTCAAAGAAATGCACTTCCAGGTGCAGGGCATTGCCATCGACCGTGGGGTTGGTGCCGATATTCATCATTCCGGCTACTTCCCGCCCCGAAACCTGGCTTTTGACCAGGTATACCCCATTGGCCGGGATGAGCTTGTAGGGGGCGTCGAGCTGCAGGTTGGCCGTGGGGAATCCCAGGGTTTTGCCCAGGCCCTTCCCGCGGTGAACCGTGCCCGAAAGCATATAGGCGTACCCGAGATACCGGTTGGCCGTTTCCAGGTCGCCTGCTTCCAGGGCTTTGCGGATTTTGGTGGAGCTCACCGAAACCGCATCGATTTCCTGGGCAGGGATTTCTTCCACCTTGAAGTCGTAAAGCCTGCCGAAAGCTTCCAGGTCCTGGAAATTGGCGGTCCGGTTCCGCCCGAAGCGGTGGTCGTAGCCAATGATGACCTTGCGGGCCCGCAGGGTAGAAACCAGCACGTCGCGCACGAACGCTGTTGCGGTCTGCCGTGAGAATTCGCGGGTAAAGGGATGTATCACCAGACAATCAAGGCCAAGAGATTCCAGGATCTGGGTCCTTTCCTCGATGGTATTTAGCAATTTCAGGCCGCTGTCTTTCTGCAAGACCATGCGCGGATGGGGGAAAAAGGTAAGCAGGGTGGCCTGCATGTCGAGCGTGCGGGCAGAGGCTATGAGCCGCTCGAGTATTTTGCGATGGCCAATGTGCACGCCATCAAAGGTTCCGATGGTAACCACACTGGGCCTCGTATAGGTGTATTCAGAAAGGCCACGGACGGTTATCACGGAATCAAAATAATAAAAAAGGCGTATTTTTAGCGCTGCAAAGCCCCATGGATGAAGACAAAATTACGTCTTGTTTTATCAATTCCCATATTCTTTTTCTGCTTTTCTTCCTTCTCCCAAAATCTGGGGGCATACTGGCAGGAAGACAATGCTGGAGCGGGGGGGAGCACGGCCTCCGGCCAGCAATTGCATGAGGGGGCAGGCCGGCACTTTACGCTCGACGAGGCCGAAATAAGGCGGTCGCTCGAGCCTTTGCGCAGCGGTGTTTCCAATGCAGTCACGCTTTTTTTTCCCGATTCTGAAGGCGAGCTACAGCCCTTCCGGGTCGAAGAACGGCCGGTAATGAGCCCCGAATTGCAGAGCAGGTATCCTGAAATCAGGTCGTATCTGGGATTGAGCCAGGACGGCACGCATACCCGCATCCGTTTCAGCCTTTCCCCTCAGGGATTTCAGGCCATGGTGTCGAATCCGGCCAGCCGGAAGACGCAATTCATCGAAAAAATACGCGGGAGGTCGAAATCTTACCTCCAGTTTTCCAGGGACGATAAGCAGGGCCTGCCCGGGGGGTGGATTTGCAAAACGGAGCCCTCAGGCGCCAAAGCGGTTGCCGAGACGCTCCCGGCCCAACTGGTCGAAGACGGGGTGCTGCGCCGCTACCGCCTGGCGGTGGCCGCCACGGGCGAATATACCCAATACCACGGGGGCACGGTGCCCGATGCCCTGGCTGCCATCAACGCCACCGTGACCCGTATCAATGAAGTCTTTGAACGCGACCTGGCCATTAGCCTCGAACTGATCGCCACTACCGACCAGGTAATCTATACCGACCCGGATACCGATCCTTTCGGGGGCAACCTGAGTGCCGAGGTGCAGAATACGCTTACCACCCGCATTGGGGCCGGGGCCTATGATGTAGGCCACCTGTTCCACAGGGCCAGCGAGACGGGCAATGCCGGGTATATCGGTGCGGTCTGCACCGACAACGAGAAGGGGAGCGCCTATGCCGCAACACCCATCCCCGAGGGAGACCGCTTCGACCTCGATTTTGTGGCCCACGAAATGGGGCACCAATTCGGGGCCAACCACACCTGGTCTTTCGACAGTGAAGGAACGGGCGTACAGGCAGAGCCTGCCAGCGGCACCACCATCATGGGGTATGCCGGCATCGTGCAGGGCAACAACGTAACCATGACAGGCGATGAGTACTTCCACTATTACAGCATCGTACAGATATCGCAATTTGTCGCCGGCCTGAACTGTGCCACCGAAATTCCGCTGGTTAACACCCCACCGGTGGTAACGCCCCTTCCCGATTACCTGATTCCGCAAGGGACGGCCTTCGTGCTGGAAGGGCTGGCTGCAGATACCGACCCGGACGATGTGCTGACCTATGCCTGGGAGCAGACAGACGACGGGGTGGTAACCACTGCTACCTTTGGCCCCGAGAACCCGAACGGGGCCAATTTCCGATCGCTTCACCCCGGTCCCGATCCGCACCGGTACTTCCCCAGGCTGTCGGAGGTGGCAGCCGGGAACCTGACCCAGACCAACCCGCCCACCGATTCGGCCTGGGAGACTGTTGCCACCATCGAACGCGACCTGAACTTCGCCCTCACCGTGCGCGACAATGCCCCGGGAGGGGGGCAGGTAGGTTCAGACCTGGTAACCGTGAGCGTACTGGCGGGGGCGGGCCCTTTTGAGGTGCGGTCGCAATTGAGCCCTCAAACCTATGCCGCCGGCAGTGTGCAGTCGATTAGTTGGGAAGTTGCCGGCACCGATGCCGGGCCCATCAACTGCCACGAGGTAGACCTTTTCATGTCGCTCGACGGGGGGCTTAGTTTTCCGATGGCCCTTGCCAGGGCCATCCCCAATACAGGCAATACCCAAATTCAGTTGCCCGGGGATGCCACCAGCGCCGGCCGGTTTATGGTCAAGGCAGCCGACAATATCTTTTTTGCCGTGAATGGAGCCGATTTCACGATTACCGAGCAGGCTTTTGTATTGCAGTCCGAATCGCTCGACATTACCGCCTGCCAACCCGCCGACGCCCGGCTCGGGTTCCTGTACCGGAGTTTCGGGGGGTATGCCGAAACCGTCAGCCTCGATGTTTCAGGCCTTCCGGCCGGAATGACCGCCTCTTTTGATGTGCCCACGGTACAGACCGACAGCACAGCCGTGACCCTGACCCTCTCCAACTCAGACCTGGCGGCCCCGGGCGTCTACCCCCTGGTGCTGAACGGGTCCGGCCCGAGCGCCACCTTCAGCCTGCCTTTTGAACTGACCGTTTCCGATGGTACTTTTCCTGCCCAGGTGCTGTTGAGCCCGGCCAACGGGACACCAGATGTGCCGCTGAACCCAGAGCTGCAGTGGCAGGGGAACCCGGCTATTCCCGCCTATGAATTTGAATTGGCCACCGACGCAGCCTTCACGAACCTTATAGCCCAGCAGACTGTTTATGGCACAGTATACCGGCCATCGACCCTTTCCGACAATACCGACTTTTTCTGGCGTGTAAGACCGCAAAGCGGTTGTGGCCTGGGAGCCTGGAGCAGTCCTTTCCAGTTTCATACCATAGCAAGAGACTGCAAAACACTTACGGCCAACGGCATGCCAATTGCCATTTCGGCCACAGGCACCCCGACGGTTACCTCTACCATCACCTTTGCCGACGATTTGCCTGTGGTTAGCGCCCGGGTGCACCTCGATCTGGAGCACAGCTACCTTTCCGACCTGGTGATTACCCTGACTTCGCCTGCCGGCACCGAGGTAACCCTGATCGCTAATTCCTGCGCGGAGGCTAACGACGTCCTGGCCACCTTTGAGGCCGGGGCACCACCTTTCGTTTGCGCCAACAACCCGGCGATATCGGGCGTGGTGCGGCCGCTGGGGTCGCTCAATTCGTTTGCCGGCGAATCGAGCTTCGGGGGGTGGGTACTTACCATACAGGACACGGCCCCGGCCGATGGCGGGCAACTGAAAGCTTTTAGCCTTGAGCTTTGCGTAGAAGGGCAGTTTCGTCCCGATGCTGACGGAGACGGGGTCTTCGACGATGGGGATGACCTGTGTTTGGGAACACCGGCCGGGGTGGAGGTCGATGCCACCGGCTGCCCGGTATACCGTTTCGATCCAGACCAGTTCACCATCTCCCTGGAAAGCGAGCGTTGTGTGGGTAGCGGAGATGGCGTTATCAGGATACAGGCTTCTGAGTCGCTGAATTACCTGGTCAACATCCAGGGCAATGGCGTGAACAAAGATGCCGCCTTTACCAGCAGCTACGAACTTGGCGGCCTTTCTGAAGGCGCCTACCAATTGTGTGTTGAAGGATCCAATGGCTCGATCGTTTACGAGCTGCAGTGCTACGATCTGGTCATCGGCAGCCCGCCCCCCTTAAGCGTGCTGGCAAGCCAGTCTTTGGACGGCTCCCTGCTCGCATTGGCGCTGGAAGGCCCCGGCAATTATCAGATAACCCTCAATGGGCAGCCACAGGCCGTGAGCGCCTCCCAGTTGTCCCTGAAGCTGGCCCCGGGCCCGAATACCCTCAGGGTAGAAGCCATACCGTCCTGTGCGGGCACCTTTGAGGCAGTCTACTATTACGCCGACAGGATGGCCGTAGCCCCGAATCCCTTTACCGATTATCTGCAAATCCAGGTTCCTGAGACGGGTCGCCTGCTGCAGGTTCAAATTTTCGACCTGGCAGGCGCATTGGTCTTGAGCCGCGAATGGGTGTCGCAGGAACCCCAGGCTACCCTGCCGGTAGCCAACCTGCCATCGGGAGTTTACCTGGTAAGGGTTCGCTGCGACGGGCGCGAAGAAACCTTTAAAGTGTACCGCCAATGAAAAGGGCCGCCCTCATAGCCGGGATATTCCTAACGCTGGCTTCATGCAGCAAGGACGACACCCCCAAGGTGCCTGGGGCCGTTGGCCTGGTATTCCCCGAAAACAACTCGGAATGCATAGCGGGAATTTCCCTTTCCCAGACCACCAGCGAAGTCGAGTTTGTCTGGGAGGCGACCCCCAATGCCTCGCGCTACGACCTTTCGGTAACCCGGATCGGTTCGGGGACCTTCGAAAACGTAACCACTTCGAACACCCGAGCCAGCCTGGTACTGGACAAGGGTGCGGCTTATTCCTGGCAGGTCACGGCCCGCAATGCTTCCGGGGAGCAAGGTCCGGCCGGTTCGAGCTGGCAGTTTTACAACGCGGGTTCGGAAACCACTTACCCGCCCTTTCCGGCCGTAATCAAGTCGCCGGGTTCGGGCGAATCGGTCACCCCCGATAAATCGGGACAGGTAGTGCTGCTTTGGAGCGGGGCCGACGCAGACAACGACCTCACCGGGTTTGAAGTGTATTTTGGAACCAGTGCTTCTTCCCTGACCAAGCAGGTCACCCTTACATCAGGCCAGACCGAATACGCCGTAGCTGTGGTTAGCGGCACCATTTACTTTTGGGAAATCTTGAGCCTGGATGCCGAAGGCAACACATCGCGCTCAGGAGTTTACTCCTTCCGGGTGCTTTGATCAGGTCCCGTTATAGGTGTTCATGGTAATTTTTGGGCCGGCCAGTACGAACGAACGCAGCAGTTCTGCGCCCCGGTCTAAACGTTCTGGCAAAGCTGCAGCCTCTTCCTCGTTCCAGGTACCCAGCACGTAGTCTACCTGCCTGCCCCTGCTGTATTCAGACCCAATCCCGAACCGGAAACGGGCATAAGCCGTTGAGCCGAGCACTTCCTGAATGTCGCGCAGGCCGTTGTGCCCCCCGTCGCTACCCTGGGTTTTCAGGCGAATGGTGCCGAAGGGCAGGTTCAGGTCGTCGGTTACCACCAGCAGGTTTTCAAGGGGGATTTTTTCCTTGTCGAGCCAGTACTGGACCGCTTTCCCGCTGCGGTTCATATAAGTAGACGGTTTTAAGAGCAAGATGGAACGCCCTTTGACCCTAAGGGTTGCCACGTCGCCCAGGCGGGCCGGTTCAAAGGAAACCCCCTCGGCCCCGGCCAGTCTGTCTACCACCTGAAAACCGATGTTGTGGCGGGTATTGGCGTACTCAGGGCCAATGTTTCCCAGGCCGGCGATGAGGTACTTTTTCATGGAGTCCGATTCGTCAAGTTTGGCCGCGGCGGGCACCAGCCGGGATAGTATCCTGGAGAACATGGGCGCGAACTTTGGCCTAAAATACAAAAAGCACCCTTACCGAACTGAAGCGGCAAGGGTGCCTTGCTGTGATTACCCGATGGGTTATTCGTTGCCCTCTGCGGCTGGTGCCTCGGCAGTGGCTTCTTCGCCTCCTTCTTCTTCTCCTTCCTCTTCGCCGGTTGTAATGGCCGTACGAGAAGTTTTTACCTGTACGATTACCGTACTGTCGGGATGCAGAATGGTAAAGGCGTCGCTCTTGACGCTTTCCACGGCAATCAGGTCGCCGATTTTCAGGGTGGTAATATCCACGTCGAAGAAATCGGGCAGGTTGCCCGGCAGGGCGCGGATGGTGAGTTTCCGGTTGCGGAACAGCAGGCGGCCACCGTTGCGCACCCCGGGAGCATTCCCGTTCAGGCGCACGGGGATGGCCATGGTTACCGGCTTGTCGCTGAACAGCTGGTAGAAATCGATGTGGATGATCTTGTCAGTTACCGGATGGAACTGAATGTCTTGCATGACCGCGTCGATTTTCGTGCCGTTGTCGAGCTCAACTACCACGGTATGCGCACTAGGGGTGTATACCAGGTCTTTGAACAACATTTCGTCTGCTGAAAAGTGTAATGGCGTTTCCCCTCCGTATACCACGCAAGGGACCTTTCCAGCATTACGTAGGGCCTTACTAGACTTCTTGCCCACGCTTTCTCTTTGGGATCCTTTGATTGTAATTGATTTCATTATTGTGAATTATATAACTATTAAAGAACAAATTTTGATGAGATGGACGTGTTGTGGTGCACCCGGTGCATCACATCGGCGAACAGCTCGGAGCAGCTCAGCACCTTCACTTTATCGCTTTCCTTCCGAATCGGGATGGAATCGGTTACGATCAGCTCCTGTAGCCCCGATTTTTCAATTTTTTCATAGGCGTTGCCCGAAAGCAGGCCGTGGGTGGTAATGGCCCGAACGCTCAGGGCACCCCGGTCGAGCATCAGGTCGGCGGCCCGGGCCAGGGTCCCTGCCGTGTCGACCATATCGTCTACCAGTACTACGTTTTTATTCGCCACGTCGCCAATGAGCTCCATGTGTGAAATCACATTGGCTTTGGCCCGCTGCTTGTAACAGATCACCACATCGCTCTCCAGGGCCTTGGAATAGGCATAGGCCCGTTTGGAACCGCCCATATCCGGGGAGGCTATGGTCAGGTTAGCGAGGTTCAGCTTTTTCAGGTAGGGCAGAAAGAGGGTAGAGGCAAAGAGGTGGTCTACCGGCTTCTCAAAAAAGCCCTGTATCTGGTCGGCGTGCAAATCCATGGTAATGATGCGCGTGGCGCCGGCCGCCTCCAGCATCTTGGCGATGAGCTTGGCCGCTATAGGTACACGGGGCTTGTCTTTGCGATCCTGGCGCGCCCAGCCAAAGTAGGGGATCACCGCCGTGATATGGCGGGCCGAGGCCCGTTTGGCAGCGTCGAGCATCAGCAGCATTTCCATGAGGTTGTCAGATCCCGGATGGGTGGAGCCGATTACAAATATGCGGGCACCCCGGATCGATTCTTCGTACGAAGGCTGAAATTCCCCGTCGCTGTAACGGGAGAAAATAACATTCCCCAGTTCTGCCCCATAGGCCTCGGCTATTTTCTGGCCGAGATCCTGGCTTTGGGTGCAGGCAAAAAGTTTGGGTTCCGGTACCGTATATGACATGCGAGCTGCTTTACTGGCCTAAGTCCCTCACTAGAAAGGAGGTGCAAATTTACACATTTATTTGAAGTGCTAAAGTATTAAACAGCCAATTTTGGACCTTGCTAATCAAATAATTTTTTAGCTTTGCAGACCCTATTTGCCTCGGTGGCGGAATTGGTAGACGCGCTGGATTCAAAATCCAGTGATAGCAATATCGTGTGGGTTCGATTCCCACCCGAGGTACG
>JAHECA010000061.1 GCA_024642005.1 Robiginitalea sp. | reverse complement strand
AGGCGACCAAGGCTCCTGTCAAAGGCAGCCAGGGTGCTTTCGTATCCCTGGTCGGTATTCCAGACCTTGCTGGTCACAAAAACCGAATCGCGGGCAAGGCCACTGTTGCGGATGGCTTTCCCGACCCCCGCCTCGTTGCCGTAGGCACTCGCCGTATCGATGTGGCGATACCCGGCCTCCAGGGCCCAGCCTACCGCATTTTGAACCATCTCTCCCTCGTGTGCCTGGTATACGCCCAGGCCAAAATAAGGCATCTCTACCCCGTTGTGGAGGCGGAAGGTGCCTTGCAGGTCGGTAATCATCTTTGTCGGTTTATTTAAAGGCGGTATATCCATTCTTCCGGATTCAGGCGGGTAGCGTCCTGGTAGAGGTAAAACTTCAATTGCGTTAGGCCGTTTGCCCCGTTGGTAAATATCTGGCCCAGTTCCTCTTTGGCCTGAACCTTGTCGCCCTTTTTCACATACAATTCCGATAAATTGTAATACGTGCTGATGAAATTTCCGTGTTTGACCTGTACGCCTTTATTGCCTCCCGGTACGGCCAAAATGGCGATTACCTCACCTTCGAAAACGGCCCGGGCTTTTGCCCCCTGGTCGGTCGCGATAATGACTCCGTTGCTCTGGTGCTTGACACCCGGGTAAACGGCATCCTGATACACCCCGAACCCTTGTTTCTTTACCCCTTTCTCCACCGGCCAGATAAGCCTGCCCTTGTTGGCGGAAAAGTTGCTGGCAATAATGGTGGCTTCGGGAGTAAGGGCAAACCGCTCGGTAGATGCCCTGCCGGTTGCCCCGCTTCCGCGGTTGGAAGCGGCGATGGCAGAGCGGATAAGCCGCTCTATCTGCCGGTCAATTTCCCGGGCTTCGCGGCGCTTGGCTTCAATTTCGGAAGCATAGGCGCTTTCGTTTTGACGGATGGTTTTCAACAGGTCTTTTTGCGATTGAATCTCGGCCACCAACTGGTCGCGCACGCGGCGGTTTTCCTGCATGAGCACTTCCTTTTCTTTCCGCTGCCTCCCCAGGTCCTGGTTAAGGGCTGTAAGCGCATCGGTCTTGGCCTGGATCTCCAGCCCCTGAGATTTCCGGAATTGGGCGTACTGCTTCATGTATTGGAGCCGTTTGTAGGCCTGTTGCCAACTCGTAGACGACAACAGGAACAGCAGGCGGTTCTGTTTCGAGCGATTTTGATACGACTTGCGAATCATCTGGGCATAGTCATCCTTTAGGGTTTCCAGATCGGCCCTGAGCTTGCTGATGTTGCGGATATTGGTGTTGATCTGCCGGTTGAGCAGGTTTGACTGCTGGTTGGTAACGCGGATCAGCTGCTGTTGGCGGTTGATTTTCTGGTCGAGTGCCTCTACCTGGTCCAGCACACTGCCCTTCTGCTTCTGTTCGGCAAAGAGCAGCCGGTTTATTTCCCTGATTTCGTTTTCAAGCTGCTCTTTCTTCGCCTCCAGGTCTTGCTGTTCCTTGTTTTGCCCCAGTGCAAGGTGGCCGCACAGCAGGGCAGTGGCGGCCAGGAGTACTCCGATCCGAGAAATCGCGTGCATTTTCACTTGGCGGCAACCGGATTAAAACCTTTTGGTATTTTATAGGGGAACGACAGGTCGCGGTTCAATTCAACCTGCTTGTAGTTAATCCCTATGGTAATCCTTTCGTTCTTGTCGATGGCTGCAATATGAACCTGGTCGGGTACGATTTGTCCTTGTACGTTTTGGTAGCTGGAATAGCGCACTTCCATGAGCCTTTGTTCCTGCGGTTGGGATAGCTGTTGGGAAGCAAGCTTGAAATTGCGGGGCTCCACCTCGAAGAACAATTTATAGAGTTCGAGGGAAGCAGCCGGTTTCAGCTCATAGGCCGCTTCATTGTAGCCGAGTTCGTATTTCTGGTCGCGAAGGTCTATCACCGCCTGGCCCAGCAAGAGGTTCTGTAATTTCTCAAAGTCAATGTCAGACCCCAGCAAGTGGCTCACATAGCTGAAATCACCGTCGAAGTATTCGTTTTGCAGCTTGTTGTAAAAGGAGACCCTGGTTGGGGTTATATAGACTTTTATAACCCCCAAAGGCGCGCTCAGCCAGATTACTTCGTTTCGCTTCATGCGGAGGTTTACCGTAACACTCTGGGAGTTTTCGCCATCGGAATAATCAATGCCCAACCTGCCGTTAAGGGTGCGGAAATTCGTTGCCCCGGAAATATGGTTCCTGATAACGGTCTTGACCGTCAGGCGTTTATCGATGTTCCCGTCTGACAATACCTTGGCGCTGCCGCATCCTGCGAGCACCGCCAACAGCACCACTATGCCTGTTCCCCTTACAATGCGGCTTATGTTCATGAACCGGTTTTTATCCTGGATTTATACGCGCGGGCTCTTTCTTCATTCCCCAATGCGCCGTGTGCCTCTGCCAGCGCCTTGTAGATGCGCTGGGCCAAAGCTCCTTCTTCGAGCAGCATGGTTTCCCCCATTTCCAATTCACTGACCGCCTCGGTGGCCTGCCCCAACGCCAGCAAGGCCTGCCCTTTGGCATAGTAGAAAAAAGGCTGAACCGGATACGATTCAATGGCTTCAGAAGCCAGGTCTTTTGCCTCCCGCCAGCGCCCCGCAGTTAGCTGGGTTTCCAGGAGTTGCATGTAATATGCAACACTGCCCTCCTCTGCGACGGCAGGCTGCTGACCCCTTTTGTCTGCCCGCGTCTCGCTTGCGGCCGAGTCGGTCAGGTACCTGGCCCGGTTCCTGAGTTGCGCTACTTCCGGGGTTTCGGGCAGGCTTTCCAATTGGCCCAGGGCTTTACCGGCATCGGCCTGTTCCAGGTACCACCTGGCCAGGTTTACCCGAAAAGCCGGTTGGGTAACCGGCAGGCCCGGCGCCACATTCTCAAGGCCCCGATACCCGGCCTTCAGGATGTTCATCAGGGTATTCAGGTACCAGAACTCGGTTGGCTCTGCCTGCACCGCAGTGAGGGCGTATGCCTCGGCGGAAGCCTGTTCCCCTGAGGCCGAAAGGGTCTTGGCGAGTTCGTGGTCAATTACGGGGTTGTCGGGCTGCATTTGCTTACATTCCAGCAAGAGGGCGGTAGCCCGGTCGTAATTTTCTATCCCTTTCTCCTTGAGGGCTTCAAAGAATTTTTCCTGAAAGGTATCCGAATATGCGTCCAGGAAAAGTTCGGCGCTGGCCGGTTCCTGGCCCCAAAGCACCGGGCCTGGCCCCAGCATCAACAGTAGCAAATATGTGGGTAGGTACCTTCGCATCTTCTGCCTCATTCCAATTATCCGTGGCCCGTACTGCCAAATCCTCCCGCGCCCCGGGTCGTTTCATTTAACGCATCCACCTCGACCCATTCAGCCTGCTCATATCGGGCAATTACAAGCTGTGCGATTCGGTCTCCGTGGCTTATGGTTACGTCTTCATTCGAAAGATTCACAAGAATCACGCCAATTTCACCCCGGTAATCGGCATCAATTGTGCCCGGGCTGTTCAGCACCGTAACCCCCTGCTTGGCCGCCAGACCGCTTCTCGGGCGCACCTGTGCCTCGTATCCGGCGGGTAGCTCCATATACAGGCCCGTGCCGATAACTGCGCGCTCCAGTGGGCGCAGGAGCACTGGGGTCCCGAGTTCGGCCCGCAGATCCAATCCTGCGGCCGATTCTGTCTGGTAGGCCGGGAGCGGATTGCCTGACCGGTTGATAATTTTTACTCTCATTTTCTGCGTATCAGGTTGATCAACAGTTCCTTTTCAAGCCGGTACAGCAACCCCAAAAATACTAAAAGTAACCCCAGACCTATATATAAGTTCCTGTTAAATACATAAAATGACAGCAGGGAGAACAGCAGGGACAGCCCCAGGTAAAACGCGATTTTACGCATGTTATAGGGAATGGGATAATACTTCTGGCCCAATACAAACGAGAGTATCATCATACTCCCATAGGCCGCCAGGGTGGCCCATGCCGAGGCCATATACCCATACCGGGGAATGAATATAACGTTGATTGCAATGGTCAGAGCGGCCCCAACAAGGGAAATAGCCGCGCCAAACCGGGTGCGGTCTGTGATCTTGTACCAGACCGAGAGGTTGTGGTAAATCCCCAGAAAAAAGCTGGCGAGCAAAACAATGGGAACCACCGACATGGCTTCCCAGAAGGCGGGGTCTCGAATGATCAACACCTTAATCACGTCCGAAAACACAATGACGGCCAGCAATATGACGCTGCCAAGCACCACAAAATAATTGGTAATCTGGGCATAGGCCCTTTTGGGGTTCTCAGAACTGGCATGTGCGAAGAAAAAGGGCTCGATACCAAGCCTGAAGGCTGTCCCAAACAGGGTCATGAACATGGCCAGCTTGTAGCAGGCCGCATACTTGCCCACTTCGGCCTTGGCCAGTTCCCCATCCATCGGCAGTAATTCAGAAAGCAGGTATTTGTCGAAAACCTCGTTGATGGTAAAGGCGATTCCGGCAATCATAACCGGAAAACCATACCGCAGCATCCGCCGGCAGAGCTCCCTGTCGAAATCCCAGCGCATGCGCAAGTAGGAACCACTCAAAATAAGCAGCGTCAGGGCGCTGGCAACGATCATGGCGATCAGAATATAACTGATCTGGAAATCGGGCACATACAGGGCCGCCCAAAGGCTGTCGGGGTCTGAGGTGGCCAATTTCGGGAGGATCAGCAGAAAAAACAGGTTCAGCACGATGTTGGTCGCAACATTGGCGATTTTGATGATGGCATAAATCCCGGGCTGTTCATTGGCCCGAAGCCGGGCAAAGGGCACGATCACCAGGGCATCAAGGCACAAGACAAATACAAAATACCAGAAATAGGAGATCTCAATATTCATCATGGCCGCCAGGGGCTTGCGCATCACGGCTGAGATCAGGAAAAACAGCAGGGTAGAGCCCAACAGGGTAATCAGGGAGGTAGACA
>JAHECA010000018.1 GCA_024642005.1 Robiginitalea sp. | reverse complement strand
GCTGAACTAGACAAAGGGGCAGCGATAGCCAGGGAGGTACCCGAACTCGACGGCCTGCAAGACATCATGAAGCTGCAGATCAAAGCGCAACCCGAGCGGGCCCCGGTTATTTCGGAAGCCCTTTTTAGCCTGCAAGACAGCCTGTTGCAGGAAGAGCGGTCAAACCGCAACAAGCTGGCCCGCATCGAATACGAAACAGATGAATACATTGCCCGGAACCAGTTTTTGTCGCGCCAGCGACTGCTCTGGATTGGGGTGTCGCTGGGCGTTGTCCTGATCGGGGTAATCTTGTTTTCCATGATCTCGATGCGCATCCGCAACCAAAGGTTCAAATTCCAGCACCAGCAACAGGAAGCCAACCAGGAGATCTTTAACCTCATGCTCATGCAGAACGAAAAAATTGAAGAGGGAAAACACGCCGTGCAGAAGCGCATTTCTGAAGAATTGCACGACGGGGTGCTGGGCGAGATGAACGGCGTGCGAATGGTGCTATTGGGCCTGAATGCCAAAAGCGATGAAGCCTCTCAGGAAATGAGGGCCCTGGCCATCGAAAAACTGAAAGGGGTACAGGAAGAGATCAGGGGTATTTCGCATGAACTGAGCGATGCCGCCTACAATAAATTTCATAACTTTATTATATCGCTCGAAGAATTGATAACCGGGGTCTGCGAGGCTTCAGGCCTGGACCACCACTTCGATTATGACAAGGAAACCGACTGGGACGGGCTGCAGGGAGAAGTTAAGATCAACCTCTACCGCATTATCCAGGAATGTCTGCAAAATACCATCAAATATGCCCGGGCCTCTGAAGTAGTCGTAGAGTTAATTTCAGAATCATACAAGCTCCGGGTAAACATCCGCGACAACGGCGTCGGCTTTCAGCCTGCCCGTGGCAAAAAAGGGATTGGCCATAAGAATATCGCTTCAAGGGTCAAGAAACTGGGAGGTAAGTGGCAGATTCGGTCGGCACCCGGACAAGGGACCTTAGTGGCCTTGCAGCTGCCCCATCACGGAGGGCACCCGCTCACAGCGAATACAACTACTGGCCGTAACCCGGCCCATACAGAAGAACGAATCGAACATACATGAACATCATCCGCATATTAGCCGTCGACGACCATGAAATGACTACGATGGGGTATAAATTTATCCTTGAGGACTACGAATGCGACGGCTCCAAATTACACTTAGATACGGCCAAGACCTATGCGGAGGCCGAACACGCCATCAAACAGTCGGCCACCCGGCTCCCGTACCAGATTATCCTGCTCGATATCCAGTTATCGGGTTCCAATGGCGACCGCGACAAAACCGGCGAAGACCTGGGCATTCTGGCCCGAAAGGTAAGTCCGCAGTCGAAGGTGGTCTTTATGTCGTCTTTCAGCGACAACTACCGCATCAACAGCATTATGCAGACCGTGAACCCGGAAGGTTATATGGTCAAATCGGAAATAGACCAGAAATCGCTCAGAGCCATGGTGGAAACCGTGCTCCATTCCCCGCCATACTATACCCAGAAAGCCCTGTTGGCCATCCGTAAGAAAATGGCCAATACCATTGCCCTTGACGACAACGACCGGAAAATTCTCCACCTCCTCTCCATTGGCACGAAAACCAAAGACATGGTGAACCACATATCCCTGTCGCTGCCAAGCATCGAAAACCGGAAAAGGCACATCAAGTTGTTGTTCGGGATCGAAAAACAAAACGATCAGGCCCTTATTTCAGAGGCCCGGGAACGCGGATTTATTTAATCGGGCACCAACTTAAGGGAGGAAGCACCGGTCGCCCCTTACCTTTTATAATTATGGAAAAACCATAGAATATTTATGGTTTTTCTATAATTCTGTAATTCCCATAGCATATAACTTTGACATAATCCCTTATGCTGCCGAGAGTATGTGCGAGTCAAATTCCAAATTCCCCCGACAACCGACCGTTCAGATCGGATCTCCCCTGCCCTTGTCCGGGCTTCCTGAATTCCTAAAAAATCTGGAACGCTTCTTTTTTGCAGAGGCATCAGCCAAGTTCTGGATAGCCGAAGACGGCGCCCAGGATCTGGTGCTACACCTCCGCAGCCCGCTGCAATTGCTGGAGGTCCTGCACCACCACCGGCAGGGCTATTGGGGCACCAGCCTCTTAAACAAAACTGCATTGAATTCTACCCGGCTCGAAGAGCTGTTGCAGGGCCTGGAACGTTGCAGTGGCCGCCTGGTCGATATTGAAGAACTGAGCCTGGAGCTGAATGATGTGCTGATTGTGATCCGCAAGAGTGGTCTGCACAGTATCTTCCGCGAATTCGACCGCCTCCTGGAATGCCTTGCGGCCCATATTGTTTACCTGACAAACGGCTTGCAACAAATGCCTTATGAAATCTATATCCCGGCCCTGGAAGAAAGGGAAGTTTTACACACCGTGGCTCCGGCTAGAGATGTGTCAGATCTCTACGGTTTTTGGGCGGTGTACTTTGAAAACGAAATCGACGGCTTTGTCTATGATCTGGGCACCCGACAAACGCTTGAGGGCACCAGGCTGCTTTACGGCAATCCGCCCCTGCCCTAAATACCGGCCTGCACAGGCTATCCTGCAAACAGCGGCCGGCCGCTCATCAGGGCGTTCACTTCATTTTTCACCTGAAGCGCTACAGACTCCGAACCGGGTTCTGCAATAACGCGGTCTATCAGGGAAACCACGGTTTCCATATCGGCCTCTTTCAGGCCGCGAGTGGTAATGGCGGCAGTTCCGAAGCGAATGCCTGAGGTGATGAAGGGAGACTGATCGTCGAAAGGCACCATGTTTTTATTGGCGGTAATGTCTGCCCGCACCAGCACGTGTTCGGCTTCTTTACCCGTAATACCCTTGTTCCGAAGGTCGATGAGCATCATGTGGTTGTCTGTGCCTCCGGAGATCAGATTATACCCTCTGGAAACAAAAGCTTTGGCCATGGCCTGGGCATTCTTGCGCACCTGCAGGGCATAGTACAGAAAGTCGTCAGAAAGGGCCTCGGCATAAGATACCGCCTTGGCGGCGATGATGTGCTCCAGTGGGCCACCCTGGTTGCCCGGGAATACAGCCAGGTCAATGAGCGACGACATGGTGCGCAGCTGTCCGTTTTTCAGACGAAGGTCGAAGGGGTTTTCGAAGTCTTCCCCCATGAGTATCATACCTCCGCGCGGCCCCCTCAGGGTTTTATGGGTGGTGGTGGTCACAAAATGGCAGTGCGGCATGGGATCGTTCAAGATGCCCTTGGCAATGAGTCCGGCCGGGTGTGAAATGTCGGCCAGCAGCAAGGCGTCTACCGAATCGGCAATTTCGCGAAAGGCCTCAAAGTCCATATCGCGCGAATAGGCAGAGGCCCCGGCAATGATCATTTTGGGTTGCTCCTTTTTGGCCACCTCTGCGATTTTGTTGTAATCGATGCGGCCGGTTTCCCGTTCGACCCCATAGAAAACCGGGCGGTACAACTTGCCTGAAAAATTCACGGGAGAACCATGGGTAAGGTGCCCGCCATGGGAGAGGTCGAAACCCAAGATGGTATCGCCGGGTTGAAGGCATGCCTGATACACGGCCGCATTGGCCTGTGAACCCGAGTGCGGCTGCACGTTGGCGTACACCGCCCCGAAGAGTTCCTTGGCGCGTTCAATGGCCAGGGTCTCAACCTGGTCTACGACCTCGCACCCGCCGTAGTACCTTTTGCCCGGATAGCCTTCCGCATACTTGTTGGTGAGCACCGAGCCGGCAGCTTCCATTACCTGGGGGCTGGTGAAGTTTTCTGAGGCAATCAGCTCGATGCCGTTGAGTTGCCGGCGCTCCTCGGCGCGGATCAGGTCAAAAATTTGTTGGTCTCTCTCCATGAAATACTCGATGTGCTGTTATTTAGTGCTTTTCCCGGGTCTGTCGCCCGGAGTTGTTCAGGGTTTGGCAACGGCCGCAGTTTATCGGCAGCGGCTCTGAACAGGCCGGGTTGTTAAACGCGAGGTAAAAGTACGAATCGAGGGTTGTTTAAACATAGAAAATGATATATTTGGTTAAGGAATTTATCAAACATTCATTAACAGAAGCCCATGTCTATCAAGGCCAATGACCCCAACCGGAAATCCTGGTTGCCCGTATCTCCAGATTCTGATTTCCCCATCCAGAACATTCCCTTCGGCGTGTTTCTGACCCGGGATGATGTTATCACCATCGGGACGCGCATCGGCGATACGGCCATTGACCTTGGGGCCATGCACCAACTGGGCTATTTCAAGGACATTCCCCTCACGGACGATATTTTCCTGCAGGATACCCTGAATGATTTTATATCAGACGGCAAGAAAACCTGGCGTCTGGTCAGAAATCGCATTGCCGAGATTTTCGATGTGAAGAACCCGGAGCTGCAGCAGCAGGCCGACCACCGCAAGATTATCTTGTTCGACCTGGACGAAATCGAGATGCAGCTGCCGGTGCAGATCGGCGATTACACGGATTTTTACTCGAGCAGGGAGCACGCCACCAATGTGGGCCGCATGTTTCGCGACCCCGAAAAGGCCCTGCTGCCCAACTGGCTGCACCTGCCGGTGGGGTACCACGGCCGCAGCTCGTCCATAATCCCCAGCGGGTCTCCCGTGCGCCGGCCACATGGGCAGTTGCTGCCCAAGGGAGCGGAAACCCCCGTATTCGGGCCTTCTGCCCAGGTCGATTTCGAGCTCGAGATGGCCTTTGTGACCACAGATGCCAATCTGCTCGGCGATCCGATCCCCGTCAGGGAGGCTGAAGACTATATTTTCGGACTGGTCCTGTTTAACGACTGGAGCGCCCGCGACATACAGAAATGGGAATACGTGCCCCTGGGGCCCTTCCTGGCCAAGAACTTCGCCTCTTCCATTTCGCCCTGGATCGTTACCCTTGACGCCCTGGAACCCTTCCGGTCCACTAGCCCGAAACAGGAGCCCCAACCCCTGCCCTACCTGCGACAGGATGGCAAACGCACCTTCGACATCCAACTCGAGGTAGACCTGATACCTGCAAACGGCCCGGCCGCCACGGTTTGCCGTTCCAATTTCAGGTACCTGTACTGGACCATGGCCCAGCAGCTCGCACACCACACCGTGAACGGTTGTAAGGTAAACAGCGGCGACCTTATGGGTACCGGCACCATATCAGGGCCCACCCCAGACGCATACGGTTCCATGCTGGAACTCTCCTGGGCCGGCACAAAACCCCTGCAACTGCCAGGGGGACAGACACGTACCTTCGTTCAAGACCACGACACGGTGGTGCTTCGGGGGTTCTGTCAGAAAAACGGCCTGCGCATCGGCTTCGGGGAAGTGCGCTCCCAATTGCTGCCCGCCCTGAAACTCTGATGCGGGCCCGAAAAAGGGTTCCCTGATCCTTTATATACGAACTTTCGTCGATTTTCGTTCTATACCTGGTCGGTTTTGGCACGGGCCTTGAATCCCTTTCCCAAAACCCCTAAAGCAAACCATTATGAAAAAGGCACTACTTTACGGTCTAGCCGCAGTGGCAATCGTTGCCTGCGGAGGCGTCAAAAAGACCCAGGAAGCCCTGAACACGGGCAATTATGAACAAGCCATCTACCGGGCCATCGACAATCTGGCCGACAACAAGACTCGCAAGGGAAACCAACCCTACGTGGTCTTGCTCGAAGAGGCCTTTGCCAAACATTCAGCCCGGGAAAACCAGGAAATCGTGTTTTTAAAGCAAGACGGCAACCCGGCCAACCTGGAGCCCGTGTATAAAAAATACAATAACCTGAAAGACATCCAGCAGCGTATCGAACCCCTGCTCCCGCTTCCCATTTATGAGCAGAATCGCGACGCGCGCTTCTCGTTCAGGAATTACGATCGGGAAATACTGGAGACCAAAGTACAGCTTTCCGAATACCTGTACGCCAACGCCAGCCAGCTGATGAAAAAAGCGGCCAACAAGCACGATTACCGCCAGGCCTATGAAGACTTCGAATACCTGGAGCAGATCAATCCCGGGTATGCCGACACCCGTCAACTCATGGAGGCTGCCCGTCAGAAAGGGCTCGACTATGTTATGGTAACCATGATTAACGACACCCGGCAGATTGTGCCCGAACGCCTGGAAGCCGACCTGCTGAACTTCAACACCTACGGGCTCAACAACCTGTGGACGGAATACCATACCAACCCGCTTAATGCGGTAGATTACGATTACGAAATGCAGGTGGCTTTTCGCGACATCGTTATTTCGCCCGAGCAGGTGAGTGAAAAACAAATCATCAAGGAACGCCAGGTTAAAGACGGCACCGAGTTCCTGCTCGACCGCGAAGGCAATGTGGTAAAAGACAGCCTGGGCAACAAGATCGAGGTAGACCGGTTTCGCACGGTTCGCTGTAATTTTTACCAGTTTACCCAGCAGAAGACGGTGCACGTAAACGGCAATGTGAATTTTATCGACCTGCATTCACAGCAAGCCGTGAATTCGTATCCGCTGGCCAGCCAGTTTGTGTTCCAGCATGTTTACGCCAATTACGACGGCGACAAACGGGCTCTGGAAAACGACCTGGTAGCTCAGCTCGACCTGGCCGCCGTGCCTTTTCCCTCAGACGAACAGATGGTGTATGACGCCGGGGAAGACCTGAAGGCCCGCCTGAAGAGCATCCTTACCCAGCAACGCTTTAATTAGGGCCATTGCCCGAAGATTGAGAAACCCCGGTCTGGACGATCGGGGTTTTTTAATTCCCGAAGTCTGCCGGGCGCAGGCCCGAAATATCTCCGTGGGAAGCCGAGCCCGCCAGCCTTCCGCCCCTGAAGACCAGTACCTGGGGCGATTGGTGCCGCAGTTGTGCCTGTTCAGACAGGGCCTGAGACAGCGCCTGATGCTGTATCAGGTCGAGCAGGTAAAAAGTCGTATCGGGGCCTTCCGCCTGCCAGACCTGCTCGAAGCGGCGGAGCATAAGTGTGCTCAGGCCGCACCGGGTGGAATGCTTGAACACCACCTGCAGGCCTTCCCCGTCTTCCCTCCCGAGCAGCTCGAGCTGACCCGGCTCGGTGAGGCCCACCCAGGGAAAGGAAAATTCAGATTGCCCGGCCTCCCCATCGGAGGTGCCGAACCAGTTTTTTACCCACTTTTTCATCGTTCGATAAGGACTGACTAATTGTCTTGATGCCCGCTTTTCTTTATGTCATTCTGTCTCGTATTGCGCCTTGGTAAGATTCTTGACATCTGCTGGACGTACCCGCAAAGAAACAAAATATGAACATAAATAATTTTACCATAAAATCACAGGAGGCCATCCAAATGGCCCAACAGCTGGCTCAGGAAATGGGGCATCAGCAAGTTGAAAACGAGCACCTGTACAAGGCCATCGAACAGGTAGACGAAAATGTTTTGCCCTACCTGCTCAAGAAACTGCAGGTGAATGCCTCGTTGGTAAGCCAGATTCTCGAAAAGGAACTCCAGAGCTTCCCCAAGGTAACGGGAGGCAATCTAATGTTTTCTGCCGAAGCCGGCAAAACGCTGAATGAGGCCAATAGCATTGCCCGGAAAATGGAAGACGAATTCGTCTCGATAGAACACCTGCTGCTGGCCATTCTGGCATCCAAATCAAAGGTCGCCCGCATCTTGAAAGACCAGGGTGTAACCGAGGCCGACCTCAAAAAAGCGATAGAATCGCTGCGACAGGGCGGCAAGGTTACCAGTCAGAGCGCCGAGGAAACCTATCAGGCACTCGGGAAATACGCCCGCAACCTGAACGAACTGGCCGACCAGGGAAAGCTCGACCCCGTTATCGGGCGCGACGAGGAAATACGGCGCGTCTTGCAAATCTTGTCTCGCCGCACCAAAAACAACCCCATGCTCGTGGGCGAGCCCGGCACCGGTAAAACCGCTATAGCCGAAGGCCTGGCCCACCGGATCGTGCAGGGCGACGTGCCTGAAAACCTGAAAGACAAGGTACTCTACTCCCTCGATATGGGGGCCCTTATCGCCGGGGCCAAGTACAAGGGCGAATTCGAAGAACGACTCAAATCCGTAATCAAGGAGGTAACCTCCTCTGATGGTCATATCGTGCTCTTTATAGACGAGATCCACACCCTGGTCGGCGCAGGGGGCGGGCAGGGCGCAATGGACGCCGCCAACATACTGAAGCCGGCCCTGGCCCGGGGAGAGTTGCGGGCCATTGGGGCCACCACACTCGATGAATACCAGAAGTATTTTGAAAAGGACAAGGCCCTGGAGCGCCGCTTCCAGAAAGTAAACGTGGAAGAGCCCGACACCGAAAGCGCCATCTCCATTTTAAGGGGGCTCAAAGAGAAATACGAAACCCACCACAAGGTGCGCATCAAAGACGAAGCCGTGATCGCGGCCGTGGAGCTGTCGCAGCGGTACATCACCAACCGGTTTTTGCCCGACAAGGCCATTGACCTGATGGACGAGGCCGCCTCGAAGCTGCGTATGGAGATCAATTCCAAGCCCGAAGACCTCGATGTACTCGACCGGCGCATTATGCAGCTCGAAATCGAGATTGAAGCCATCAAGCGCGAAAACGACCAGGCAAAACTCAAAGCCCTGAACGCCGACCTGGCCAACCTGAAGGAAGACCGCAAAGAGCTGTTTGCCCAATGGGAAAGCGAAAAATCAGTAGTCGAAAACATACAGCGCACCAAGCATGAGATCGAGGAATTCAAGTTGGAAGCCGAGCGGGCCGAACGCAATGGCGACTACGGCAGGGTGGCCGAACTCCGGTACGGCAAAATCAAGGAGGCCCAGCAACAACTGGAAGAATTGCAGGGCGAACTGGAGCGCCAGCAGGAAGGCGGCACCCTGATCAAGGAAGAAGTAACCCAGGAAGACATAGCGGAAGTGGTGGCCAAATGGACCGGCATCCCCGTGAGCAAAATGCTGCAGAGCGAACGCGAGAAATTGCTGCGGCTCGAAGCGGTGCTCCATCAGCGGGTAGTCGGGCAGGACGAAGCCATACAGGCCGTTTCGGATGCCATCCGGCGCAGCCGCGCGGGGCTGCATGACCCGAAGCGGCCGATCGGTTCCTTCCTCTTCCTCGGCAGTACCGGGGTCGGGAAAACCGAGTTGGCCAAAACGCTGGCCTCATACCTGTTCGATGATGAAAATGCCATTACGCGCATCGACATGAGCGAATACCAGGAGCGGCACGCCGTTAGCCGGCTGGTGGGTGCCCCTCCCGGATATGTGGGGTACGACGAGGGCGGGCAGCTCACCGAAGCGGTGCGGCGACGCCCCTATTCCGTGATCTTGCTCGACGAGATTGAGAAGGCCCACCCCGATACCTTCAACATCTTGCTGCAGGTGCTCGACGAGGGACGCCTGACCGACAACAAGGGCAGGGTGGCCGATTTCAAGAACACCATTATCATCATGACCAGTAACATGGGCAGTCACATCATCCAGGAGAAATTCGAGGAGACCGAAGACATCTATAGCGCCACCGAAGCGGCCCGGGTGGAAGTGCTCGGCCTGTTGCGCAAGACCATCCGTCCCGAATTCCTCAACCGGATCGACGACATCATCATGTTTACCCCCCTGAGCAAGGACGACATCCGCGAGGTGGTACGCCTGCAGCTCGATCAGGTCAAAAAGATGCTGGCGAGCCAGCACATCACCATCGATGCAACCGCAGAAGCCATTGGCTACCTGGCCGAAAAAGGCTACGACCCGCATTACGGGGCCCGGCCCATCAAGCGGCTTATCCAGAAAGAGGTGCTCAACAACCTCTCCAGGGAAATACTCGGTGGAAAAATCCATGCCGAGAGCGTGGTGCTGATCGATTGCTTCAACGACGAGCTGGTTTTCAGGAACCAGGGGGAATTGGTCGAGTAAGGTCAACCGTTTATAGAAACTCACCCCCGGCCCTAGGGTCGGGGGTTTTTATTTTCGCTACTTTTATACCATTCCGTATCTAAGTTTTTATATTCGCACCAAACTACCGCCGATGTCCACCAAAGCCGAACGCACCACTGCCTATATTATCGAAACGGTAGCTCCCATCTTCAACCGCCAGGGCTATGTGGGAACCAGCATGAGCGACCTTACCGAGGCAACCGGGCTTACCAAAGGCGCTTTATACGGCAATTTCGAAAACAAAGATGCCCTGGCCCTGGCTGCCTTTCGCCACAACAGCGAGCGTCTGCTGGCAGCCTTGGACCAGGTAACCGAAGGCCCCGGCACCGCAACCGAGCTCCTGATGCGCCTGACCGACTTCTACCGGAATTACGACGCCTTTACCCGCGACATGGGTGGCTGCCCGATACTCAACGTGGGAATAGACGCCCAGTACAACCACCGCACCCTGGCGGCAGCAGCCCGGGAAACCGCGCGCATTGTGGAAGGCAAAATTGCCCTGGTGCTCGAAAAAGGTGCTAATTCGGGGGAATTCCGCCTGCCCGTCCCCCCCCTGCAGTTCGCCAGACAGTTTTACACCATGATTCAGGGGGCAGTTGCCATGGCCACCATCATGTCTGACCGGAAATACCTGCTCAACACCATCGCCTACCTGGAGCTGCTTCTCAAAAAGGAAATTAAAAACTGAGGTTGCCTTAGCGCACCCTGAAGATCCACAGGTCGCCGGCGTACTTGCCGTCGAAATGGCTGTCGCGGGCGCGACGGGCTTCCGACATGGTGGCATACCGCTTCAGGTACACGTAGTTGAATTTGTTGGCCGCCCTGTAGAAATGACCCGGATCGAGGCCCTTGCCCTGCAATTCACGCAAGAAGGCATCGCGGTAACGCTGCGTGCCGAATACGTTTGCTATCAGATAGAAGCCGGGTTCGAGCCCTTCTTCGGCCGATACCTCCTGATACACTTCACCAGACAGGGGTTTTACCTCCTCTTCCGAGACGGCTAAACGGGCAGCGTCCACGGAATCGCGCTTTCTTTGCGCCGCTAGGAGTTCTGCCTCCCGGGTGGCGGCTGCCAGAGAATCCCGGCGTTTGGCCTCGGCCGCTGCCTGCTGGCCGGCCAGTTCGGCGGCCGTCAGGGAATCGCGTTGTTTCGCTGCCGCTGCAGCAAGCAGGGCAGCCTCCCGGCGTTGTTCCCTGCGTGATTTTTCAGTGGCCTGGGCAACAGCGTCGAGCGAATCACGTTGCCGCGCTTCCTGCAGGGCCAATTCGGTCTGCAGGGAGTCGCGCCGGGCGTTCTCCTGGGCCAGGCGGGCTGCCTCGGCCTGCTGGGTTTCCTGCCTCATTTCTTCTTCCACGGCGGCTTCGAAGCCCACCACTTTCTGGCGGCGGTCCGTTTCGCCGAACCGATACGAGGCAAACACCTCATAGGTGGTATTCAGGGCATTCGGGTCTTTGGCGGCCCCGAATTCGAGCAAGCCACCCAGGGAAAGCCGACCGAACAACCGCGCGCCGGCGCCAAGGGAAGGGCCGTAAAAGCTGTTGTACCCACCCTGCACCCAGTAGCGGTCGGTATCGTACAGGGCGGTTAGGCCTACCTGGTTGTCATAACCCGGGATTTTCTTGAAATACAGCAAGGGCCTCAGGGTGGCACCGTTGCCCGATTCCAGGTCGAAGGTGTAATCGCTCATGACCATGAACGTTCTATCGCCCGAGCGCGTGGCCGAGCCCCGTGCGTCGAAGCTGTAGTCTGGCAGGTTTTCGAAGACCAGGGAGACACCGAAACGATCGTAGCTGAATTGCACGGCCGGGTTGAGCCGCCAGATAAAATCGCGGGTATCATCGAAAAAGGGCAAAAGAGGTTCGTCCACGATCAGGCGGTTGTCGGACAGTTCCTGAACATAACCGAAGAAATTGGCCCCCAGGCTAACCCGGGCCCTGTCGTTAATGGGGATCTGGTATGCCAGGTGGAGCATCCACCCGGTTTGCTGGAAGTGATAAAGGTTATTCTGGAAGAACCCGGTTCCTGCGGCGAGGCGTCCGAAATTGGCCGTGTAATCGGCAAGGACCGTGGTCGGATTGCCGTCAATGGTCTGCCATTGCCAGCGCGACCATAGCGCCACCTCGTGCCGGGTTTTTTGCTCCAGGGAAAAGGTAGGGTTGAATAAATGCGGACTTACGGCCAGCAGGTTGTGCTGACGCAAATCGGGTGGCAGTGTCGACTGCTGGGAAAGCATGGGGCGGGCCACCAGCAGGGCGATGCACGCAAATATCCATTTTCCCATACAGCGTCCCGTATATTTCCGGTATCTAAATACTATTTTTGTTGAAATACAGTTAGATACTCACAAGGGGACAAAGTTACGCAAACCGCTTCACTATGAAAAAAATTCACACGTTTATCTTGGGAATTGCCTTGCTGGTAAACCTGGGGTGCCAGGAAGACAACAAGGTCATACAGGAAGAGCTTCCGCCTCAGATAACTACATTTTACCTGATCCGTCATGCCGAAAAAGACCGCTCAGACCCTGAGGCACTGGACCCCGAATTGAACCAGAAAGGGCTGGGCCGTGCCATGCACTGGGCAGAAATAGTAAACGAGGTGCCCCTGGATGCCATCTACACCACGGATTACGAGCGTACTTCCATGACCGCCGCCCCTACCGCCGTAAAGCAGGACATCACCGTACAATACTACGATCCGCAGACGATTGACATCGAGCGGTTCAAACAGGATAACCAGGGTAAAAACGTCCTGGTGGTAGGCCACAGCAACACTACCCCTGAGATGGTGAACAAGCTAATCGGGGAAGAGCGCTACCCACCTATGGACGACAGCGATAACGGCAGCTTGTTTATCGTAACCCTATTCGGGAACCGGCCCGCCGTGAGCCGGCTGCACTTTAGTTGTAATTGCCCGGACTAACCCGGATATCTATTAGTTCCACTACCGACAGTTCTTCGAGTTCGCCCAGGGCAAACAGGCTGTCGAGGCTGGTTACCGGCACTTCTTTTACGGGCTTCAGGTTCCTGTAATCGGCGAACCAAATGCCTCCAACTTCCCGGTCGTTGTACGCCTCCCTGAAGCGCATGCCGCCCCCGTCTGTAAGGTATTCATAGGCCAGATAATCGGGTCGGAAGGTCTGGGTGTTGAACCAGTAGACGAAAACATCCTGGTAATCGTCTCCTCCGCCCTCCTGCCGGAAGGTGACGCGGATCTTGTAGTAATCAGACTCCCCGATGCGAACAATGCCCAGCAGTTCTTTCTGCACAGCTTCCCCGTTCAGGCCGTAGGGCAGGTAGGCAAAATAATGGACCGAATTGACCGAATTGGAGAACTTCCGGCTGATACTGTCGGGAAGGATTAAGGTCGAATCACCGATGCGGCGCCTGAAGCCGTCGTCGAAGCGGGTATCTTCGATAAGGGCAGAATCGGTTGGGGTCAGGCGTTGTAAAACCCGCCTGCCCTGCTCCAGATAGGAAACGTAACGGCGGTCCCGGAATTCAAAATCAATGCGGCTGGTGCGGTATCGGTCGCCGCCGGCCACCTCGATGGCGCGGCCAACCACCTCTTCTGCCGAGAGGGCCGGTTCGCGCGATTCGCGACAGGCTCCAAGGGCCAAAGCCCCCAGCAGGACAATCAGGTATTTCATAGCGGGAATCTCTTTTTTGCAAATTTGGGAAATTCTGGCGGAATAATCAGAAGCCGGGGTCTGGTGAAGCCATTTACGCTTTATTTGTGCTAATTTTGCCTTCCATGCAGAAAAAAATAGACATCAAGAACAAACGGGCCCGGTTCGACTACGAGGTGTTAGACACCTATGTGGCTGGCATCGTTTTGACCGGTACCGAGATCAAGTCGATCAGGGAAGGGAAGGCGTCTATCTCCGAAAGTTTCTGCGAATTCAACGAACAGGGCGAGCTCTTCGTGGTGAACATGACTGTGGAAGAATACAGCCACGGCACGCATTACAACCACCTACCCAAGGCTTCCCGCAAGCTGCTGCTCAAACGTCAGGAACTCCGCAAGCTCGACAGGGAGGTGCGCACCACCGGCCTCACCATTGTGCCACTGAACCTTTTTGTGAACGAAAAGGGGCTGGCCAAGCTCCGGATAGCGCTGGCCCGCGGCAAAAAGCAATACGACAAGCGGGAAACCATTAAAACGCGCGAATCGAAGCGACAGCTCGACCGCGTTAAAAAAACCTACAATACCTGATCAATTCTTGTCTTCGAGCAGGGGGACGAAACGGAAAGCTCCGCACGACTGCCGTTCGAATTTACGTTCGGAACTGCGCCGGATAACCATCATGGTCTGGTCTGCGACCCCAACCGGGATAACGAGCCTCCCCCCAATGGCCAGTTGCGCCAGCAGGGGCTTAGGCACTTCGGGCGCCCCGGCCGTAACGATGATCCCGTCAAAAGGTGCCTCCTCGGGCATACCTTTGTAGCCGTCTCCGAACAGAAACTTTTTGGGTCGGTAGCCCATTTTCTTGAAAAACAGGCTCGTTTTCTTAAACAGGGACAGTTGGCGTTCCACGGTATAAACCCGGGCTTTCAAATGCAGCAAAACGGCCGTCTGGTAGCCGCTGCCCGTACCGATTTCCAGGATGCGGTCGCCGGGCTTCACATGCAAAAGGCTGGTCTGGAAAGCAACCGTATACGGCTGGGAAATGGTCTGGTCGGCGTCAATGGGGAAGGCCTTATCCTGGTAGGCGTGGTCTTCAAAGCTGCTGTCTATGAAGAGGTGGCGCGGAACCGCCCGGATGGCAGCCAGCACAGCCTTGTCTTCGATGCCTTTAGTTACCAGGATCTCGGCCAGCTGATTGCGTTTGCCCCGGTGTTTAAGGGTATCTTTCAAAGGTGTTTGGTTTGTTGCTAAGGTAGACATTATCGGGTGTTTTCTCCAAGGGTCGTTTGGTAAAAATCGGGGGATACCCGGGCTGCACGGTCAGGGCGGCCTTTTATGTGGCCTGAGGTGCCCACCTTTAGGGATGGTCTCGCAAACTATGATTATTTTTGGCAAAAAGTATAGGCAGATGATACAAGCGGGAGTACTCGGAGCAGGCCATTTGGGAAAAATCCACCTGCGGTTGCTCAAGGAATCGGCCCGGTATGAGCTGGTCGGGTTCTACGACCCGGATGAGATACAGGGCCGAAAGGTCTCTCAGGAATTCGGGATACCCTATTTCGACAACATGAACCGCCTGATCGGGGCGGTAGACATGGTAGACGTGGTAACCCCTACCCTCTCCCACTACGACTGTGCCCGCAAGGCCATAGAGGCCGGGAAGCACGTTTTCATCGAAAAGCCGGTTACCCATACCCATGCCGAAGCCGTGGAACTCATGGAACTGCTAAAGCGCCATAAGGTTAAGGCCCAGGTGGGCCATGTAGAGCGGTTTAACCCGGCATTCACAGCTGTTGCCTCTTTGCTGGAACAGCCCATGTTCATAGAGGCGCACCGGCTGGCCGAATTCAATCCGCGGGGCACCGACGTCCCTGTGGTGCTCGACCTGATGATCCACGACATCGACATTATTCTGAGCGTGGTGAAGTCAGAGGTACGCGACATACAGGCCAGCGGGGTTTCGGTCATCAGCCGATCTCCCGACATCGCCAACGCCCGCATCGTGTTCGAAAACGGCTGTGTTGCCAACCTGACCGCTAGCCGCATCTCCCTGAAAAACATGCGCAAATCGCGCTTTTTTCAGCGCGATGCCTATATTTCGGTCGATTTCCTGGAGCGGAAGGTAGAAGTGGTGCGCATGAAGGATGCCCCGGCCCAGCCCGAGCCCTTTGACATGATCCTGCAAAACGCCGAGGGGCTGAAAAAGCAGATCTACTTCGAAAACCCGGAGATCCGCAGCAACAATGCCATCCTGGACGAGCTAGAGCAATTTGCAGGGGCCATAGAATCGGGACAAGAGCCCCCGGTTACCCTGGCCCAGGGAGCCCGGGCCCTGGATGTGGCCTTGCGCATCATCGAGGCCTTCGAGGCAAACCCGGAACCTTCCGCACGCTAACAACACCAAATACCCCAATCATGAAAAACATAGCAGTTATCGGTGCCGGCACCATGGGCAATGGCATTGCCCACGTTTTTGCCCAGCACGGTTTTCAGGTCTCGCTCATCGATGTATCCCAAGAGCGGTTGAACAGCGCCCTGGCCACCATTGAAAAAAACCTGGAACGCATGGCAGCCCGCGACCTGCTCCAGCCCGCCCAGGTAGCAGCGACCCTGAAAAATATTACGGGTCATACGGCGCTCGACAAAGGGGTGGGCCAGGCCGACCTGGTGGTGGAAGCGGCAACCGAGAATGCCGAGCTCAAAAAGCAAATATTCCGCGACCTGGACAGACACGCCCCGGCCCGTGCCATACTGGCCACGAACACCTCTTCGATATCCATCACAGCGATAGCAGCCGTTACCGGTCGCCCGGCGCAGGTTATCGGGATGCACTTCATGAATCCTGTGCCCGTAATGAAGCTGGTGGAGGTTATCCGGGGTTACAGCACCAGCGACGCAGTTACCAAAACGATACTGGAGCTCTCGGGCAAGCTCGGCAAAACACCCACAGAAGTAAACGACTACCCGGGCTTTGTGGCCAACCGCATTCTCATGCCCATGATAAACGAGGCCATTGAAACACTCTACCACGGGGTGGCCGGGGTACAGGAAATCGATACGGTCATGAAGCTGGGCATGGGCCACCCGATGGGACCCCTGCAACTGGCCGACTTCATTGGGCTCGACGTGTGCCTCTCCATCCTGGAAGTTATGTACAACGGCTTCCGGGCCCCGAAATATGCACCCTGCCCCCTGCTGGTCAAAATGGTAGCCGCCGGCAAGCTGGGGGTAAAGTCGGGCGAAGGGTTTTACGATTATGCCCAGTCGCGCAAAGCCGAACAGGTAGCTTCCCAGTTTGCCTGAACTCAAAGCGCCTAGCTGCAGCCGATCTGTAAACCTCGAACAATGGGAATTGCCGAAAACCTGAAAGCCATCCGTGAAAGCCTCCCAGAAGGCGTTTTACTGGTGGCCGTGTCCAAAACCAAAAGCCAGGCCGAGATTCTGGAAGCCTACAGGGCCGGGCAGCGCGATTTTGGCGAGAACAAGGTGCAGGAAATGGCAGGCAAGGCCATGTCCCTTCCCCCCGACATCCGCTGGCACATGATCGGCCATCTGCAACGGAACAAGGTCAAGTACCTGGCCGGCTTCGTGCACCTGGTCCACGGGGTCGACAGCCTGCGCCTGCTGGAGGAGATCAATCGCCGCGGGGCACAGGAAAACCGGATCATCGACTGCCTGTTGCAGGTGCACATCGCCGAGGAAGCGACCAAATTCGGCTTCGATGCCGCCGAATTGCAGGCCCTGATCTCCGGAGACAACCTGGCCGGGTTAGCTCATGTGCGCATCAGGGGCCTCATGGGCATGGCGACCTTTACCGACGACCAGGCCCAGGTTAGGCGTGAATTCCGCAGCCTGAAAACGTTGTTCGACCGGTTGTTTGCCGGCAATCCCGAGGCCAACATACTCTCTATGGGCATGAGTGGCGATTATGAGATGGCTGTGGATGCGGGCAGCACGCTCGTAAGGATAGGAAGTAGTATCTTTGGGACGAGGCCCTGAGAGCAAGGCCCGCATTTCGCCTATGTATGCCGTAATCGACATCGAGACCACAGGAGGCGCCTACAATGAGGAAGGCATAACGGAAATTGCCATCCATCGTTATGACGGCTTTGAGGTGGTCGATACATTTATCAGCCTGATTAATCCGGAACGGGCCATACAGCCCTATGTGCAAAAGCTGACCGGTATAAACGAGCAGATGGTGCGTACGGCACCCAAATTTTTCCAGGTGGCCAAGCGCATCGTGGAGATTACCCAGGGCACCGTTCTCGTGGCGCACAACGCCCCTTTTGACTACCGGATTTTGCGGACCGAATTCAGGCGGCTGGGGTACGATTTCCAGCGAAAAACACTATGTACGGTCGATTTGTCACAGCGACTCATCCCTGAGGCCGAATCGCACAGCCTGGGCAAGCTCACCCGGGCCTTGGGCATACCGATGAGCGACCGCCACCGGGCAAACGGGGATGCCCTGGCAACCCTGAAGCTTTTCCAGGTGCTGCTCGACCGCGATACCGAAAAGAGCATAATGCGCGAAATCGTCAGGGCCGAAGCCCACGGAGAGCTCTCGGGCAGGCAGCTCGAACTGGTCGAATCGGTGCCTGGCGAAACAGGTGTCTACTACCTCTACAACAAGGAAGGGGAAATGCTTTACCTGAATGCGGCCCCCGATATGAAAATGGAAGTGAACCGCCACTTTACGGGAGAAGGAGCCCATTCACGGGCCTTGCGGAAGCATACCCGCGAGGTGCGGTTTGAACGCACGGGCAGCCTGCTCATGGCCCTGCTAAAGGCCCATGCCGAGACCCGGAGCAACCGGCCGGCCTACCGGACCAAAATAAAGAAAGCCCCAGTTGCCCCCAAGGACTCGCTGCTGATCAACGGCACTGCCTTTGAACTGAAAATGACCAACCTGCTGCTGGTAGACCGCGGGCGCACCACCGGGGAGCACTCAGCCCTGTGGCTGCATGAAGGCAGGCTCAGAGGGGTGGGCTACTTTACCCTGAACCATCAGATTCACCACCAGCACATCCTGGAAACCCTGCTCACCCCGCTCCAGGATACGGAAGGAAGCCTGCGGGTCCTGGCCGGGTACCTGGCACAGAAAAAAGTACAGAAAGTTCTCGAACTCAACCTGCAGCCGTGAAAGAACAACCCGGGCAAAGCAGGTGGAAAGCCAAGCTCCATGAGGTAATCTACGAGGCAGATACCCCCATGGGCAAATGGTTCGACATTATCCTGCTCATTGTAATCATTCTGAGCGTGGTACTGGTGATGCTCGAAAGCGTTAAGGAATTCGACGCACACTACCACGATACCCTGCTTGCCCTGGAATGGGCCATCACCCTTTTCTTTACGGTAGAGTACATTGCGCGAATTATCAGCATCCGCAAGCCCGCTCACTATATTTTCAGTTTTTACGGCATTATCGACTTTCTGGCCACCATACCCCTGTACCTCTCCTACCTGGTGGCGGGGTCGCAGGTATTGCTGGCCGTGCGGGCCCTGCGACTGCTCAGGGTCTTCCGGATCCTGAAGCTGGTGCAATTCATCGGGGAGGCCTCCCAGCTCAGGCAGGCCCTCAGGGCCAGCCGCACCAA
Source organism: Robiginitalea sp. (assembly GCA_024642005.1). GTDB lineage: Bacteria > Bacteroidota > Bacteroidia > Flavobacteriales > Flavobacteriaceae > Robiginitalea. The sequence continues at coordinate 50,037 of JAHECA010000018.1, read as the reverse complement.
GATTGCCGTCTTCATCTATGCCGTGCTTATTTTATCGGTGATCCTGGGCACCGTCATGTACCTGATCGAAAGCGATGCCTCCGGTTTTACCAGCATCCCCCGCAGCATTTACTGGACCATAGTAACGCTTACTACAGTGGGTTATGGCGACATTGCCCCCCAGACCACAATCGGTCAGCTTATCGCCACCATTGTGATGATTCTGGGATATGGCATCATCGCTGTGCCCACCGGGATCGTCACGGTCGAATTTGCCCGTCAGGGCGGAAAAAAAGGTCCCGGACAGGTTACCGAAGTGTCGCTGAACACCCAGGCCTGCCACACCTGCGGGTCCGAAGGGCACCGCGATGGGGCCAGGTATTGTTACAACTGCGGATCGGCGCTCGACTGAAATGAAGAAAAAGCTGCTGCTGACCATATGCGGCCCCACGGGTATCGGGAAAACGGCCTGGGCGATAAGCCTGGCCCGACATTTCCAGACCGAGATTCTTTCGGCCGATTCACGCCAGTTCTACGCCGAAATGAAAATAGGAACGGCCATGCCCAGCCCTGCCGAACTGGAGCAGGCAAAGCACCATTTTATCGGGCACCGCTCCATCCACGACGACTATTCGGTAGGTGCCTTCCGCGAGGAAGCCCTGGCCCTGATGAAAAACCTGTACCGGAAATTCGACCTGCTCATCATGGTCGGGGGCAGCGGCATGTACCTCGACGCGGTTACCCAGGGCCTGGACGCCTTTCCGGAAGTACGGCCGGGGGTGCGCCGCGAGCTTGCGGTGCAATTCGAAAAAGGAGGGCTTGAACCCCTGCAGCAGCTCCTATCGGAACGCGACCCGCTCTATTACCGGGAAGTAGACCTGCAGAACCCCCACCGGCTCATCCGTGCGCTGGAGGTTTGCCTGAGCAGTGGCAAGCCCTACAGTTCGTTCAGGGGCAGGCAGCAACCCCCCGACTTTTTCACGCATATCCCGCTGGGAATCACCGCACCCCGCGAGCTGGTATACGAACGTATCGAAGTGCGGGTCGATCAGATGATGCAGGCCGGGCTTTTGGCAGAAGCAGAGGCGCTCTACCCCTGCAGGCACCTCAATGCCCTGCAGACAGTGGGTTATCAGGAATTATTCGGCTACCTCGACGGGGAAACCGACCTGAAAACCGCCGTGTCTGAGATCAAGAAGAACACCCGTCGCTTCGCCAAACGGCAGGGTACCTGGTTTCGCAGGAACCCCGAAATACACTGGATTGAATACGATGCTCCCCTGCAGGAGGTAACCAGGTACCTGGAGGTTCGCATAAACGACTTGACAGATGGAAACAGCCAGGCCTGAGATCTATTTTGTGATGGGGGTTTCGGCCAGCGGCAAGACCACCCTGGGCAAAGCCCTTGCGGCAAAGCTGGGGCTCGGGTTCTTTGACGGAGACGACTACCACCTGCCTGAGAATATCGCCAAAATGGCTGCCGGGCAACCTTTGAACGACCACGACCGCAAAGGGTGGTTGCAAGGGTTGAACGCCCTGGCCAGGGAACATCTGCAAACCGGTGCGGTTATTGGTTGTTCGGCCCTGAAGGAAAGTTATCGTGAATGGCTGTCTGAAGGGTTGGGAGAGGCGGTAACCTGGGTTGTGCTTACGGGGAGTTTCGAACAGATCAGACAACGCATCGAAAACAGGAAAGGCCACTTTATGCCACCTGCCCTGCTGCGCTCACAATTCGACACCCTGGAGGTGCCCGCCTATGGCATACACCTGCCCGTAACCCTTTCTGTGGCCGAAATGCTGCAGCAAATCGGGGAGGCCGCCAGTGGCTGCCGGACCTTGCCGTGAGTCGCCCTAGGCCTTCTCAGAATCGGATCTGACCACCAGCCTGAACCCTTCCCCATGGATGTTCAGGATCTCGACGCTTTCGTCTTTCTTCAGGTACTTCCGCAATTTGGCAATATAGACGTCCATGCTGCGGGAAGTGAAGTAGTTATCGTCGCGCCAGATTTTGGTAAGGGCCAGTTCGCGGGGCATCAGGTCGTTCTGGTGGAGGGCCAGCAACCGCAATAACTCATTTTCCTTCGGGGAGAGCTTGATGGGCTCTTCGCCTTTAAACCGCAGGAAACGGAGCTTCGAATTCAGATGAAAGCCCCCGAATTCAAATTCGTGCTGCTTGCTGTCTGCCAGGTTGCCGGAAGACTTGCGCTGCAGGATGGCCCTGAGTTTCATGAGCAATACCTCAGAATCGAAGGGCTTGTTCAGGTAATCGTCGGCCCCGGCCTTATACCCTTTCAACACATCTTCCTTCATGGTCTTGGCCGTGAGGAAAATAATGGGGATGTGCTCGTTTTTCTCGCGAATCTCCTTGGCCAGGGTAAAGCCGTCTTTATACGGCATCATCACATCGAGGATACACACGTCAAAGGGTTCCCGCTTGAATTTCTCAAAACCTTCCATCCCGTTTTTGGCCAGGGTAACGTCAAAATCGTTCATGGCAAGGTAATCCTTCAGAACGATGCCAAAATTCGGATCGTCTTCTACCAGTAGAATTCGTTTATTTTCTGTTTCCATATCTTTTTTAAATTAAGGGCAGCTTGATGAAAAAGGTACTTCCCTTCCCTTTTTCGCTTTCTGCATAGACTTCGCCCTGGTGGTCTTCCACGATTCGTTTAACATAGGCCAGGCCGAGCCCATGCCCTTTTACATTGTGTATGTCGCCGGTGTGTTCCCGGTAAAACTTTTCGAATATCCGCTTGAGCACCACCTTCGACATGCCGGCGCCCTGGTCCTGTATTCTTATCAGGATGGTGTTTTTTACCACCTCGGTGTACACGTCTATTTTTGGCGCTTCAGGCGAATATTTAATCGCGTTGTCGAGAATGTTCACAATCACATTCCCGAAATGCACGTCGTTGGCCAATACTTCCGAACGTTCTGCCCCGAGGTGGGTTTTGACGTACCCGCCCCGATCCATCACGATCAGCTGCACGTGGTTGATCGCATTGCGGATCACCTCGTGCAGGTCCAGGCGTTCCTTGCTGATGTCGAGCTGGTTTTTCTCCAGCTTCGAAATGCGCAGGACATTTTCAACCTGGGCATGCATGCGCTTGTTCTCTTCCCTGATCATGTCCAGGTAGCGCCCGATTTTTTCCCGGTCGTCGAACACCTTCGGGTTCTTGATGGCTTCTACCGCCAAATTGATCGTGGCGATGGGCGTCTTGAACTCGTGGGTCATATTGTTGATGAAATCGGATTTGATCTCCGAAATCTGTTTCTGGCGGATCAGCTGATAAATGGCGCTGGCGTATGCGGCCATGATAATCAGCGTAAAAAGCAGCGACAGGGCTGCCATTCCCATGATCGAGCTGAAAATGAATTTTTGTTGCCTGGGAAAAGCCACCAGCAGGTTATAGTCGGTATTGCCCTCGATGTCCCTGAATAGCGGGGCATGGAAATTCCCTGCCCGGTCGAATTTGAATTTGGCCGACCGTATGCGGGTGGGCAACCCACGGCTCGACACGCCGTATTCGTATCCCAGTTCGAGGTTGTGGTCTGCCAGTTCGCGCTGGAGCAGCAATTCGATCTCGGCCTTGCCTACCCGCTCATGGATGGGGATCTTTTCGGCAAATTCCCGATAGACGTCTTCAAAGGCCAGCTTTTCCATTCTGGGAATTCCACCGATTTCCTCGAGGCGTACAATCGGGTTCAGGCGGTACGATTTGCCGTCGAGGCCGTATTCTTCCCGGAAAACGGTTTTGGTGCGACGGCTCGTAAAGTTTTTGACCGTTGTGGTGTCAGTGTTGTTTCCGCTGTCAAAGAACGTAGAGGCGATGTTGTAATCTTCCTCCAGAATACCGTGTTGATACAAGGTTACCTCATTGGAATTGAGGTCTTTGTCTAAAAAAAAGAAATTACTCAGGTGGGCGCTCTTGAACCCTCCGATGCTGTCGCGCAATTCGAGAAAGCGATCGGAATAGTCTTTGATCTCGCGCTCCTCGATCTTGTCGGTCACCTTGCTGAGTATACCGGTAACCACGTTCGAAAATTGCTCCTCCCTGTCCTCTACCGAATTCTTAATCCAGTAAAGCTGGACTGCTATGATTCCGATCAGCGAAAGACTCATCAGAATGACAAGCAGCACAAATAATCTCCTATTCATCAGTAGGGTAAAATTAAAAATTTAACATTTAGGCCCGGGGGGGTTTAACCAAATGTTAACAATCGGATGGGACGCCAGCAGCCGCGAGGCCGAGGAGCTGTCGATGGATCTTCCGCACCTGGGTGCGAGCCGTTTGCCGCAGGGTGTTGTCGATTACAAAGTCGGCAAGGGGTATTTTCCGGACATCGTCCCACTGGTTGTTCATCCGGGCCCGCACCGCCTGTTCGGTCGCCCCGTCCCTTTTCATGACCCGCCTGAGGCGTGTGCGCTCCGGGGCGGTTACCAGCACCACGCGGTCGAGCTGCCGGTAGGCGCCGTTTTCGAAAAGGATAGCGGCTTCCTGTACCACATAAGGCGCCTGTTGCCCTTCAGACCACTCCAGGAAATCGAGCCGTACCTGAGGGTGAACCAGGGCATTAAGGGACGCCAGCAGGGCAGGGTTATCGAAAACCCGGGCGGCCACATACTGCCGGTTCAGCAGGTCGCCCAGGTAGGCTTCTGCCCCGAGCAAGCTTTCGATCTGATGCCGCAGGGACGGATTGCGCTCCATGAGTACCCGGGCACGGCTGTCGGAGTCGTATACAGGTACTCCCAGTTCGCGGAAGTACCCGGCTACGGTACTCTTGCCGCTGCCAATGCCCCCGGTAAGGCCTACCCGCATCATTCCCTCCGGACTATGAATTCCACGGAATTTTCAAGCAGCACGGCATCGCTTACCCGGTCGGGCTTCAGGGCGAGACTGAGATTCAGTCGCCCCGTTTCGGGGTCGGGCGAAGTGTAGTTTGCCTCGATACGGAAATCGTCAGGGCTCAGGTTCTTCAGGTTTTCGATCCGGCCGCGGCACAAGACCCCCACCGTGGGTGGAAAGGTCCTGATTTCGTAATTCCCGGGCAGGTTAACGATGCTGACGGGAACATCCACAACGGTTTCCGAAAAACGAAAGACCGTTGCAGAAACCTGCACCTGCTCTGCCGAAAATCGGGTATGCGGCAAATGGGGCACAGCTTCAAGAGAAACGCTGTGTGTGAAGCTCTCCTGCACCTCGTTCAACCGAAGGGGCACGGTGCGCAGGCGCGTTATGGTGTCTATCTCTTCCGGGGGGCCAAGCAGGTGGATTTTAGCGGGTGTTACTGCCAGCGTTCCTTCGAGCATGTGGTTCTGCGCCAGGGAAAGGGACACCTCGGCCGCTACGGGGACGGTTTTAGAATGCAATTGCTGCAGGTCTACAAAGAGGGTGTCGGGCGGCATTTCGAGCAAGCCAATCCCAGCGTCGAGCTGGGCTTCCACCTGGCGCCTGTAGGCATCGGGACGCAGGTAGTAGCGCCCGTTGGCCCGGCGAATTTCGGCCAGGTTCACCTGAATCTTAACCGGGCTTACCCGGTAGCGCAACAATTGGAACCCGTTGGCCCTGACGCGCATCTGCAGGTGCCCGGGCGGGGGGCTCACCAAAATCAGGCTGTCGGGAGCCTGGGCGTACTGAACTTCGAAAGATACCGGCTGGGTATAGGTTTCCGAGAGCCGGCTGATCATCCAGGCCAGGAACGAAAGGACCAGGAACAGCAGAAAATCGCGCACGCGGCTGTTTCTAAATCCGGATTTGAATGGCTTGTTCAAGGCTCAGCTTTTAAAGAATAAACCGGGAAAAAGCTCCTCCGGCTTCCTGTTACTAAAGGTAAGCAAGCTGGTCGATTTTAAAAAGCCAAGGCCGTACCCGCAAAACTGGACAAGCACCGAGGCAGGCACCAGGCTCCCTACCCTGGCACTGCCGGTTTTGAAGGCAGCCAGCAGGGCGAGCAGCAGCAGGTAGCCACCGTAGCCGGCCAGCGGAAGCCATGCCCATGTACTCCGCCAGAAAACGGGCAGCAGCAGCCCGGCGATCAGCCCCAGGCAAAACAGGGTCGGGAACCAGTAGGTGAGCCGGGCCGAACCCGGGTGCCAGCGGTTCAAAATAGGCCGCGTAAGGCCAAATTTATTAACCTGCCGGAAGAAAGAACGGAAATCGATCCGGCGTTTGTGATAAACGATTGCCTCAGGAATATACCGGATGCTGTAACCCTTTTTACTGAGCCTCAGGCTCAGATCGGGGTCTTCCCCCGGGTGGATGCGGCCGAAGCCGCCGCTGGCCTCATAGGCCTCCTTAGACAGGCCCATATTGAAGCTGCGTGGCTGAAAATTTTTCTGCTGCCCAGCCGACCCCCTGAGCCCGCCTGTGGTAAACGGAGAGGTCATGCTGAAGCTGATGGCTTTCTGCATGGCGTTAAAGGAAGGGTGGGCCGCGTCGCGCCCGCCAAAACAATGCGCATAGGAAGCCTCCAGCTGCCGGTGCACGGTACGCAGGTACTCCGGGGGGAGGAGGCAGTCTGAATCGACCAGGATGATGTAATTCCCCTGCGCCTTGCGCATGCCGTAGTTGCGCGAATCGCCAGGGCCTGTATTGGGCTTCTGCCAGTAGCTGAGGCTGAGCCGGTCGCTGAACTCGGCAATTACCGCGGCCGAGTCGCGCTGGGAGCCGTCTTCGACCACCACCATCTCAAAGGGATGGCCGTACTGTTGGGATGCGACGCTCTCCAAAAGTTCGCGGAGCTCTTCGGGGCGGTTGTACACCGGTACTACGATGGAAAAGTACAGAGGCATGCTGGTCTAAAAAAGACCACCCGCCCGGGGGCGGGTGGCTGGTCGGGGCAGGGCCCGTTTATTTGGTAAACTGCTCGATCACCTCCTGGCTTACTCCCGTATTGGAGAACCCGCCGTCGTGAAAGAGGTTTTGCATGGTCACTTTCCGGGTGAGGTCCGAAAAGAGTGTTACGGTATAATCGGCGCAGTCCTGGGCGGTGGCATTCCCGAGGGGCGACATTTTTTCGGCATAGCTGATAAAACCGTCGAAGCCTTTGACACCCTGCCCGGCAGTGGTCGGGGTCGGCGACTGGGAAATGGTGTTTACCCGCACCTTTTTCTCCTTGCCGAAGAAATACCCGAAACTCCGGGCCACCGACTCCAGATATGCCTTGTTGTCGGCCATGTCGTTGTAGTCGGGGAAGGTTCGCTGGGCGGCCATATAGGTCAGGGCCACAATGCTGCCCCACTCCTGCATGGCATCGGCCTTGTAAAGGGCCTGCATCACCTTGTGGAAGGAAAGGGCGCTAACGTCCCATCCCTTGGCAGTCCAGTCGTAATTCTCGTCGGTGTATTTCTTGCCCTTGCGGACATTCACAGACATGCCGATGGAATGCAGCACAAAGTCGAGTTTGCCTCCGAGGATTTCAACCGACTGGGATACCAGGGCCTCCAGGTCGGCCTCGCTGGTGGCGTCGGCCGGAATAATCTGGGAGCCGGTAGCCTCGGCCAGTTTGTTGATCTGGCCCATGCGCATGGCGATGGGGGCGTTGGTCAGCACAAAGCTGCCGCCTTCCTGATGTACGCGTTCTGCCGTTTTCCAGGCGATGGAGTTTTCGTCGAGGGCGCCGAAGATGATTCCTCGTTTGCCTTTAAGTAAGTTATATGCCATTGAAGTTCGCTTTGGTTAGCTGGTGTCAAAGATATTTAAAAATGGCGAACCGACTGTCCGATTCCGGTTTTGGTAGCCGGGCTTAAAAACCAGTCGGTACCGGATCAGTTCAGCAATTCCCTTGCATGGGTCAGGGCCGCATCGGAGGCCTCATTGCCCCCCAGCATCTGGGCCAGTTCCCGAATCCGCTCTTCCTGTGAAAGCAATTTCATGCAGGTAGTGGTTTTCTGGCCAGAAAATTCTTTGTAAACCTTGAACTGCCGCTGGCCCTTGGAGGCTACGGTCGGCAGGTGGGTAATGGCGAAGACCTGCATGTGCCGGCTCATACCCAGCATGATATCGCCCATGCGGTTCGAAATCTCCCCGGACACACCGGTGTCTATCTCGTCGAACATCATGGTCGGCAAAGCCTCATAGGAAGCCAGCAGTGCCTTGGTCACCAACATGATGCGGGAGAGTTCGCCACCGGAAGCCGTTTTCTTGAGCGGGCCAAATGAACCCCCCTTGTTCGCGGTGAAAAGCAATTCGAGGGTGTCTTTCCCGCTGGGGGCAAATTCTGCCTTCGGATGCAGCTGCCATCGGAACGAGGCATGCGGCATGCCCAGTTTGCCGAGTTCTTCCTGCAAGCGGGCCGTAAAATCAGGCAAAACAGCAGCCCGGCGCTCCCGCAGGTGGGTGGAAAGGCCGTCGAGTGCCGCGGTCAGGTCGGCCTCCCGGGCCTCCAGGCGGGCAATTTCCCCATCGAGGCCTGCGGTATCGCTTACCTGCTGGTCGAGCCGTTCCCGGATTTCGATCAGCTCCTCCGCGGTCGCGGCCCCGTGTTTGCGTTGAAGGTCGTACAACTGCTGTAACTGGGCGCTTACCGCTTCGAGTTGTTGCGGATCGTCTTCCTGGTCGGCTGCCCACTGCCCAATTTCCTGGGCCATGTCGTCTGCCTCAATATAGAGCGATTGTACGCGCTGGTGCAGGGCTTCGAAGCGCGGGCCAAAGGCAGCCAGACGGGCCGTAAGCTGCCTGAGCTGGCTTTGCAGGGCCAGCAGCCCGTACGATTCTTCCTGGCAAAGCTGCTCGGCCTGGCCCAGCAATTCGATGATTTGCCCGGCATGGCTCAGCTCGGCGTGACGGCTTTCCAGGTCTTGCTGCATACCCGGCTTCAGGTGGGCCTGCTGCAGTTCCTCCAGTAAAAATTCATTGTAATCCTGTTCGCGGAAGGCAGCCTCCCGGCGCGTGCGCACCAGCCCTAGGTCTTTGCGCACCCGGGTAAAGGTCTCGCGCAGTTCTCCGTACTGCTTCAACACTGGGATATTTCCCGCCAACGCATCTACCACGCGCAATTGAAAATCGTGTTCGGTAAGCTCCAGGGTCTGGTGTTGGGAATGTACGTCGATAAGCCGGGCGCCCAGTCTGGACATTACTTCGAGGGTAACCGGGGAGTCGTTTACAAAGGCTCGCGATTTTCCATTCGGGCGAATTTCGCGCCTGAGCACGGTCTGGGGGTCGTAGTCGAGGTCTTCTTCTTTGAATAGCGCTTCCAGGTTCGGGTAAGCCCCGATGTGGAATTCGGCCTCTACCACGCATTTCTGCCCGGTGTCACGCAGGGCCGTGCGATCGGCCCGGCTGCCCAACACCAGCCCAAGGCCTTCGAGCAAAATCGATTTTCCCGCCCCGGTTTCCCCGGTAATGGTGGTGAACCCTGGCGAAAAGGCAACCTGCAGGTCGTCGATTAGGGCGTAATTCTTTATGGAAAGGTGGGTAAGCACGAAAGGCAGACGTTACGTATCCGTAAAGATACACGAATAGACTGTAATCTGTTGCGCTCAGTACGTAATTTGGTTCCAGGTGCTGGCGTAAAAAGGAGCCACCTTGTTCAGGGTTTCCTTGAGCTGCACCAGGTCTATATCGGGGCCGTCTGAGAAGATATTCTGGATTTCCTCGGCCTTGGCGTCAAAGAACGTCTGCAGCAGGAAGGCGCCCGGCCGGCGCTGGTTCAGCGTCTCGAACAACCGGAGCGAACCGGCGATGATCTGCTTGCCGGTGCTGTTGTTGTCGCCCAGAATGTCGAGACCCTTGCGGTGGTAATTGTACAGGGCGATGCGGTATTCCCGGAAAGTGTTCGACAACAGGTTGTCTACCAGCTGAAAGCGGGTGCGATTGTCGGAAGCCGTCTGCCCCCACCCCAACAGGTTGCTGCCCTGGGCCTGGGTTACAATGGCCTGTGCTTTTTTAAAATACTCGGTGCCCCCTTCGAGCTGGAAGGTGTCGGCGTCGAGCCCCAGCATGATATACACGTAATAGGAGACCACGCCCACCAGGTTGGAGCTGAAGACATTCTCATTGTACACCAGGGGCTGGAATTCGATGTATTCGAAATTGAACTGGTCGTCTTTGTAGTTAAACACCGGGCTTTCGTACGTGGTGTTGAAAACGGGCCGGGAAGATTGCAGCTGTATGTTGGCCTCGAACCGCCCCGAATCGTAACGGCTCACGGTTATGAACATGCGGCAATTGAGGCGTTCGTGCTCCTTGAAGACCCTGTTGGTCCACTGGGATTTGTTCACAAAGTCGGTCAGGGAGCGCTCGAGGGTCTTGAATATCTGCTGGTTGGTTTGCGACACCTGTTCCGAATTCACGGTAACCGTGCAGTTCAGCTCCTGGGCCGGGGCTGTAAAAAGCCCTGCCACGGCCAGCAGGCCGGTAAGCAATCTAATGCGCAATCCGCTTGTGGATTTCATGAAGGATATCTCGGGCAACTTCTGCCTTGGTTTTTAACTCAAACGGAGTTATTTCGGAATTCTTGTCTATAAAGCTCACTTTATTGGTGTCGCCCCCAAAACCCGCCCCGGGCTGCCTGAGCGAATTCAGGACGATGGCGTCGAGGCCCTTGCGCTGCAGCTTGGCCAGGGCGTGCTCGGTTTCCCTTTCGGTCTCAAGGGCAAAGCCGACCACGTACTGATCTTTTTTGCGGGCCGCCAGGGTTTGAATGATATCGGGGTTCCGCACGAGTTCAAGCTTCATTTCCCCGGCTTGCTTCTTGATCTTTTCAGGGGCCGCCTCACGTGGGCGGTAGTCGGCAACAGCGGCTGCCCCAATAAATACATCGGCGCGGTCGAAAGCCTGCTCGGCCTTTTCGAGCATCTCACGGGCGGTGGTTACCCTGATGCACGATACCTGGGGCTGGTCAATCTGCAGGTGGGTAGGACCTGTTACCAGGGTTACCTCGGCCCCTTGCCGGGCAGCCTCCCGGGCCAGTTCAAAGCCCATTTTCCCGCTGGAATGATTGCCTATAAAACGAACCGGGTCAATCGGTTCGTGGGTGGGGCCGGCAGTAATGAGCACCTTTTTCCCGGCCCAGGGCGCATGACTGCGCAGATAAGCCTCCAGATGGGCAACTATATCTTCGGGTTCGGCCATGCGTCCTTCCCCGTGCAGGCCGCTGGCCAGTTCGCCCGTACCGGCCGGAATCAGGTGATGCCCATATCCCTGGAGGGTTTCAATCGCCTTTCGGGTGGCCGGGTGGTCATACATGTCGAGGTCCATGGCAGGGGCGAAAAAAACAGGGCATTTGGCCGACATATAGCACGCCAGCAACAGGTTGTCGCAGGTGCCTGAGGCCATTTTGGAAAGGGTATTTGCGGTGGCAGGGGCAATCAGCATCAGGTCGGCCCAAAGGCCCAGCTCCACGTGGTTGTTCCAGTCGGTGGCCCCCTCCTCTTCCCGCACAAAATCGCTCAAGACCTCGTGCCTGGATAGGGTAGCCAGGGTAAGGGGAGAAACAAAATGGCCGGCGCTCTCGGTCATCACAATGCGGACCTCGGCGCCGGCTTTTATCAGTAAACGGGTCAGAAAGGTGGTCTTATACGCCGCTATACCCCCGGTAATGCCCAAAAGGATACGCCTCGATGCCAACATCTCACTCGGTGTCTTTGTCGGTATTCCGGAAATAAATCTTTTCTTCCAGCCATTCCTGAACGGCCAGGGCATGCGGTTTCGGCAGTTTTTCGTAGAATTTCGAAACCTCGATCTGCTCCTTGTTTTCGAAAACCTCTTCGAGGCTGTCGCTGTAGGTGGCGAATTCTTCGAGCTTTTCCATCAGCTCCTTCTTGATCTCAGAGTTGATCTGGATGGCCCGCTTGGCCGTAATGGAGATGGCCTCGTAGATGTTGCCGGTATTGGTGTCGAACACATCGCGGTTGACGGTTACCGTAGTTACCGGGGCTTTTGAATTTTTCAAATCGCTCATACTTATTTGGATATAATTACTTCCAGGGCCTGGAAATCTTCCAGTTCCTTCTGAATATCTTCGTATAACTCACGTGCATCGTCGGCGTATTCCCCTTCGGCGTAATAGCGCATAAAGGCGTTGTAGGCAACCACCGCATCCTGGAGTCGTTCCCTTTTCTTGGAAAAGGTACTGTTCAGGGCGAGGTTGGCAGACGATTGCAGTTTCAGGAAATAGGCCTCTTCCCTGTAAACAGATCCCGGATGGTCCGAGATAAAATTATCGAGGGAGGCGATGGCCGAAATGTTGAAATCAAGGGTGTAATATTTGCCAAGTTTCACAAACTGCTTGGCTATCTCGAAAGCCTTCTTCTCCTTTTTGGTAGTCAGCTCACGCGCCATGGCGTTGGCTTCCGCCAGGAATTCCGATTCGGGGTACGCGTTGATGAACTGCTGCAATTTAGAAAGGGCCTTGTCGGTATCGGTCTGGTCGAGGGAATACCGGGGGGACAGCAGGTAATAGCTTTTGGCGCCCAAAAATGCGGCCTCCACGGCTTTATCGCTTTGAGGGTAGGACTTCAGGAACCTTTCGAACTGATAGCCGGCAAAGTTGTAGTCCTTTATTTTGTAGTAGCTGTCGGCCAGAAAGAACATAACGCGCTCCCCCTGTGGCTTCCCGACAAACTTGGGAGCCACCTGCTCGAGCAGGCGGTTGGCCTTCTTGTAGTTGCCCTCGGTGTAAAGGCGTTCGGCCATTTCGTACTTTTTGGAAATGTCCGGATTTTTCAGCGCCCGCTGGTACTCGCTGCACGAGACCAGCAAAAGTGCTGCCAGCAAAACGACTCCCGACTTGTTGGCTTTCAAAAACATTGGGCAAAAGTAGCGATAATCCGCGAGATAGAAAACGGTAATTTTTGGCCTAATCGTACGCCCGCCCTAGCAGGTAAGCGATTTTAGGGAAACTTTAACGCCATCAGGCCTTCTCAGGGGCGAGTTGCTCCATAAAGGCACCCAGGTCGTGGCAGAGCTGGGCACTGGCACGAACCAGGGGCAGGCGCAGCTGCGAACCACATATTCCATCGCGTGCCAACAAGGCTTTAACCCCGGCCGGGTTTCCTTCCCGAAAGAGCAGTTCGACCAGGGGCTCGAGGTGGACAGCCATCTGGCCTGCTTCTCCCTGCCGGCCCGCGAGGGCCGCCCGTATCTGGGCCGTGAACCGCCCCGGAATGGCCTGCCCCAAAACGGAGATGATCCCCACCCCGCCTTCCAGTATGGTCGGAACGGCAAGGGAATCATCGCCCGAGATTACCAAAAAGCCCCTGGGCACCAGGCCTATGAGCCTGCGAATCTGTTCCAGGTTGCCGCTGGCTTCTTTTACCCCGATAATATTCGGGCAATCGGCAGCCAGGCGGGCAACCGTTTCGGGCATCATGTTGCTGCCGGTGCGGGCCGGGACGTTATAAACGATGATTGGGAGGGGCGTGCGCTCGGCCAGGTAACAAAAATGCCGGTAGATCCCTTCCTGGGTGGGCCGGTTGTAGTATGGCGATACCGAGAGGATGGCCCGGTACCCGTCTAGCCTGCGGCCCTGCAGCTCTTCGGCCACCGCCAGGGTGTTGTTGCCGCCTATGCCCGCCACCAGGGGCAGCCGGCCGGCATTCTCCTCGGCCACCACCTCCAATATCCGGGTCTTCTCATCCGAAGTCAGGGTGGCAGTTTCGGCCGTGGTACCCAGCACCACCAGGTAATCTACGCCTCCGGCCGTTACGTGCCTTACCAGGCGCCGAAGTCCGTCGTAGTCCACACCCGTATCTTCCCGGAACGGGGTCACCAGGGCCACCCCTGTGCCTGTAAGAAAGTTGTTCATGCCCATTGTTTGAGTACCGCCAGGTATTTCTTCATCTCAGATTTAAACAACCCGAAATCGGCGGGGTCGCCCCCGAGAATCAGGTCGTTGTAGGCCGGGTCGATCCCGGCAAAACCGATGCGCATCTGCGCTTTAACCTTGACACTCATCAGTTGCATCATCAGGTTTTCTTCTGCAAAATAATTGATCAACAGGTCGTAATCGCGGCTCAGGAATTCGAGCACATAGCTGTTTTCGATTTGCCCGTGCCAGCCCAGGTCTTTGTCTGAGAACACCGGGGTGGCATAAGGCGAATTCTTGTCATAAAACCTTTTGTAACCAATTATTTTTACTGCGTTGGGCCGAAGGGAAAAGGCTTCGATCAATTCGTAGAACCTTTCCGGGTCGTCAAAACGGTCCAGGTCTACCAAAACCCCCACGACCTGAATTCCCTGCGACCGTTCTAAGCCTGCACGGGGTTGCTGCAGCTGTTGCCTGAGGTACTTCGCGCCCGATTTCTGCTTAAATTTCTCGGTTAGACCCTTTAAAATCATGTACCTTTGCCTTTGCGGCAAATTTAGGCAATATCCCTGCAAACGCTGTGCTAAGTTACGACGGATGCAAAATTTAAATTTCAAACTTTTTGTTGTATTTACAACAATTATAAGTTTTACGGGGTGCCGCCAGGCCCCTCCCCGCCTGCACCAGATTGAAGCCAAACAAGTCCGTATCGACAGCACCCTGGTGCCCGACGATTCCCTGGAGGCCTTTATTAAACCCTACCACGACCACGTTAACCAGGTGCTCGACACCCCCCTGGCGTACGCACCATCCCTGCTCAGCAAGAATGACGGCGACCTGAATTCAAGTCTGGGGAACCTGCTGGCCGATATCGTGCTGCAACAGGCCAATACCCTTACCCGGAAACAGACCGGCACCGGGGTCGATTTTGCCCTGCTCAACCTGGGCGGCATTCGCAGCGTGATCTCACCCGGGCCTGTTACCGAACGTACCTCCTACGAGGTCATGCCCTTTGAAAACACCATTTACCTGGCCGCCATGCAGGGCAGGGCCGTTCGCGACCTGGTGGGTTTTCTGGTGGAAGCCGGAATACCCCACCCCATTGCCGGCCTGCAGATTGTCCTGAATACCGACGGCAGCCTGCACTCGGTCAATATCAGGGGCGAGCCTTTCGACGAATACCGGACCTATACCGTAGCCACCTCCAACTATCTGATAGGCGGCGGGGATGGCATGGATTTTTTCACCCAGGCCCGGGAAACCCGCGACACCGGCTACCTCATCCGCAACGCGATGACCGATTATTTCAGGCAGACCGATACGCTGCGCGCAGCAGCAGACAACAGGTTCGTCAAACTTTTGAACCGATGAACAGGCGCTCCTTTATCCATCAGACCGCCGCAGGGAGCGCAGCCCTGGGCCTGGGGGCAATGGGCCTGCAGGCCTGTGCCGCTGACCGAGTGCGGCATATCACCATTTTGCACACCAACGATGTGCACAGCCATATCGACCCCTTCCCGGAAACCCATGGAACCTTCCCGGGTTTGGGCGGGGTAGCGCGCCGCGCCGGGGTTATCGAGTCTGTTCGACGGGAAAACCCGAATACGCTCCTACTCGACGCAGGCGATATCTTTCAGGGGACACCCTATTTCAATTTTTACGGGGGGGAACTGGAATTTCGCCTGATGAGTAAAATGGGGTATCACGCAGCCACCCTCGGCAACCACGATTTTGACAATGGCCTGCCGGGTCTCCTGGCGCAGCTGCCCCACGCCAACTTTTCCTTTGTCTCGGCCAATTACGATTTTAAGAATACGCTCCTAGACGGATTCGTCAAGCCCTATGAGGTGTACGAACTGGATGGGGTGCGCATCGGTGTCTTTGGCCTGGGAATCGAACTCCAAGGGCTTGTACTGCCTGAATTATACGGGGAAACGGTCTGTCTCGACCCGTACGAACTCGCCCTGGATACTGCAAAAACCCTGCGGGAAACAGAAGGGTGCCAGCTGGTTATCTGCCTTTCCCATCTGGGCTACCGGTACCAGGAGCCCCAGCGGGCGAGCGACATCAGGCTGGCCGGTCAAACCGAGGGCATCGACCTTATTATCGGGGGGCATACCCATACCTTTATGGAGCAAGCCGAGGTTCACCTCAACCGGGCAGGCAAGGAGGTGGTCATCAACCAGGTGGGGTGCTTTGGTGTAAACCTGGGGCGGGTAGACTTTTACCTGAGGCCCGATGGAAGAAACCAGGCCGAAGGGGTGTACATCACTGTCTGAGACAAAGTCGGGGCTACCAGTAAATTGGACCTTTTCCGAGGTATTTTTCGGCAATGGGCTCGTAGTGCGACCGCAGCGCTTCGAGCTCGTAGGTTTGGGTGCATTTCGTATACAAGTCGTACCGGTTGAAATCGCGGATCCACTCCAGGTAGCGGGCGTCGGAATCTTTGAGCAAACGGCTGTAGCTGCCCCCGCTGTGCCAGGGGTAAAAGGAATGGTATCGGATCATGACCATGCCCGCCTCGGGAATCTTGTTCCCTTTGTGGTGTTTTAAAACCTGGTAGAGGTACTCGTCGTGTCCCCAGGCCAGCTCCAGAGCGTCAAGCCCGCAGCCCGCCTCGTACCTGCCGAGCTCTGTATTGTAACGCTTATCCTGCATGTCGGGGTTCAGGGTATTGAATTCCGGATACACGCACGAATCGGGCAGTGCGCAGCCCACAACAAAGACATCGCCAACCATGCCCCATTGCTCGGCCTGGCTGGTGCCGTCGGCGTCGCACCCCCAGAGGAACATGGCCTTGCCCAGGTCGTGGATGAGCCCCACCAGCTGCATCCAGTCGGGACGGTTGTCGGCCCGGATTGCTTCGGCACTTTGAATCAGGTGTTGCACGTTGGGCAGGTCCAGGTCAGGGTCGCTTACATCGATGAGCCGGTTGAGCGACTCCATGGCGTCCCAGAGCCCAAGGGGCTTGTCATAGGTGAGGTATTTTTTATGCATGCGCTGTACATACTCATAGGTCTGGTTGCGGCGCATTTTCCGGTAGTGCTCCCTAACGGCGGTTTTGACGTCAGGAGCCTCGTAGTTACGAAACGTTTTTTCCATATCAGACATTTCCAAGGAAAAGGTATAAAAGAATCGTGAATGCGACAAGAAAGGCACTGAAGGCGCGGGCATGTTTCCAAGGCTCCAGGCGCACTTTCCGGGCGTCTTCCATCACAAAGCGGGTTTTAGGCGGCCAGAAAACCGACACGGCGTGCATCAGGGCGATGTTCAGAACGAATTCGATCCCCCAGAGGTGCACGAAATGTATATCCACTTGCAGCAAATAATTCAGCACTACATAAAATACAAAGCCGAATAACAAACCTGCCAGGGCACCTTGCGACGATACCCGCGGAAACAGGAAGCCGGCTGTTATTACGCTGGCAATGGGTATGAAAAAGATGCCGTTCAGCTGCTGCAGCAACTGGTAGAGCCCCTCAGGTGCATCCCCCACGAAGGGGGCCACAGCTATGGCAAAGACGGCCAGCAGGAATGACGTCCATTTCCCGATGCCAACCAGGCTGCGTTCACTGGCTCCCTTGCGGATATAACGCTTGTAAATGCCCAGGCTGAATACCGTTGCGGCACTGTTCAGGGCGCTGTTGAAAGTGGTTAAGACCGCCCCCATCATCACCGCCACAAAAAAACCCGTGAGCCATTTGGGCAGCACCATTTTAACCAACTGGGGGTACACCCGGTCAGGAGTGTCGTACAGGGCATCCCCGAAATGGTAAAAGGCGATGAGGCCGGGAAGGACAATAACGATAGGGATCAAAATTTTTAAAAGCCCCGTAAAAAGGAGGCCTTTCTGGGCCTCCTTCAGGCTGGCCGCCCCGAGCACCCGCTGGATTATGGACTGGTGCATGGCCCAGAAGTACACCTGGTTAACAATCAGGCCTGTAAAAAGCACTTCAAAGGGCAGGATTGCCGACCGGGAGCCTGGTCCGACCCCTGCTTCCTGACTGATTACATTGAACTTGCCCGGGCTGTTCCGAAATACGGCCAGCAGGCCCTCCCAGGGATTGCTGTCGCCAATGCTCATGAGGGCTAAGACGGGCACCAGCAAGCCGGCTACCAGCAAGCCGAACCCGTTGATCGTATCGGTATAGGCCACCATCTTGAGACCTCCGAAAACGGCATATACCGCCCCCAGGGCCCCGACCAAAATAATGGACAGCCACAGGCCTTCTTTCCGGCTGATATCCAGCAATTGTGAAATCTCAAATATGTCTTCCAGGTTCAGGGCCCCGGTATACAGTACGATGGGCAGCAAGGTGGCCACAAAGGAGAGGATGAGCAGCAGGGCCACGATGGTGCGGATTAGCCCGCTGAAACGTTTTTCCAGGAATTCGGGTATGGTGGTGAGCCCCATTTTCAGGTACCGGGGCACAAAATAGAGGGCCGCCAGCACAAGGGCAAGGGCTGAGGTCACCTCCCAGGCAACGATGATAGCCCCGTTCTTGTAGGCCGAACCGTTCAGGCCCACCAGGTGTTCGGTGGAAATGTTGGTAAGCAGCAGCGACCCGGCAATAACCACGCCGGTCAGGGAGCGGCCAGCCAGAAAGTATCCATCCTGCGACTGCAGGGAATCTTTGCGCAGCTTCCAGGCGGCAAAGGCAGCCACAAAGCCTGTGAAAAGCAGGAAAGTCAGGAAAGTCATTGGCCCAATGTAATCATTATGACCGAATTACAAGCGCCTATACGTGCAGCATAAAGCCTACCAGTTCTTCGAACTCCTGCCCCAGCGTCGATTTTGGGAAGGGCCGCCCCGCCCGGTCGTACCAGTAACCTGCATTCCAGCGGTCGCCTTCGACACGGTGCAGGTAAGCGTGAAGCCAGCTGCCAGTGGGCCCGGGCATGTCCTGTGCAATTTCATGGGCCGCTTCCCAGTCGCCTTTCCCCTGGTGCCAGAGCACCCGAAGCCCGGGCGGCCAACCGGCCGGGGGCTGAGGATCTTTCAGCGTTGCCATGAATGCCGGGAGGTCATTGGGCCTTGTCATGGGCTGTTCAGGGTTTTTGTATCAACTGCAGGAACTCCTGTTCGGTTATAATGGCGACTCCCAGGCTTTCAGCCTTGGTCCTTTTACTGGGGCCCATATTGGCGCCTGCCACCACATAGGTCGTCTTGGAACTCACCGAGGAGGCTACCTTGCCCCCGTTGTCTTCGATCCGCTTTTTAAGCTCGTCCCGGTCGAGGGTCTCAAAAACACCCGATACCACAAAGGTCTGCCCGCCAAGCAGGTCGGTTTGCCCCTGCAGCTGCTGCTCGCTCAGGGAAAATTGCAGCCCGTAAGCACGCAACCGCTCCACCTGCTCCCTTTTTACGGGGTTCCCGAAAAAGGACACCACACTTTCCGCAATGCGCTCCCCGATTTCGTCTACCCGGGTAAGGTCTTCCAGCCCGGCCGCCATAAGGGCATCGATGTTTTTGTATGCCCGGGCCAGCTTTTTGGCCACGGTCTCCCCCACGTATCGGATCCCCAGGGCAAAAAGCACGCGTTCAAAGGGCACCTGTGTCGAGGCGGCTATCCCCTCCAGGAGGTTGGAAACCGATTTCTCCGCCATACGTTCCAGGGGTAGCAGGTCTTCTTTCCTGAGGGTGTACAGGTCGGCATAATTTTGTATCAGGCCCTGCTGGTGCAGCAGCTCCACGGTTTCGGCCCCCATACCCTCAATATCCATGGCCCTGCGCGAAATAAAGTGCTGAATGCGGCCCGAGATTTGGGGCGGGCAGCCCGTGTCGTTCGGGCAGAAATGCTGGGCTTCCCCCTCGTTTCGCACCAGAGGGGTCCCGCACTCGGGGCAATTCGCGATGTAAGGGGTGGGCACGCTGGCCGGCGGGCGTTTGGTCAATTCCACAGCCGTGATCTTGGGGATGATCTCCCCTCCTTTCTCTACATAGACCCAATCGCCTTGGCGTATATCCAGTTTCTCGATCTGGTCCTTGTTGTGCAGGGAAGCCCGCTTAACGATCGTCCCGGCAAGCAAAACAGGTTCCAGGTTGGCTACCGGGGTTATGGCCCCGGTGCGCCCGACCTGGTAGCTGATGTGCAGCAGGCGGGTCAGGGCCTGTTCCGACTGGAATTTATAGGCCATGGCCCACCGGGGCGACTTGGCTGTAAACCCGAGCTCGTCCTGTATGCGCAGATCGTTAACCTTGACCACCACGCCATCGGTTTCGTATGGCAAACTGTGCCGGTGCTCGTCCCAGTATTCGAGAAAAGCCATAACTTCTTCCAGGTTGCCGCACAACCGGGCGGTATCGGGCACTTTAAAGCCCATTTCGCGCATGCGCGCCAGCATTTCGAATTGGGAACTCACCCCCAGGTCTTTGCCCACCATGGCGTACAGGAGGCAATCCAGGGGGCGCTCGGCCACCAGGCTGCTGTCTTGCAGCTTCAGGCTGCCCGAAGCCGTATTGCGGGGGTTCATATAGGGATCTTCCCCGCTTTCCACCCGTTCCCGGTTCATGCGCTCAAAGCCTTTGACTGGCAGAATGATTTCACCCCTCACGTCAAAACGGGGCGGATAAGCACCTTTCAGGCGCAGCGGAATTGAGCGTATGGTCTTTACGTTCGCCGTCACGTCGTCGCCCTGCACCCCGTCGCCCCGGGTCACGGCCCGAAGCAGGCTCCCGTTTTCGTAGGTGATGCTGATAGAAGCCCCGTCGTACTTCATCTCGCAGGTAAAATCGACCTGTACCTGCCCCATCAGCCGCTCGATGCGGCCTTCCCATTCCTGCAGCTCCTCACGGGAATAGGAGTTGTCAAGAGAGTACATGGGCGTGTCGTGGGGTACGGTCTCGAACTTCTTGGTTACGGCCCCGCCCACCCGTTGAGACGGCGAGTTTGGATCGGAAAATTCCGGGTGCAGGCTTTCCAGCTGCTGCAATTCCTTCATCTTCATATCGAACTCGTAATCGCTGATTACGGGGCTGTCCAATACGTAATACCGGTAATTGTGGTCTTCCAGCTCAGCCCGCAGGGCTTTGATGGTTTCTTCAACCTGGCTCATCGGTTCTATCGGTCTTAGGGTTGTTGGGCGCGCACAAAGCGCGGTTTGCCAAAAATATCCTTTTTCAACTGAACTTCCTGCATGCCGGCATCTGCAAACAGGGCAGCCACGGCCTGCCCAAACCGCTCGTGCAGTTCGACGTACAACCACCCGCCCGCCCTGAGCTGCGAACCAGCCAGTTGGGTTAGACTGCGGTAGAACAAGAGCGGGTCGTCGTCGGGGGCAAATAGGGCCTCAGCCGGCTCGTGATCGCGCACGTTCGGTCGCATGGCCCCTGCTTCGCCTTCGGGCACATAGGGCGGGTTGGACACGATCAGGTCGAATGGCCCGCCAAGCTGCAAGGGATGCCGCATGTCGCCTTGGCTGAAATGAATTGCCACTCCCTGGGAAGCCGCATTGCGCCTTGCGTAAGCCAGGGCATCCGCTGAGCGGTCGAGGGCGTGCACCCGGGCGTCGGACAGGTGCACAGCCAGGGCAATGGCTATACAGCCGCTGCCGGTGCCCACATCGAGAAGGCTTGCCCCATGCAGGTTGGCGCCGTGGGATGCCAGGATCCACCGCACCAGCTCTTCGGTCTCCGGCCTGGGAATCAGGACACCCGGGCCTACTTCCAACTCCATTTCCATAAAATAGGCCTTGCCGGTAATGTATTGCAGGGGGACGTGCCGCTTCAGGGAGGCGAGGGCCTCAAACAAGGGCTGCTCGTCTTCCCGGCTCACTATTTTATCAGGCTCCAGGCCCAGCACAAAGCGGGGCAGGCCCAGGTAGTGTTCGAGCAATTCGCAGAAGATTTGACCGGTTTCCTCAGGGGGGTAGACCCCGGCCAGTTCCTTACGGAAAAGCGCCCTGATTTCGCGGAGTAACATCGGCGGTTATTGTAGCTTTTTGATCATCCAGACCTGACAGGCCGTATGTCCGGTACACCCCATGGGCCCCTGCAGGGCTTCGAATCCGTGGCGCCTGTACAGGCTCAGGGCTGCTTCCATGTAGGGCATGGTTTCCAGGTAACAAGTACGGTAGCCCAGCTCACGGGCCGCCTGAAGAGCTTTTTCCAGGATGGCCTGGCCCATCCCCTTCCCGCGTACCTCCTTTTTGAAATACATTTTCTGCAATTCGCAGGTGTCGGGGTCCCCGCCGGCCAGTGGGGCAATGCCGCCGCCACCCCAAACACGGCCCTGGCCCTCGATAACCCAGTAGCGGCTGCGGGGTGCCTGGTAAGTTTCATACATAGCGTCGAGGGAAGGGTCTTCGAAGGCCGTGCCTTCGGTGGGGGCCCCGGTGCCCGGCAGTACCTCCCTGATTACGGCCCCGAGCTCCGGATCGTCGCCAGGTCGTATTTCCCGTATGGCAAATGCCGCTGTATTCATGCCTAATATGCTATTTTTGTGCGGTGAAGATACAGGAAAAATACCTTTCCCGCTGCATAGAGCTCGCCCGGCAAGGCTTGGGCAAAACGGCCCCGAACCCAATGGTTGGGGCTGTTATTACCCATGGTGATAGCATTATCGGAGAGGGCTATACCAGTCCTTACGGGGGGCCACATGCCGAAGTGAATGCCATTGGTTCGGTACGGCAGCCCGAGCTGCTCAGGGAGGCCACCTTGTACGTTACCCTGGAACCCTGTTGCCACCATGGCAAAACGCCCCCCTGTACCGACCTGATTCTGGCACACGGCATTCCAAAAGTGGTTATCGGGGTGCCCGACCCCCACGAGAAAGTAGCCGGGCAGGGAATCGCCCAGCTTCGCGCCGCCGGCTGCGAGGTTACCGTGGGGGTACTCGAAGCGGCATGCCGCCACCACCACCGCCGGTTTCTGACTTTCCACGAGCAAAAAAGGCCATACATTATTCTGAAATGGGCGCAGAGCCCCGACGGGTACCTGGCCCCCGACCCCTCTCGGCGTGAGGCGGGCCGGCCTTTCTGGATTAGCGGGAATCGGTCGCGCCAGCTGGCGCATAAATGGCGCACCGAAGAAGCAGCCATCCTGGTAGGCACCGAAACCGCCCTGGCCGACAACCCGAAACTCACCTCCCGCCACTGGCACGGGCCCGATGCCTTGCGCATCGTCATAGACCGGCGCCTGCGGGTGCCGGCCGACTACCACCTGGTCGGGGGGGAAAGCCCCACCCTGGTGGTGTGCGAACCTACTGAGAGCCTCCCTTCCCACCCGAATACCGAATACCTCCCCATCCCGTTCGGTCCCGGCTTCGAAAAGCGCCTCTGCGAAGCCTTGCACAAACGGCAGGTCTTGAGTCTGCTGGTGGAAGGCGGGGCACACACCCTGGAGGCTTTCCTGCAATACGGATTATGGGATGAAGCCCGGGTGTTCACCGGTACCCGGCCCCTCCTGGGCGGCCTGGAGGCGCCCCGGCTCAGCGGCAGGCTCCTCGCACAACGCCCCTCGGGGGAAGACCTCTTACAAATCTGGATGCATGATTAGGAACCTGATTTTCGATTTCGGCGACGTGCTGATCAACCTCGATAAATTAGCCGTGCCCCAGGGCCTCGCAGCCTATGGCACCACGGCTGCCGACGGAAGGCTTCAGCGCCTCGCAACCGCTTATGAAAAGGGGCTGGTCCCCACCGCGCAATTCGTCGGGGATGCCTGCGGCATTCTGGGCGAAAGCCAGCCGGCAAAGCTGGTTTCCCTATGGAACCAAACCATAAAGGACTTTCCTGAAGAAAGGCTGCTTTTTATCGAAGCGTTGCAGCGGGCCGGTACGCACCGCATGTTCCTGCTCAGCAATACAAACGACCTGCATATGACCTATGTTGCCGAGCAGATGGGCTCAGCCAGGTTCGGTCGCTTTCAGGCCTGTTTCGAAGGCTTTTACCTCTCTCACGAGATGGGCATGCGAAAACCCGAGCCGGAAATCTTCAGGCATGTGCTGCAAAACCACGGATTGCAGGCCGGCGAGACGCTCTTCATAGACGACACCCTGGAACACATTCGGGGGGCGGCCTCGGTGGGTGTACACACCTGGCACCTGCAGGTCGGTAGGGAAACCATCCTGGAACTGCCTAAAAGGATCTGAGATGTGGGACCTGGTCTTAAGCATCGCCTGTTCCACCACCATTTTTGTGGTGTTCAAGTTATACGCCACCTACCATATCCACACCCAGTACGCCATTATTGGCAACTACCTTACCGCCTTTGCGGTGGGGGCCTTCCTCTTCGGAAGCCCAGAAGGCTTTGCAGCATGGACAGCCAAAGGCTGGCTGTTGCCCGCCGGGGCCCTGGGTGTCTTGTTCGTCTTCATCTTTAACCTGATGGCCCGCACTTCCCAGACCCTGGGGGTTTCCGTGGCTTCGGTGGCCACCAAGATGTCGTTGGTAATCCCGGTTGTATTGGGGGTGCTCCTCTACGGGGAAACCCTGGAGGCGGTTAAAATAATCGGAGTGGCCCTGGCACTGGCTGCCGTGTTTTTTGCTTCCCTCCGCCAGGGGCAGCACCTTATGGGGTTACGGTCTCTGGTATTGCCTGCCCTTGTTTTTTTGGGCTCGGGCATCATTGACGCCAGCCTGAAATACCTGGAAGCGACCCGTGTCCCGAACCAGGAGTTCCCCCTCTTTTCGGCCAGCGTTTTTCTTTCGGCCGCCCTGAGCGGGCTCCTCTACCTTTTATTGAGCCGGCGCAAACCCCAGCCGCCCCTGCGGCCGAGAGACCTGCTTGGAGGGGTGGCGCTGGGGGTGCCCAATTTCTTCTCGGTTTATTTCCTGCTCAAGGCCCTGCAATACCCCGGCCTGAACAGCGCCTCCCTTTTTACGCTAAACAATGTCTGCATCGTCGCGGTAACAACCCTGCTGGGGGTACTCCTGTTCAGGGAACGCCTCAGCGCCCGAAACTGGCTCGGGGTGGGGCTGGCCGTGGTGAGCATTATTCTGGTGGGCCTGGTATGACGGAACCTTATAAAACCCTTTCTGCCCCCAGTGGCCCGGTGCAACTCAAAGAACGGAAGAGCAAGTTCCTGGGGTATGCCTTCCCGGTTCGCTCGCGGGAGGAGGTCGGGCAACAGCTTGGGACCCTGCGCGCCACCTATCCGGATGCCACCCATATCTGCTATGCCTTCCGCATCGGCCTGCGCCAGCCCGAAACGCGGATGAACGACGACGGGGAACCTGCCTACTCTGCCGGTGCACCCATATTCGGGCAAATTGAGGCTTTTGACCTGCACAACGTGCTGGTCTGCGTGGTGCGGTATTACGGAGGCACCAAACTGGGGGTAGGCGGCCTCATGCAGGCCTATCGCGAAACAGCCCGCAACTGCCTGCAGGAGGCGCAGCTGGAAGTCAGGGAACCCAGTCGCAACCTGGAGCTGCGTTTTGGCTATGAGGCCCTGGATGCGGTTATGCGCACCATCTCGCATCACCAGCTCGATATTGACCGTCAGGACATGGCGTTGCGATGCCGGCTGTTGGTGAGGGTGCCGGCCGCTCGGGAAGAAGAAGTGCTCGCATTCTTTCAGGCCATCCCCGGGCTGGCAACAAGCTGGGAAGCATCTGAAGCGGGTTGAGGCAGATCAGGAAAATTTTTCCAGCAGGTAGGCCGGGCAGCGCATGGGTCGGCGGGTCCGGGAATCCATAAAGGCCAATTCGGTCTCGGCGGTGGCCAGTAAGTCGCCCGATTCGGAGCGGATTTCATAATCAAAAGCAATACGAACGGTAGGTATTTTTTTGAGCCGGGTAAGCACCCGAATCTGCTCATCATAAACGGTCGGTTTTTTATAGGAAATGCAGAGTGAAATTACCGGCAAAAAGCAGCCGTTTTCTTCCATGCTTTTGTAGGAAATTCCCAGGCTCCGAAGCCACTCAACCCTTCCCATCTCCAGGTATTGCGGGTAATTCCCGTGATAGACCACCCCCATCTGATCCGTTTCACCATATCGAACCCTCAAAGAAATTTCGTGCTCCAACATTACGAATTACTCAATAATTATCTTATATTTAAAGGCTAGTGCAGAGGGGACGGAACTTCTGAAAAAAAAAGCAGAAATTCAACCCTGTTCAGGTTTTTTTTTAAGGTTTTTTGTCCACATATTTGTCAAGTTATAAAAGGACAGGATAACTGTCCTTTTCTCTACCATCTAAACTCAAACTAACCGACCGAAAGACGTACTTACCAATGGGTGTTTCTGCTGATTCCGTATGGAAGAACTGTTTGGCTTTTATCGAAGACAACATACAACCGCAGGCATTCAAGACGTGGTTTGTCCCGATACGTCCGGTCAAGATCGCCGATAAGGCCCTCAGCATCCAGGTACCCAGCAAGTTTTTTTACGAATGGCTCGAAGAGCATTACGTGAAACTGTTAAAGGTGGCCCTGACCCGCGAACTGGGCGAAGGCGCCAAACTGGTGTATGTGATCAAGATGGAGAATACCTACGGCAACCGGGAACCCTTTACCGAAAAGATCCCGAGTGCCAACCGCGGGCAGCTCTCCCCCCAGGAGATGGACGTGCCGATCAAATCCAAAAACCCGGAGCTGAAAAATCCCTTTGTCATTCCCGGAATCCGGAATATCAAGATCGAATCGCAGCTCAACCCGAACTACAACTTCGAGAACTTCCTGGAAGGCGATTCGAACCGCCTGGCCCGTTCGGCCGGAATGGCAGTGGCTAATAAACCGGGGGGCACTTCCTTTAACCCCTTGCTCATCTTCGGCGGCGTCGGGCTCGGCAAAACCCACCTGGCCCATGCCATTGGGGTTGAAATCAAAGACAAGTACCCCGAAAGAACGGTACTGTACATTTCAGCCGAGAAGTTTACCCAGCAGTATATCGAGTCGGTAAAAAAGAATACCCGGAACGACTTCATCCATTTCTACCAGCTCATCGATGTCCTGATCATTGATGATGTGCAGTTCTTTTCCGGAAAGTCGGGCACCCAGGATGTGTTTTTCCATATCTTCAACCACCTGCACCAGAATGGCAAACAGGTGATCCTTACCTCCGACAAGGCCCCGGTAGATATGCAGGACATCGAGCAGCGACTCCTTTCCCGCTTCAAGTGGGGGCTTTCGGCCGAACTGCAGAGCCCTGATTACGAAACACGGGTAAGCATTCTGCGCAATAAGCTCTACCGCGACGGGGTGGAAATGCCCGAGGAGATTATCGACTATGTGGCCAAGCACATCAAGACCAACATCAGGGAGCTCGAAGGGGCCATTATTTCCCTGATCGCCCAGTCTTCCTTCAACAAGAAGGAAGTTACCCTCGACCTGGCCCAACAAGTGGTCGAAAAATTTGTCAAAAACACCAAGCGGGAAGTCTCTATCGACTACATCCAAAAGGTGGTTTCCGATTACTTCGAAATGGATGTGGCCACTCTGCAGTCCAAAACCCGTAAGCGGCATATAGTACAGGCGCGGCAACTGGCCATGTTCTTTGCCAAGAAATTCACCAAAGCCTCCCTGGCCAGCATCGGTTCCCAGATCGGGAAACGCGACCATGCCACGGTGCTGCACGCCTGCAAAACGGTAGACAATCTTGCCGAGACCGACAAGCAGTTCCGCAAGTACATAGACGACCTAACCAAGAAATTATCGTAAACCGCCATGCCTGTTAGGGTGCTCATGGTTTGTCTGGGCAATATCTGCAGGTCTCCCCTGGCCGAAGGCATCCTTGCCCATATAACCGACCCTGCCTGTTGCGTGGTCGATTCGGCCGGTACCGCCGGCTACCACATTGGAAACCCGCCAGACCCGCGATCCATTGAAGTGGCAGCGGCCCATGGCATCGATATCAGCCGGCAGCGGTGCCGGCAGTTCGTACGGGCCGATTTCGATCGTTTTGACTATATTTTTGCCATGGACCGGGAGAACCTGGCCAATATCAGGAGACTCGCCCGTTCAGCAGACGAGCTGCAGAAAGTATCCCTCCTGCTCGAGGCGGGCGGGGCAGGCCCGCAAGAAGTGCCCGATCCGTATTACGGAGGGCCCCAGGGGTTCGAAGCGGTATACCGGCTAATCTACGGGGCCTGTGAACACCTCCGCGGGAACCTCCTTCAAAATTAATCGCCGCCCATGAACGCCCGAACCGAAGCCTACGGAAAACTCTACCTGATCCCCACCTTGCTGGGAGATACGGAACCCCTTGAGGTCCTGCCCCTAAGCATCAAAAGGACAGTGGAAGAGCTGCAATACTTTATTGTGGAGAATGAAAGAAGCGCCCGTCGGTTTATCAAGAAACTCACCCCCCGTAAGGCACAGGATTCGCTGGTACTGTCGCTGCTGAACAAATACACCGAACCGCATTTGCTGCCCGAATACCTGGCGCCCTGCCTCAGCGGGCAGTCTGTTGGGGTGTTGTCAGAAGCCGGTTGCCCGGCCGTGGCCGACCCCGGGGCGGTAATCGTGCAATTGGCACATGAAAAGGGCATTCAGGTGGTTCCCCTGGTAGGCCCCTCCTCCATTTTGATGGCGCTGATGGCCAGCGGCATGAACGGGCAGAACTTTGCCTTTAACGGGTACCTGCCCATAGACACGTCAGAACGACGCAAGTACCTGAAAGACCTCGAGAAACGCTCGGCCGAATGGGGCCAGGCTCAGCTCTTTATGGAAACCCCCTATCGGAATGAGAAACTGTTTGCCGAACTGTTGCAAACCCTTCGGAAAGACACCCGTCTCTGCGTGGCGGCCGACCTGACCCTGAAATCGGAAACCGTGCGTACCCTGCGCGTTGCCGAATGGCAAGGGCAGCAGCCCGACCTCAACAAGCGGCCGGCCATTTTCATCATACAGGCCTGAAAGGAGGCACAATGCTCCGCCTAGGGTGTTACCTCCACTTTTGGATTCTTCAGGGGAGAAATAGAAGAAATATCGTATCCTCTGAATTTTTTGAGGTAGTAGGAAATGGTGGTACCAAAGGCATCTTCCACCTCGAGGACACCCCCTGAACGCAGGTATTTTTTTACGTTCCCCGCTCCGGCCAGGTGGGCCGCAGCCAGGATACCCGATTCGGTAACCTCGACTCCGTTTATCCGCTTGCCCTCAAACCTTGGGATGTCGCGGCGCAAGATCCATTTGTTTCGGGCCAGGTTGGTAGCAAAAGCTTTTTCCTGCAGTTCGGGCGTCATCAAAAACCGGGAAGCATTATATACCCCCATGAGTTGTAGGGTGCCGATACCGAACTGGTATTTGCCCAGATAGCCCAGGGTGTTGGTCGTAAAGTAATTCCCTCTTGATTCCTTGAACGCCAGGGCCTCCCGAAAGCCGATATAGGACGAACCTATAAAGGGTGCGCTGGTTTGAACAGAGGCAAAATATTGGGGAAGAGCCGTATGGGGGACAGCCGAAGTGTCGGTTACTCGCAGTGACTCCGGTACGCCGGTGGCCCGGCGGCCGTGGGTATCCAGATTGAAACTCGCGAA
The DNA here is from genome assembly GCA_024642005.1 of Robiginitalea sp. Classification (GTDB taxonomy): domain Bacteria; phylum Bacteroidota; class Bacteroidia; order Flavobacteriales; family Flavobacteriaceae; genus Robiginitalea. The sequence goes on along the minus strand of JAHECA010000018.1, from coordinate 20,886 downwards.
GACAAAGATCATGATAAGAGGACTAAGGAAACCTATCCATCTTTTCATATAGTTGTTTTCTTAAGACTTACAGGACCCGGGGGTACTTGCTTAAATTTCTCAGGACAAAGATATGGAGGTCGGAAAATGAAAAAGGCAAAATTTTCTTAAAATGGTCATTTTACCGGATAAACGGCTAAATATGAGCGATAATTGACTATCTGTTTATCTTCTGGGAATTCAACCATCGGACGTATTGTTCCTTATTTCGGTTGTGTTGCGTAAGATTTTCCGCAAAAAGGTGGTAGCCAAAGTTTGAAGTGTCGGCCACAAAATAGAGATAATTGTGCTTTTCGGGATTCAGCACGGCGTCGACAGCCGAAATATCGGGCATAAAGATGGGTCCCGGGGGCAGTCCCGCATATTTGTAGGTGTTGTAAGGCGAATCGAGTTCGAGGTCGCGGTACAGCACCCGCTTGATTACCGTGTCAAAATTGCCGCTGGCCTTTTTAATGGCAAAAATAACCGTGGGGTCGGCCTGGAGTGGCATTCCCCGTCTCAGCCGGTTCAGGTAAACCCCTGCCACCCTTGGGCGTTCGTCGACCTTGGCCGTTTCTTTGTGCACGATGGCTGCAAGAGCGATGGCTTCAGCCGGGCTCAGGTTCAGTTTTTCGGCTTTCTGCCGGCGCTCGGCCGTCCAGAACCGCTCGTATTCCTGAACCATCCGGGCCCGGAATTCCGGGGCTGAGGTATTCCAGAAAAATTCATAACTATTGGGGATGTAAGGGACCAGGGCCTGCTGGTCGGTAAACCCGTGTTCCTCCAGAAAAGCACGATCGGTAAAGGCCGTCAAAAGGGCCAGGCTGTCTGCTTCTAGCTGTGAGGCGATACGGCCGGCCAGGGCTTCCGGGGTCTCCTGGTTGTTGAAAGATACCCGTACCGGGGTATTGCGGCTGCGCAGCGCATTGACCAGATCATTGTTGTTCATCCCCTTGTCTATGGGGTATCTCCCGGGCCTGACACGCTCGCTGTACTTTTTGCGCCGGGCAACGGCGTCAAACGATTCGGGGTCTTTGAGCAGGGGGCGGAGTTGTTCGCGCACCTCATCGTAGGAAGCCCCTGTGGGGATGTACACGAAAGCCTGAGCGTTTTCAAAGGCCGTGTTCGGGCTGAAAAAAGCGCTGTAAACCATAAAGGCGAATGCCCCACCAAGGAGCAGGCCCAACAGGGCGACAATAAGCAAGAGCCGTTTAATGTACATCCGGGTTTATTTTCTGAAATACGATTTCGTCTTCGAAGCCGTTTGCCGTGCGGATCCAGTCTACCCGGGTGCCCGTTTCGTTAAAGCCCGATTTTCGGAATAGCCGCAGGCTGGCCTGGTTTGCCTTGCCTACCCCTGCATAGAGCTGGTGCAGGCCCAACACCTTGAAGCCGTACTGGCAAAGCAGGGCCAGGGCCTCGCCTCCATAGCCCCTGTTACGGGCCTCCCCTTCGGCAATCACGATGCCAATGCCGGCCCGCAGGTGGCGCGGGTCAAAGTCGAAGAGGTCGATGAGCCCCACGCAGGTACCATCAAGGGCGCAAACAGCCAGCCGGAGTTGCTTTACTTCATAGATATCGCGGTGCGCCCCATCGAGGTATTGACGGAGGACCTTTTTGGAATACGGGGCAAGCGTGCCGCTCACCTCCCAGATGGACGGGTCGTTTTCCAGGGCGTATAAAAAATCGAGGTCTTCAGGCTCAAGGGCCCGCAGGTAAACATTGGTTCCGTTCAAACGTATCATAACCACTCCCCTTTGTATACCATGGTTGCCGGCCCGGTTAACCAGATGTCGGTATACTGTCCGGGCGCTGCCCGCTCAAAACGTACCTGAAGGTCGCCCCCCAGGGTTGCCACCCGAACCACGGGCTCGGTTAGCTTTCCGGAATCGTAAAGTGCCAGAGCCGAGGCGGTTACCCCGGTCCCGCAGCTGTAGGTTTCGTCTTCCACCCCGCGTTCGTAGGTCCGAACCCGCAGGCTGCCGGGCCCCAGGACAGCCGCAAAATTGATGTTGCTCCCCGCCTGCCCATACAGGCCGTAGCGCAGGCGTTTGCCCTCGTTGTACACATCGAAGCCGTCGAGCCCTTCCACCTGCTGAACATGGTGGGGCGAGCCGGTATTGAGAAAGCTGTATTGGGGTTTGGCTTTTATTTCGTTTACCTCGGCCATCTGCAGGGAAACCAGCCCCCCTTGCATCCGGGCCTGGTGCGGCCCGTCGGCAGCCCTGAACGTGCACGATTCCGCTATCATTCCCAGAAAGGCAGCAAAGGCCACCGCGCAGCGTCCCCCGTTCCCGCACATACTTCCCTCACGGCCGTCGGCATTGTAATAAACCATTCGGAAATCGGCCTGTGGATCTGCTTCTAGTAAAATCAGGCCATCGGCCCCGATCCCGAACCGGCGGTGGCACAGGTCGGCAATTAGCCCTGTTTTCTTTTTGGGGAAATGGTGGTCGCGATTGTCGATAACGACAAAATCGTTGCCTGTGGCCTGGTATTTATAGAAAGTAGCTTTCATGGCGCCTCACAAAGATACGTTTTAATAAAGGCGGGCGGGCTGTTAAATGGACGTTAAACCAAAATTTATTGGGTCTGAAAAGTATAATTTTAACAATCAAAAAAACTCTTGTATGAAGCGTTTAACAGGACTCTTTCTGATGGCACTGGTATCGGGTGCCGTAACCCTGGGAGCCTATAAGCTCTTTTTTGAACCGAAGGTTACCCCTTACTATTTGGAGAACGAATCACTGCCCGTTTTCCAGACCAGCACCTCGGGTACCGACTTTAGTGCTGCAGCCGGCAATCCCGATTTTACACTGGCTGCCGAAAGTTCGGTCAATGCCGTGGTGCACGTCAAGAACCTGACCCTGAGCCGCGGTTCGGGAGGGCTGCTGGAATTTCTGTACGGCTATGAAGAACGGGCCCGCCCACAGGTCGGAACCGGCTCGGGGGTCATTATTTCCCCCGACGGATATATCGTGACCAACAACCACGTAATCGCCCATGCGAGCCAGCTCACGGTAACCATGAACAACAACAAGACCTTCGAGGCATCGGTGGTGGGAACCGACCCGAATACCGACATCGCCCTGCTCAAAATTGAAGCAGAGGGGCCCCTGCCCTATCTGGCCTTCGGCGATTCGGACAACCTGCGGCTCGGAGAATGGGTATTGGCTGTCGGAAACCCGTTTAATCTTACTTCAACGGTAACAGCCGGCATCGTGAGCGCGAAGGCGCGCGACCTGGGACGAAACCAGTCCTTTATTCAGACCGATGCGGCCGTGAACCCCGGAAACAGCGGGGGTGCCCTGGTGAACACCAACGGAGACCTGATCGGCATCAATACAGCCATCACTTCGCAGACCGGCGCCTATATTGGGTATTCCTTCGCCGTGCCCAGCAATATAGCCCGGAAGATCGTCGAAGACATTTTGGAATACGGGGACGTGCAGAAAGGCGTTCTGGGCATCGAAGCCCCCCGGCTCAACACTCCTTACTCGCGTGAAAATGGCCTGGATGAGATAGACGGGGTGTACATAGACTGGGTGGAAGAAGATTCCGGGGCCGAAGAGGCCGGCTTGCTGCGGGGCGATATCATCCACAAAATAGACGACATCCAGATCAGGAAGTTTGCAGACCTGGTAGGTTATATTTCCACCAAGAGACCGGGCGACCGGGTACAGGTTACCGTAGAGCGGGAGGGCGATCGATTGGTGCTTCCCGTCGAAATCAGGCAGCGGCAAACCCTGAATTTGCCCAATCTGGAGATGAAGGTGAAAAACCTCTCTGATGCCGATAGGAAATCGTATCGCACCAGACAAGGTATAAAAATCATTGCCGTGCCGGAAGCCTATAGCCGGTACGGGCTGGTCGGAAAGGTTATCCTGGCCGTAGACGACGTGGAGATTACCGACATCGAGCAGGCGCGCGAGCTCTGCGCCAAAATTTCACGCTACGGAAACACCAGCATTACCCTGCTGGACGAATCGGGGAATAAGGAGCGAATCATTTTTCAATAAATTGCGAATCTTTTAAAAAATCCCGTTCCCAGCAACGGGATTTTTTATTTGTGCGATTAAGGAATCGCCAATGTTCCGAATTATCTAATTTTACACCCAAATAGCACTCATCTCCAATGAACCCATCCAACTACGAAAAGGAACTGGCCTTCCAGGCCGACCGCCGGAAGGCAACCACCGAATTCATCAAGATCGTGAGCGACCTCTGGTACGACCGGGCCATTGAAGTGGTGCTCTTCCGCAATCAGATCATCGACAAGAATGTCAGCGACATCATCAACCTGCATGAATATGCCGGGCAGTTCGTCCAGAAGCCCATCTCCATCTTCGACTCGGTGGAATTGCTGCGGGCCATTGGCGATATCAAACTCCCGCCATCCAAGCTCGACATCGGCAAGCTCACTTATGAATACCATTCGGAGGAAAACAGCAACTTCCACAATGCCAAGGCTTTTATAGTGGAACGGCTGAAGGACGCCCGCTCTTACCCGGAGATCGCTCCCCGCGATGTGGTGCTCTACGGAATGGGCCGAATCGGGAGGCTGCTGGCCCGGGAACTGATGGCCAAAACCGGAAAGGGAAACCAGCTCAGGCTGAGGGCCATAGTCGCCCGGGGATCCATGACTCCCGAGGTGCTTGAAAAAAGGGCCGCCCTGCTGCGGACCGACTCGGTGCACGGGCCATTTTCGGGCACCGTGGAAGTGGATGCCAAAAACAAGGCGCTTTTGATCAACGGCACCACCGTGCACATGATCAGCGCCGAAGACCCGGCAGAAGTAGACTACACCCATTTCGGCATTCAGGATGCCCTGGTGATAGACAATACCGGGGCCTTTCGCGATAAAGCGGCCCTGGAACGCCACCTTCAGGCGCTGGGGGTTTCGAAAGTACTGCTTACGGCCCCCGGGAAGGATATCCCAAACATTGTGCACGGGGTAAACCACAGGGCCTACCTGCCCGACTCGGGCGCTATATTTTCGGCTGCCTCCTGCACTACCAATGCCATAACCCCGGTATTGAAGGTTATCGAAGATTCCCTGGGCATCCGCAAGGGACACCTGGAAACCATCCACGCCTATACCAACGACCAGAACCTGGTAGACAACATGCACAATAAGTACAGGCGGGGCCGCGCAGCAGGGCTCAACATGGTAATTACCGAAACCGGGGCTGGCGAGGCCGCAGCCAAAGCGCTGCCTTCCCTTGAGGGCAAGCTTACCTCCAATGCGATCAGGGTGCCCGTGCCCAATGGCTCCCTGGCCATTTTGCACCTGGAACTGAACCAGAAAACAAGCCTCAATGGCGTGAACACCCTGCTCAAGAAGTATGCCCTGGAAGGCGATCTGGTAGAACAGATCAAGTATTCGCTGAGCAATGAGCTTGTGTCCACCGACATTATAGGCACTTCGGCCCCGGCTATCTACGACAGCCGGGCCACCATTGTTTCAGCCGACGGCAAGAATGTGGTGCTCTATGTCTGGTACGATAACGAATTCGGTTATGCCCACCAGGTTATTCGCCTGGCGAAATATCTGGCCAAGGTTCGCCGTTATACGTATTATTAAGGAAAGGCAACTTGGTCCTCGGGGTCTTTGCCTTATCCCCGGGCAGCTTCGGGTAATTCAGCTCATGTTTCCGATTTTCAGCTGAAAAACCTACTTTAGCCTCACCTTGAATCTTTTAACCTAAGTTGCATCTCGCATGAAGCTGATCAGAATTTTACCCCTGCTAACCGCTTTGCTTTGCTACAGCCTTGCCCAGGCCCAGCAGGCAGAAGAGGAACCCTCCCTTGAGAATGGGACTATCGAAAGCCAGTTCGAATACATTTTTACCCGTTCTGGAAATTACAATGCCGAAGGACGCCGGTACGAAGTGGTACGGGCCGTAGACCTGGATAAGCTGCGCGGCAACGTACTCGACACCCTCAAGGCAGTCCACACCCAGGCCAGCCAGCTTCACTCCACCATCTCGAGCCAGAAGACGACCATTGAAAACCTGAACTCCAAACTGGAGGAAACCACCGGCCAGCTCGGGGAGGTAACAGAAGAAAAAGACAGTATGTCGCTTTTCGGGGCATCGGTCTCCAAGGCCACCTACAATGTGGTGCTATGGACCATCATTTTGAGCCTGCTGCTGCTGTTGCTACTGTTTATGTTCCGCTTCAGGCGGAGTAATGTGCTCACTCAGGAGGCAAAGGTCAAACTGGCCGACCTGGAGTCGGAATACGAAGACCACCGCCGCAAGGCTTTGGAGCGCGAACAGCGCATAAGCCGCCAGTTGCAGGACGAAATCAACAAATACAAGAAATCCAAATAACGCAAAGCCTCCCTCTTAGAGGTCTAACTGCCGATCCATGGAAATCACACGGGCCCGGATCGATCATCTCGAAGCGCTCGTTCCGTTGCTGGACGGCTACCGGGTTTTTTACAGACAGCCTACCGATACCGGTACATGCCGGCGATTTCTGAGCCAGCGGTTCGCCCTGGATGATTCCGTGATTTTCCTGGCTATTGATTCGGGAGAGGCGGTTGGGTTTACCCAGCTCTTCCCTTCCTTCTCGACGGTGAGCCTGCAGCCGCTGCTGATCTTGAACGACCTGTACGTACACCCAGCGCACCGTCTGAAAGGCGTTGGGGCAGCCCTGCTGAAAAAGGCCCAGGAATATTGCAAAAAGACGGGCTGTAAGGGCCTGGCCCTGGAAACAGCCCTCGACAATCCGGCCCAGGTGTTGTATGAGCGGCTGGGCTGGGCGAAGGAGTCGCATTGTTTTCACTATTTTTGGACCTGCCCGCGGGGTAACCCGCATTAAGAACGCCAGCATGCGCATCGATATCATCACGGTTTTGCCCGAATTGCTCCGGAGCCCCTTCGAGGCCTCTATTGTGAAAAGGGCCATTGACAAAGGGCTTGTCGAAATTCACCTGCACAACCTCCGCGACTACGCCACCAACCGCTACAAGCAGGTAGACGATTACCCCTTCGGGGGTGGGGCCGGCATGGTACTCATGGCCGAACCCATCGACCGCTGCCTGACCGATCTTACTTCCCAGCGCACCTATGATGAGATTATCTACATGACACCAGATGGGGAGGCCCTGCGGCAGGCCGCCGTGAACAGCATGTCTTTAATGGGCAATCTGCTGATCCTCTGCGGACACTACAAGGGAGTAGACCAACGTATCCGCGACCTGTGGATTACCCGAGAAATTTCCATCGGCGATTATGTATTATCGGGCGGGGAGCTTGGGGCAGCGGTACTCTGCGACGCGGTCATCAGGCTGCTGCCGGGGGTACTCGGTGATGAAACTTCTGCCCTTACCGACACGTTCCAGGACAACCTGTTGGCTCCACCCGTTTACACCCGCCCCAGGGAATTCCGGGGTATGGCCGTGCCTGAGGTTTTGCTGGGCGGCCACAGCGGCAAGATCGATTCCTGGCGCGAAGAGCAGGCCCTGCAAAGGACACGGGAACGGCGTCCTGACCTCCTGGATCACTGAAGGTTTAAATTTCGCGGAAATTCCTTGCCATTTGCGATTTATCCGTTATTTTTGCACACGATTTTGGATCAACCTCTGACGAGGTACGTGCATGTTGGTTCGAATAAACCCTAATCTAACGAAATGGATTCCTTAGTTAGTTTTGTTGAAAACGAATTTGTAAGCAGAAAGGATTTTCCGGAATTCTCTGCCGGTGATACCATCACGGTTTACTACGAAATCAAGGAAGGCGAAAAGACACGTACCCAGTTTTTCCGGGGTGTAGTGATTCAACGCCGCGGCTCGGGTGCCACCGAAACCTTTACCATCCGCAAAATGAGCGGCACGGTGGGTGTAGAGCGGATCTTCCCGGTTAACATGCCCGCCCTGCAGAAGGTCGAAGTAAACAAGCGCGGCAAAGTTCGCCGGGCGCGTATTTTCTACTTCCGCGGCCTTACCGGAAAGAAAGCCCGCATCAAGGAGGTTCGGTCCTAATCCCGATCATACAAGCAAAGCAAAAAAAACCCTGTGGCTGTCGCCACAGGGTTTTTTTATTCCATTGAATCCCTTCGCTGAAAAGTACTCAGGGCTGGGGCTCAAATTCACGCAGGGTCTTGCGGATAATGGCCAGGCAGTCGAGCAGTTGCTCCTCGGTCATCACCAGGGGCGGGGCAAACCGGATGATATTGCCGTGGGTGGGTTTTGCCAGCAAGCCGTTCTCCTTAAGGGCCAAACAGATTTCCCAGGCAGTGGAGCTGTCTTCCGAATCGTTGATCACGATGGCATTGAGCAGCCCCCTGCCCCGCACCGAGCTTACCCATTCGGATTCCTGCATGATTTCAGTCATTTTATCTCGGAACAACTGCCCGAGCTCGTCGGAGCGCTCTGACAGCTTTTCGTCCCGAACCACTTCCAGGGCGGCCACAGCCACCGCACAGGCCAGGGGGTTGCCGCCGAAGGTGGAACCGTGGTTGCCGGGCCTGATAACCTCCATGACCTCCGAGCTGGAAAGCACAGCCGAGACAGGCAATACGCCCCCTGACAGGGCTTTTCCGAGTATGAGCACGTCGGGTTTCACGTCGGGGGTGCCGCTGCAGAGCTTTTCCGGACAGGCGCAATTTCCGCAGCTCGCCAACAGCCGGCCCGTGCGCGCGATACCCGTTTGGACCTCATCGGCAATCAAAAGCACGTTGTGCTCCTTACACAGCGCCGAAGCCTTTTTCAGAAAATCGGCATCGGGTACGAATACCCCGGCCTCACCCTGAACAGGTTCCACTAAGAAAGCAGCCACTTCGGGGCCCATAACCCGGCGCAGTGCGTCGATGTCGTTATAGGGAATGCTTACCATTCCGGGGGTAAACGGGCCGAAATTCCCGGTGGCTACCGCGTCGTTCGAAGCCGAGATTATCGTGATGGTGCGACCGTGGAAATTATTCTGGCAAACCACGATCTTAGCCTGGTTTTCGGGGATGCCCTTTTTTTCGTATCCCCATTTCCTGGCCAGTTTAATGGCGGTTTCCACAGCCTCTGCCCCTGTGTTCATGGGCAAAACCTTCTCGTATCCAAAAAAGTCGGCAAGGAATTTTTCAAACGCACCCAGGCGGTCGTTGTAAAAGGCCCGGGAGGTCAGGGTTAGCTTTTCGGCCTGCTCTTTGAGGGCATCGATAATATGTGGGTGACAATGCCCCTGGTTCACAGCCGAATAGGCAGAGAGGAAATCGTAATACCGGTTTCCTTCCACATCCCATAGGTAAACCCCTTCGCCCCTGGATAATACTACCGGAAGCGGATGATAGTTGCTGGCCCCGTAGCGGGCCTCCAATGCCATGGCTTCTGCTGAAAGCTGTCTGTCCATTACTGACATTTGAATAAAATTTTATTAGTACTTCACCATTCCTGCTTATGGAGAGAAATCATCCGGAAAAGTGGTTCAAATGTACAAATAATTCGTCCTTGTACAGGGCCTGAAGCCAACAATTATGGGCGGGAATAAGCATGTCAGGACGCTCCGGGGGTGCGGCTAAAACCCGTTCTCAAAACCGATAAAAGAGATTACCTTAGCGCCATGGGAAGAAAAACCGAACGCCCCTTTTTTGAAAAATTGGAAATAACCGGAGCAGGGGCCCGGGGCAAAGCCATTGCCAAGGCGCCTGACGGAAGGGTGGTGTTTGTATCGAATGCCGTACCCGGAGACCTGGCCTCGGTGCAGGTATTCAAAAAGCGAAAAGGCTATTATGAAGGCCGGGCCACCGAAATATTGCGCCCCTCGGCCGATCGTGTTGCTCCCAAATGCGTGCATTTCGGCCTGTGCGGAGGGTGCAAATGGCAAGACATGGCCTATGCGGCCCAACTCCGGCACAAAGAACAGGAAGTGGTCGAAAACCTGAGGCGTATCGGCAAAGTGGCACTTCCCGAGATCAGGCCCATTTTGGGTGCCCCACAGCCCTTTTATTATCGGAATAAGATGGAATTCTCCTTTTCGTCTCAGCGCTGGCTGGAGCCCGAGGAGATCGAACAGGAAGGCACCGTTGCCGACCGCAATGCGCTGGGCCTCCATATTCCGGGCATGTGGGACAAAGTACTCGACCTGAAGGAGTGCCACCTGCAGGCCGAACCCTCGAACAAGATTCGCCTGGCCGTACGGAATTTTGCCGTGGCAAAGGGCCTTTCATTCTTTGACCCGCGCCGGCAGGAAGGCCTGCTCCGCACCCTGATGATACGCAACACCGAGGCCGGCCATTTTATGGTCCTGCTGCAGTTTTACCGTGACGAGCCCGGACCCCGAGAAGCGCTGCTCGATTATCTGTCGGCAGCATTCCCGGAGATCAAATCGCTCTACTACACCATTAACCGTAAGGCCAACGACACCCTCTACGATCAGGACCTGGTGTGTTACCGGGGCGAGGCCTACCTGACCGAAACCATGGAGGGCCTGCAATTCCGCATCACCCCCAAGTCGTTTTACCAGACCAATTCGCAGCAGGCCCTGGCCCTGTACCGGGTGGCCCGCGATATGGCCGGCCTGCAGGGGCACGAACTGGTGTACGACCTGTATACCGGGCTGGGCACCATTGCCCAGTTTGTCGCGGGCAGGGCCCGGAAAGTAGTCGGTATTGAAGCCGTGCCCGAAGCTATTGAAGCAGCCCGCATCAATGCAGCCCTCAACAACCTGTCGAATGTCGAATTCTTTGCAGGCGACATGAAAGAGGTGTTTACCGAGGCTTTCCTCCAGCAACACGGCACCCCTGAGGTAATTATTACCGACCCGCCCCGAGACGGGATGCATAAAGACGTGGTGGCCCAGATTCTGCGCATAGCCCCCCAGCGCATCGTCTACGTTAGCTGCAACAGTGCTACCCAGGCCCGTGACCTGGCCCTGATGAAGGAGGCCTACAGTGTGGCGGCCGTGCAACCGGTAGATATGTTTCCGCAGACCCACCACGTAGAAAATGTCGTACTTTTGAACCGTCTAAACCTTTCGTGACCCCAGCCTATGGCCCATGCCCCAACTTTCCGCAAACGCCTCCTCAGACTCCTGCTGATGGCATGCCCGGCTGTTGTGTATCTTCTGGTATCGGCATGTGAAAAAGATGACATTTGCGTAGATGGCGACACCCCCCAACTGGTGATCACCTTCTATGATTATACCGTCCCGGAATCCGCCAAAAAAGTTTCCAAGTTGCGCGTAATTGGCCTGGGCAATGGTGAACCGGTGGACACCTTTACAGACCGTAGCAATATAGACTCCCTTGGCTTGCCCATGCGGGCCGAGGCAAACCGCACCGGTTTTGTGCTTATTTCCAATTCGGCAGACAACTCAGACGGGGTGGAAACCGGCAACCGCGATACCCTGTATTTCGATTACCAGACGCGTTCGGTATTTATTTCGCGCGCCTGCGGCTTTGTGCCCAACTTTGACGGGCTTTCGGCCAGTCCCCAGCCCGACCCGAGTATCTGGATCGACAGTGTTGAAGTAAAACAAACCTCCATAGCCAACAGCACCAGTGCCCATGTATCGATCTATTTTTAAAGGCTTCCCGGCCCTGCTTATCCTGTTGACGGTATACACCCCTGCAAAGGGGCAATCCGACAGCCTGCGCAAAAGCGAGACGTATGGGATTCGCCTGGGGGTAGATCTGAGCCGGCCGCTGATGGGTGTACTCCGGGAAGGCTATTCTGGCCTGGAACTGGTGGGAGACTTCCGCCTCACCCAACACTGGTACCTGGCCGCCGAACTGGGCAATGAATCCAGAAACGTTACCGAGGCCCTTGAGAATTACGAAGACGTGAATGTAATACCGATCTACGACACCACTTCCAAGGGCAGCTACATCAAGGTGGGGGCCGAATACAACACCTACCAAAACTGGTATGGGATGAACAACAGCATCTTTGTAGGGGGCCGATACGCCTTCAGCACCTTTCAGACGGATCTGAATTCGTACAACTTTTTCAACAGCAACCGGTACTGGAACCCGGAGGGTTTTGTGCCCGGGCCCGATGCCCCACAACAGTTTTCGGGCCTCAACGCCTCCTGGCTGGAAGTGCTTTTGGGCATCAAAACGGAATTGTTCGCCAATATCTATATGAGCGCCAGTATTCGAATAGGCCTGTTGCTGGCAACGAAGGAATCTGAAACCATGCCCCACCTCTGGATCCCGGGATTTAATCGCGTTACCGACGGTAGCCGTTTCGGCACAGGTTTCAACTACACCATAAGCTACCTGCTCCCCCTTTACCGGAAGGCCCGGGAAAATGTGCCTGAAGAAGGGCAGTAGACAAGCAATACTTCACCTTACTCAGATACCGCAGCCTGCAGATGGGTTAGTTGTGCCGGTCTTTCCGGCTACCGGCATAGAGTTCGTACCGGGCCAGGCGCACCTCGATGCCCCCGTTGAAAAGCTTGATTTTACGGGACGGCCTCAGGCCAACAAACTTCAGAATTTCGGGGTCGCCAACCAGGAGCCAGGCCTGGGTGTTCGGGTAATTCCTTTTCAGCGTATCGCCCCATTGCCTGAAAAATTCTTCCCGCTCTACGGGTAACCGCTCGCCATAGGGCGGGTTGCTGACCAGGTGCAAAGGGGCTTCACCGGCTTTCGAACTCTTGAAAAAGTCGGCCTGCTCCAGGGAAATGTACTCGCTCAGGCGCGCATTCCGGATATTTTCCTGGGCTTTCTGCAGGGCCGATGGGGCCTTATCAATTCCCTTGATCTGGTAGCGGAATTCCCGCGCCTTGTTCAGGGAGGCATCGAAGATGGTCTTGTAAAGGCCTTCCTCATAATCTTTCCAGCGCTGAAAGCCGAAGCTCTGCCGGTTGATGTTGGCCGGAATGTTGCATGCAATCATGGCGGCTTCGGTTAGCAGGGTGCCACTGCCGCACATGGGGTCCAGAAAATCGGATTCCCCTTTCCAGCCGCTCAATAAAAGAATCCCCGCAGCGAGCACCTCGTTCAGCGGGGCCTTGTTGGTAGCCGTACGGTAACCTCTCAGGTGCAGGGAACCACCCGAACTGTCGAGGGAGAGATGGGCCATGCCATCTTGCAGGTGCAGGTGCAGCCTCAGGTCGGGGTCCGAAACCGAGACGCTGGGCCTGACGCCCTGCCGCTTTCGGAACTGGTCGACAATGGCATCTTTCACCTTTTGGGAAACAAAAAGGGAATGGGCAAAGAGATCGCTGTTGAGCACGGTATCCACAGCGAAGGTCATACCCGGATTGAGGTAAATGCTCCAATCAATCTCCTGGATACGGTCGTACAGGTCTTCAGCCTTTCGCAGTCGAAAATCGGCAATGGGCATCAATATGCGCAGGGCGGTACGCAGGTTCAGGTTCGCCTTGTAGAGGAAGCCTTTGTCGCCTTCAAAAAAAACAACCCGGTTACCGGTTCGCACCTGGCCGGCGCCCAGGGCACGCAGCTCCCCGGCCAGGACCTCTTCCAGCCCATACATGGTTTTTGCGATCAATGGTACGTTTTCAGACATGGTTTCAGCGGGTGAAAGGGCAAAAATACACTATTTTTAGCCCTGAAAAAGTAATGTAACCCGCACTGCTCTGAATACCTGGCATCTTATTCTTCCGGCCCTGGCCGTGCTGCTCAGCTTTATCGGCTTGCTGAGCTGGCGTCAGACGCGCACCATGAACTTTGGCCTGCTCTTGTCTTTCAGCGGGGCATTCCTGCTGGCGCTGACCCTGTTCGAACTGCTTCCAGAGGCCTATTCCCTGGGCAAGCCGCGGCTTACAGGGATATTTATCGCCCTGGGTATTTTGATGCAACTCGTTTTGGAATACTTCTCCAAAGGGGCAGAGCACGGCCACGTGCACGACCTGACGGGGGGGCGTTTCCCATGGCTCTTGCTTTGCAGTTTGTGCCTGCACGCTTTTCTGGAAGGCATTCCCCTGGAGCATAATGCGCCATTTATGTGGGGAATTGTCGTGCATAAAATTCCGGTTGCGTTAATCCTGGGGGGCTTTTTGCTCCGTTCGGACCTCTCTCTTACCGGAGCCTGGGTCTTTATGGTCTTCTTTTCCCTGATGACGCCTCTGGGCACGTTGCTGGGGAGCCTGCCAGCCCTGGCCTCGGCCTACCCCTATCTGCAGGCTTTGGTAATCGGCGTGGTGCTGCACGTGGCAACCGTAATCCTCTTTGAAAGCTCGGTAGCCCATGCCCTCCCCTGGCGTAAACTGGCCGTAATTGTGCTCGGCATGCTGCTCGGGTATTTGCTTTGACCCACCACATTCTGGCGTTTGGCCCAGATCCGGGTAAATTCGGCTAAATGGTCTATCTTGGATATTGTCTACAGACCTTGCCAATTATGTCAAAAAAATCGCTGCTTCTCTTCCTGTGCGCTCTTCCCATTTATCTGAACGGGCAGGACCTTGTACCTTTCGAACTCAGCCAGCAATGGCTCGAAAAAATCGAGGGGCTGGCCCCGGCAAGCCCGCCGGCTGAACCCCGGGCCGGTCGGCGGCTGCTCGTTTTCTCGCTCCATACGGGCTACGAGCACTGGGCCATTCCGCATACCGAGGCCGTGGTGGAAATTCTTTCCGCCAAATCAGGAGTTGCAACGTGCACGGCCACCAGGGAAATTGCCGATTTCGAAGCCGGCAACCTGGCCAACTACGACGCCGTGGTGCTGAACAATACCTGCCCCGAGCGGGACTACCGCGACATCTTCTACGATATTTTCAGAAAGGACAGTTCCCTGAATGAAGACCAGCGGCGGCAAAAAGCAGCTGTTCTGGAAGCCAACCTGCTCGAATTTGTACGCCGGGGCGGCGGGCTGGTGCTGCTGCACGGGGGAACAACCATGCAGAACAATTCCATGGCTTTCAGTGAAATGACCGGGGGCAGCTTCGATTTCCACCCGCCCCAGCAACCGATAGCCGTAAAGTTGGCCGAACCCGATCATGTGCTCACACGGGCATTTAGCCCGGGAGGTTTTACACATACTGACGAAGGGTATTTTTTCAAAAATGCCTATGCAGACAAAAATTTCCGGCCGCTGCTATTCATGGACGCTTCCAGGCTCACCGGCCTGGAACAGGCCGTTTCGGAGCCTATCCGGTACATCTCCTGGATAAAGCCATACGGGAAAGGGCGCGTTTTTGTATGCACCCCCTCCCACAACGCCCAAAGCTTCGAGAACCCTGAGTTGTTGCAGTTCATGCTCAATGGCATTCAGTATGCTCTGGGCGATCTAAAGGCAGACGACACGCCCCTGCCCAGAAACTAGCAGAAACGTCACAGCCTCTAGGGCCGCAGGATGAGCCAGACCATGACCCAGTGGCATATGGCCCCGCAGAGTACAAAAAGGTGCCAGATCATGTGGTTGAATGGGATGCGGCGAATGGCGTAGAAGAGGATGCCCACCGTGTAAAAAGCTCCGCCCGCCATCAGAAACAACTTGGCCTGATTGCTGAGCATGGCCATTAGATTGCTGATATCCAGTATGATAAGCCATCCCATTATCAGGTAAAGCAAGAGGGAGAATATTTCAAATCGGCCTGTAAAGAAAATTTTGAGCAGCGTTCCGAAAAGGGCCAATCCCCAGACCAGCCAGAACAAGAGCCAGCCACTGCTTTCGGCCAATACAATGAGGGAAACCGGGGTATAGGTGCCCGCAATCAGGTAGTAGATGCTGATATGGTCGAGAATGCGCAGCTTGCGCTTCAGGGGCGGGCGCGATACGAAGTGATAGGCGGTGGAAGCGGCAAATAGCAGGATTACCGACAGGCTGTACACCCATACGGCAGATTTTGGGATGCCTTCCAGGGCGAGGGCCTCCCGTCCGAGGATAAAAGCCCCTACCAGGCCGAGCAGTACCCCGAGCCCGTGGGTTCCTGTATTCCAATGTTCCTCTTCCCGGTAACTGATATTCCACATAACGCACTCCCTTTTCCCTGGGGGCCCGTTGCAAAGGTACGGCTTGCCGGTTATTTATACCGCGTACCGTGTTTGATGACCATCTTGACGTCTTGCAACAGGCTGATGTAGCGCAGCACATCTCCGTCCACGGCAATGATATCGGCGTATTTTCCGGGGGTTACCGTCCCTACCTGATCGGCCACTCCCATCCAGAGGGCCGGCCAGTAGGTGGCCGAGCGGATGGCGTACATGGGGTCAATACCGAATTCGTTCACCCATACATCGAGCTCGTTCCAGGTAGACTGGCTGTGGAACTTCATGGGGATGCCACTGTCGGTACCCACCAAGAGCACCACCCCCGCATCGAGCAGTTGCTGCACCTTGGTCTGCAAAGTGGGCTTGCGGGAGGGCGTAAGCTGGAAATATGGCAGGCGGTCAGGGTGTTCAAAGCTCTGGCGGATATCTGCTATCACGCTGTCGGGAAGCCCCAGGTGCCAGGAGTCGTTGTCGAGTTTTTCCGGGTTGTCGCGCAGGTATTCGTAATTGTATAGCCCTTCCACGGTGGGGCACCAGAAAAGAGGGCCTTTGTTCATCTGGGCCGTGCGTTCGCGTATCATCTCAAGGATGTCGTCGGGGTAATAAGGCGCCGAGGAAAGCCCGGTGTGCTCGAAGCAATCGACGCCCACCTGCAGCCCGAGGCGGATTTCCTCGGGGCGGTGGCCGTGGGCCACCACCTTGAGGTTGTGTTTGTGGGCCTCGTCTACCACTGCCTGCAGTTCTTCCAGGGTCATTTCGTCCTGGTCGATTAGCTTTATGACATCGACCCCGGCATCGGCCAGTTTGCGGATCTTTTTACGCCCGTCCTCGGCCCCGTAGACCCCCCAGCGAAAGTCTTCCGTGCCGGGATAGGGCCGGTGCTGGATGAACGGACCCGACACATACAGGGTGGCCCCGGGGATTTCGCCCTTGTTGATGCGGTCGCGCACCTCGATGCTCGCTTCCAGGGGGGCGCCCAGGTCGCGGGCGCTGGTAACCCCTGCCAGCAAGAGCTGGTGGGCCGAGGAAGGCATGATTACCTTCCCGAACAGGGGCGGATAGGTCTTGTCCCAGTGGTCGTAATCGGCGTGGCCGTTTATCATGGTGTGTACGTGCATGTCCCAGAGGCCGGGCATTACGCTCATCCCTTCGGTCGAAATGACTTCGGCCCCGGCCGGGACCTCCAGGGTTTCGACGGTTCCGACGGCCTTGATGCGTTCCCCTTCAATCAGGATAACACTGTTCTGGATCGGGGTGGAACCAAATCCGTCGATCAGGGTGCCGCCCACCAGGGCTTTTAAGTTGTTCTGGGACAGGGCCGACAAGCATATGAATAAACTGCAGATTAGGGTATGTATCGTTTTCATATTGGTTGATTTCAGTATTAATATTCTTCCGGGTAATACCAAAAAGGGATTTGCAGGATGGTTCGGGTATAGATCGAATCCTGGTCGTGGTCTTTGCGGCGGACGGCCAGAACATGTTTTCCCCGCGACACGGAATCGAGTGCCAGGTACGTTTCAAATCCTATTTGCTTCCGCGGGTTTTGAGATAAAACAAATTCGGGCTTGAAATCGAGGCTATCTACCGACAGGGTGTACATATCTTCAAGTGTCTTCAGGTAGTCACCGGTTTTGTTGCTGCGCGTTACCCAGTTTAACCGGCCTTCCGAAAACGTAGTGTAGATGCCCCTGCGGTCGTCCTGAGGCTTCAGGTCTTGGTTAAAAAAGAAGACATCGTCTTCAATCGTGCTTCCGTAAACTACAAAAACGTTGAGAAAGCGCTCCGTGATTACTTTGGAAGGAATAGATGCCCGGTCTACGAAGGGTGTATCCTGGTCCAGGTTGTCCAGATAATTGGCCTTGTTGGCCGTAAAGGAATTTGAGGTCATTTCCTTACTCAGGTAGTTGGATGTACTGAAACCAGTATCGGCCAGAACGGTCAGGCCAAGGTACAGGGGTACCACGAGCCACATCAGGCGCTTCCCGAATCTCGTGTCGAGGAAGTTGTACACCATGGGGCGGTAGAGGAAGGAGAGGGTAAGGTATTTGAACACCCAGTAAAACGGAAAGTAAAACCAGGTAGTCCAGCGCTTGCGCTTCAACCACCCCTGAGTCACAAAATCGATGAAAGTAAGGATCATGCCCAAGGCCAGAAAGACGATAGCAGGGATGGCCACGAGGCCCCGCACCCAGTCGGGGGTATCCTCCCGATCGATCCAAAGTCCCAGCAAGGCAAAGCAAAATACCAGGATCAAAAGTCCCAGCAGATAGAACACCAGCAAAAAGGTAATCGCGAAGATGATGCTGCAGTACTTTTCAAGGGTGGCCACGTAGTTGTCGAAGGAGCCTACGTGACGTTGCAGGTGCCTTGTGAATTTTGGGCTGTACTTAAGGGTATCGTATTCAATCTCCCCGGAAACGTAGCGCAGGCCGATGGCACCGATCCAGAGCCCTCTTAATATGACATGGGCAAGCAGGTTGATGGTGATGATGTACCAGGAAATTTCCAACCCCTGGAAAAGCAGGGTGCTGAACAGGTTGTCGTCATTCTCGGCCTGCAGGCCCGCTAGCTCAATGGGCTCGATAACGGCAAACAGACCGTAGATGGCGAAACCGGAGATGATGAGTTCGAGCTGCCAGCTTTCCTGCTGCAGCATATCGAGCCACTTTTTGAATTTCTTGTCGCCAGGGTCGTTGGCCATGGATTTACAGTTGGTCGGCGTTTTAAAGATAGGAGAATTTCCGGTTCTGTATATTTCGGAATGCAGACACTTTATCCGGCGGGCCAAACGCGGTTTATGCCCCGGCAGGCAAGTGGGGAACCAAGTAAAGGGGGCGAAGGCCAGGGAAATCCGGTTTTCCTAAAATGTACTGCAGCAAACTGTTCAGGTCTTTACCCAGCCCAGCTCGGAAACCAGTGAAGTATACCTCGGATCTTGTTTAATCGGGTCCATCAAGGAGGTATAGACCACCCAAAACAGCCATTGATCGTGTACCAGGAAGGCTTCCTCGATTTGCTCCAATGCCTGATCGTATCTTCCTAAGCCACACAAGGCAAAGGCTATTTGAGAAGGGGGCACATATTGTTTTTTGGAGCGGGCCAGTATTTCATTCAATACGGCTTCTGCGCGCGCATTATCACCCACCTTGGCAAAA
This sequence comes from Robiginitalea sp., assembly GCA_024642005.1. Classification (GTDB taxonomy): domain Bacteria; phylum Bacteroidota; class Bacteroidia; order Flavobacteriales; family Flavobacteriaceae; genus Robiginitalea. Next base: position 1,816 of record JAHECA010000018.1, on the reverse strand, counting down.
ATATATGCCGAGATGAAATTGGTGTCCAGGTATTTTTTCCGCTTCAAAATGGTTTCATACGCCTGGTCGAAAAGCCCTTTATCTGCCAGGCACACCGCTTTCATCCAGATCATTTGGATATCATCAGGATCCATGGCCAATTTGCTATCTATAAGCGCTAAAGCCTTATCGTGTTTATCCTGAAAGACATAATCAATGGCAAGGAGCATTTCATTTAGCGAGCTTAGCGGATCCAATAGCATGGCTTTTTCCTGTAGTTCCTCCGCCCGCTGAAAATCGCCGGTAAGGATCAGAGCAAAAGGATACCACTGGTAGGTCAGAATGAAGTTCGGACTCTTTTCCAGGGCCTTCTCAAAATAGGAGATCGAATTCTTAAAATCGTACGCAAAAGAGTGGATGATACCCATCATGCAACTAACCTCCCCGCTGCCAGGGTTCAGTTTTTCAGCCTTTAGGGCATACTCCTTTACTTTCACAGCGGCTTCGGCAGGAGACATATACCCCCTGTTTACATCAAAAACAAAGGCTTCGGCCATGCCTATGTAGGGGTCCATATACTCCGGATCCAACTCGATGGCCGCTTCAAAATAGCGCGTAATATCCTCAAGCTTTTGCCCCGTGTGATAGCGCATGGCGCTTTTGCCCAGGGCATTTAATTTAAAGGCTTCCGGATTGACCTGCCGCATCGCAATCCCCCCCCTCTCCCAACTTTCAGTACTGGGTATGCCCAGAGCCTCCTGCAGGCGTTTGCCTATTTCGAATGATATATCGCGGATATGGCTAATGTCGCCTGCAATAGAAGCATAATTCAGGACTTGATTGTCTTTTGTGCCGATCACTTCTACCTTCACATCCACCTTCTCACCGGTAATGGTATAGTTCCCCATCAATACGATGTCGGCCTTGAGTTCACCGGATATCTGTTCGATGGATTTGTCGGAATCCTTAAACTGGAATACCGACCTGGAAGAAATAACGGACACGCCGGAAAAATTGAATAATTTACCGATGACGTCTTCGGCCAGGCCTTCTCGTAGGTATTCAAATTCTGCGTTAGCAGACCGGTCCTCGAAGGGTAGCACGGCGATGCGATAATTAGGGGAGCTGTCGGTTACTTTGCTCCATCGGGAGCCGGCCCAGAAACTCCCTGCCAGTAATACCAGCATGGCCACAAGGCCTGCGCCCAAAATAACGGCATTGAGCCTGCGGCTGTTCAGGTCTCTGGTTTCAGAGGTATGATAAACCTCTGGTGTCTTGCGGATGCCCTGGGGGGTCAGGTCGTAAACCCATGAAAATCCCGTCCAGACGATCAATCCTATACCCAACAGGTATATGAGCCCCTTTAGCAGGATTGGAGGGGCATCGAATGTGGGCAGAATGGTGGAAGATACTTCAATGAGAACCCACGCCACAGCCAGGTACGCCACTACCGCCCGGAAGACATTGCGCCTTACAAGTTCCCTGTAAAGTTTTTTAAAATCCATAAGGCTCCCGTTCTAACAGGCAACCGCTTGATATGCGCTGGGCCCATGTGGCACAGATTATCGGTTTAAGTACGTGATTTTAAGAGCTTCGGGCAATGATATTAATCATAGTCGGATTGGCAAACTTATCACCTGACCGGAACCTGCAGGTTGGCTTGTTTGTCAGTGCACTACCTTCGGGCGCCGAAATCAGAATGGGCTGCCTGGGGGATGCAGCCTGGGGGAGTACCTTCCCCCCGGGGGCGGGGGGCGCTGCTTGGGGTTTGCATCAAGAGGAAGTATCTTGGTTTTGGGGGCGGGGGCTTGCCCCGCTTCACTTCCCACAAAAAAAA
>JAHECA010000003.1 GCA_024642005.1 Robiginitalea sp. | reverse complement strand
GTGGATGTTGTCTTCCCAGTGGTCTTTGGAGTCGTGCTTGTAGCCGCGCTTGCCGAAATAGTTGGTCAAACGTTCGGGCCAGTGGAGCTGGTACAGGTCGATGTAGTCGGTCTGGAGCCGGTCCAGGCTCGACTCCACAGCTTCGATGAGCGAGCCGGGCCGGAATCCTTCGGTGCGGATGAATTTGGTGAAAGCTGCCGGACCGGCGATTTTGGAAGCCAGTACGATTTCTTCACGCTTCCCGGTCTTGCGGAACCAGTTGCCGATTATTTTTTCGGTATGCGAGTGGAAATCGGGATGCGCCGGGATAGGGTACAGCTCGGCCGTGTCGAAGAAATTAATGCCCTGTTCCACGGCGTAGTCCATCTGGGCATGCCCTTCGGCTTCCGTATTCTGGCGGCCCCAGGTCATGGTTCCCAGGCAAATTTTGCTCACTTCGATGTCGGTTTGCGGCAGGGTAGTGTATTTCATGGGTTGCGGTTGGTGTTTTTAAATCTTATTCGCTCAGTTCGAGCAGGATGGGGCAATGGTCGCTGTGTTTGGCTTCGGGGAGGATTACGGCCCGCTTCAGGCGGCTTTCCAGGGGCTCGCTCACCATGCCGTAATCGAGGCGCCAACCCTTGTTCTTGGCGCGTGCACCTGCCCGGTAGGTCCACCAGGTATACTGGTGAGGCGCCTGGTTGAAATGCCGGAAACTGTCAATGAAGCCGCTGTCGATAAAACCCCCGAGCCATTCGCGTTCGACGGGCAGGAAGCCTGACACGTTTTTATTGCGTACCGGGTCGTGGATGTCGATGGGGCGGTGGCAGATATTGTAATCGCCGCAAATGATCAGTTCGGGTTTTTCAAGCCGCAGCTCGTTGACATATTGCTGGAAGTCTGCCATGTATTGCAGCTTGTGGTCGAGGCGCTCGATATTGGTGCCTGAGGGCAGGTAGAGGCTCATCACCGAAACCCCGTTGAAGTCGGCCCGCAGGTTGCGGCCTTCATGATCCATATACCCGATACCCGTTCCGTATTCGACATGGTCGGGCTTTTGGCGCGATAAAATAGCCACGCCGCTGTAACCCTTTTTCTGTGCCGGAAACCAGTAATGATAGGGGTACCCGGCCTTTTCAAAAAGGGTAAGGTCAAGTTGGTCTTCCTGGGCCTTGATCTCCTGCAGGCAGATCAGGTCGGGGTCGGCTTGATTGAGCCAGTTCAGGAACCCTTTACCCAGGGCGGCACGGATGCCATTCACATTATAAGAAGCTATTCGCAAAACAAGATTTTGGCGCAAAAATAGGGAATGCGATCCAGCTGCTGAAACCGGGGCCCTATCTGTCGGGCAAAGCTTCGGAATTCGATTCTGGTCAGTATCTTTATCAGATAAGTTCTTGCCCATGAAGAAAGTCTTGTTCAGTTGGATGCTTGGGACCCTGGCCTGTGCCGCCCAAGAGGCCGGCCAGGCCCTCGATTCCGTATTGAGGCTCGACGAGGTTGTGCTGCAGGCTCAGCGCGCCGGGGAATCGCCCCTGGGGCTGGTACCCTCTGAACTGATTACCGAACAGGCCCTGGCGCTGCAAAACCCGATTGATTTTGCCGGGGCGCTGAACCAGGTGCCCGGGCTCTATTTTCAATCTGGCGCCCTGAATACCAACCGCATCAGCATTCGCGGGGTAGGTGCACGCACCCCCTTTGGCACCAATAAGCTGCGCATGTACTACAACGATATCCCGGTAACCGACGGGTCTGGCTTTTCAACCCTGGAGGCCTTTGACCTGGAAGACCTGGGGACGATCAGGGTGGTGAAGGGGCCCAAATCGGCTTCCTACGGGGCCGCCCTGGGCGGGGCCGTGCTCTTGCGGTCTGACCCGCGGAAAGAAAACGGCGCCCTGGTCCGCAACCGGCTCAGTGCAGGTTCTTACGGCCTTTTCAAGAATAACCTCAGCCTGGCTTTCCGCGACAGTGCCCTGAGCGGGGAGGTGCGCTACAACCGGCTAACCACCCAGGGGTACCGCGAAAACAACGCTTTCGACCGTGACGGCCTGCTCATGAACCTGGGGTGGGAGGCCTCTGACACCCACCACCTGACCCTGCTGGCCCAGTATATCGACTACCGGGCCGAAATTCCGAGTTCCCTGGGGAAAACCGCCTTCGAAACAGACCCCCGGCAGGCTGCCTTTACCTGGGCACAGGCCAAAGGGTACGAAGACAATAAATACACCCTGGTCGGTCTCTCTGACCGCATTGCCCTGGGCGACAGGGTCGAAAACACAAGCAGTTTGTTTATGTCGTACCTCGACCATTACGAAGCCCGCCCTTTCAATATTTTGGACGAAACCAACCTGGGCTATGGGTTCCGTTCCGTTTTCAGGGCCCGGCTCGGGAACGGTAGCGGAACACCCGCTGCAGAACTGGGCGGGGAATACTACCGCGACCGGTATGCCTGGGCCACCTACGAGAACCTGTATGAATCCAATAACGGGAACGGCAGCCTGCAGGGAGACCTGCTGAGCCGCAATCGGGAATACCGCAAGCAACTATACCTGTTCGGCAGCCTGGAATGGCCGATTAACGACCGCCTGCAGGTGCGCGGGGCCCTGGCGCTCAACCACACCCGGTACGATTTTGAAGACCTGTATGCCAACAACGGGGACGATCGTTCGGCTGAGCGGAATTTCGACCCCATCTTGCTCCCCAGCCTCGATGTGCGGTACAGTACAGGCAACGGCTCATTTGCCTACCTGAATCTGAGCAGGGGCTTCAGCAATCCCAGCCTGGAAGAGTCGCTGAATCCCGACGGTTTGGTGAATCCGGATATCGCGCAGGAAAAAGGCCTGAATGCGGAGCTGGGTGGCACCCTGGCCGTTCCCGGGGCCCGGCTTTTGCTCACCGGTGCCCTGTACCTGATGGATATCCGCGACCTGCTGGTGGCCGAACGGGTCGGGCAAGACCAGTATATCGGCCGGAACGCAGGGCAAACCCGCCACCGCGGACTGGAGCTGAGTGCGGAATACCGCCAGCCCCTGGGACGGTTTGCCGAGGTTATCCCCTTTTTGTCGTATACCCTGAACGACCATAAATTCCGCGAATTTACCGATGCCGGGGAAGATTATTCCGGAAACGAGCTCACAGGGGTGCCCCGCCACCGGGTTTACGCAGGGCTGCGCCTGCGCGGCGAGGCCGGGTGGTACTGGAACGGAAGCTTTCAATATGTAGATCGCATGCCCCTTACAGACAGCAACTCCCTGTACAGTGATGCCTACCGGCTGGTGAATATGCAGCTGGGCTACAGGCGTCAGCTAACCTCCCGCCTGCATGGCAGCCTGGAGCTGGGTCTGAACAACCTGCTAAACGCGCGTTATGCCGGCATGGTGCTCATTAACGCCACAGCGTTCGGGGGCGCCGAACCGCGCTACTACTATCCGGGAAACGGACGCAATGCCTACCTGGGGGTGTTGCTGCTTTACGACCTTTAAACAGCCCCCATCCGGAGCAGCCAATGTTTCATGTCTACTTCCTGATGGATGCGGGCCGAGAGGCTGGCCATGGGCACGCGTTCCTGCTCCATGCTGTCACGGCGGCGCAGGGTCACGGTCTGGTCTTCGAGGGTCTGGTGGTCTACCGTGATGCAGAAGGGAGTGCCTATGGCGTCCTGGCGCCGGTAGCGCCGTCCCACGGCATCCTTTTCGTCGTACTGCACAATGAAGTCCCATTTGAGGTCTTCAACGATCTGCTGGGCCATTTCCGGGAGACCGTCGCGCTTGATCAGCGGCAATACCGCTGCCTTGACAGGGGCCAGCACGGCCGGCAGCCTCAACACGATGCGCGTGCTGCCGTCTTCCAGGGTTTCTTCCTGCAGGGCGTTCGAAAAGACGGCCAGGAACATCCGGTCGAGCCCGATGGAGGTTTCAATTACATAGGGCACGTAATGCTCGTCGAGTTCGGGATCGAAATACTGCAGTTTTTTTCCTGAATATTTCTCATGGCTTCCCAGGTCAAAATCGGTGCGGGAGTGGATTCCTTCCAGCTCCTTGAACCCAAAGGGGAAACGGAATTCGATGTCGGCAGCCGCATCGGCGTAATGGGCGAGTTTCTCGTGGTCGTGGAAGCGGTAGTTCTCGGCCGGAATCCCCAGGGAAAGGTGCCATTTCAGGCGGGCTTCCTTCCAGTATTCGTACCATTGCTTCTGCTGGCCGGGCCTGATGAAGAACTGCATCTCCATCTGTTCGAATTCACGCATGCGGAAGATGAATTGCCGGGCCACAATTTCATTGCGGAAGGCCTTCCCTACCTGGGCAATCCCAAATGGAATCTTCATCCGGCCCGACTTCTGCACGTTGAGGAAGTTCACAAAAATACCCTGGGCAGTCTCGGGGCGCAGGTACAAGTCCATGGCCGAATCGGCGCTGGCGCCCAGTTTGGTGCCGAACATCAGGTTGAATTGCTTGACCTCGGTCCAGTTGCGGCTGCCCGAAACCGGACAGGCTATCTCCAGCTCCTCGATTAGGGCCTTAACGTCGGCCAGGTCTTCCTTTTCGAGGGAACGGGCCAGGCGCTTCACGATGGCATCGGCCTGTTGCTGATATTCCTGAACCCGGGGGTTGGTGTCGAGAAATTGCTGCTGGTCAAAAGCCTCCCCGAAACGCTTGGCTGCCTTGGCTACCTCTTTTTCGATCTTGGCCTCGATCTTGGCCGCATGCTCTTCTACCAGCACATCGGCCCGGTAGCGTTTTTTGGAATCCTTGTTGTCTATAAGTGGGTCGTTGAAGGCGTCTACGTGCCCCGAGGCCTTCCAGGTGGTGGGATGCATGAAAATGGCGGCGTCGATCCCCACAATGTTCCCGTGGAGCTGCACCATGGCCTTCCACCAGTATTCCCGAATGTTGCGCTTGAGTTCGGCCCCGTTCTGCGCGTAGTCGTAAACAGCGCTCAGGCCGTCGTATATTTCACTCGACTGGACCACATACCCATACTCCTTGGCATGGGATACGACCCTCTTGAAATCGTCTTCTTGATTTGCCATTGGGCAAAAATAGAGTATTCGGAGAAAAGAACGCCTCTTATTTCAACTGGAACTCGGAGGTGGCCAGCAGGCGCTCGTCCTCAAAAACGTTGAGGGTATAGGTGCCTGGCTCCAGGGACCCTTCGGGAATGGTTATAAAGTCGCAGACATTCAGCTCCTCGCCCAAAAAGAGCAGCTCAACGCGTTTGCTGTAGACGTTGCCGTTTACCGACAGGATACTGTCATTGTCTTCGATTACCCGCATGTCGGGGCCAAGGAATTGCAGGTAAATTACTTTCTCCTCCCCGCTCACGTTCGGGTTGCCGGCCACCGTAACGCAGCCGCGCAATTTTTCGATGGTAGAGGCCTTGTTGGTGCGGATGGGCTTGCCGCTTCGCATGCGGAAACCACTGCCTTCCGGGTTGTTGAGCTGCAGGTAGCTCTTCCGGCGCAACTCGCTGCTGAGCTCGCGGTTCTTTCTGCGGAGCTCGGCCTCGGCCTCGGCAAGGGTATTGCTCTGACCGCGGAGCTCTTCGAGCATCTTACGGGTTTCATCGAATTGGTTGGCCAGCATCCGGTTGTTGTTCTGCAGGTAGTTGTTACGAAGCTTAAGGGAATCGTAACGTGCTTCCATTTTGCGGAGTTCAGACCGAAATTCGCGAAGTTTCTGGATGTTGAAGTTCAGGCGGCCCACCGAATCGAGCAGTTGCTGCACGCGTTCGCGGCTGTCTTGCAGATCGATGTCGTTTACCTCGTTCAGGGCTGAAAGCCGGTCTACCTCGGCCCGCATCAGGGTGAGGTCTTTTACCAGCAGGCTTCGTTCCTTCTCCAGGTACCCTATTTGGGTCTGCGATTGGGCATAACTGTAATAAAAGGCAATAAGAATCCCAACAATCACGGCGACCAGGGCAGCAAATACGATTTTGTTATTGAATTTATTGTCTTGAAGGTTCATCCGGGCGGGGGTCCTGAAAAGGAAAACGTGGGTTTGGTCAGAATATATGCGCTGTAAGATACCAAAAGTACTAAATGCACTAGACTCCTTCCTGCTACCCGCCTTGTGTTTTGGATGTAATGCACACTTATATCGGGGAGAGCACATCTTGTGTGTATTTTGTCGAAATGAATTACCCCTTGCCGACTGCAATTTTGAGGAGGAAAACCCGGCCGACCGCCTGTTTTACGGTCAGCGAGTCGTAATCAAGGCCGGTGCCCTTTTGCAGTTTGAGGCAGGGGGCACCACCCAGAAACTGATCCACCACCTCAAGTACCGGGGCCAGCAACAGGTCGGGGAATGGCTGGGCACCTGGTATGGCGGATTGCTGCAGCACGAAAAAGTCCTGGCGGGCATCGACTGGGTCTTGCCCGTACCCCTGCACCCCCGTAAAAGGCGCCGCAGGGGATTCAACCAATGCGACCGCTTCGGCCGGCGCATTGCCACGTGCCTGGGCGCCCGGTATTCCGATCGGCTGCTGTTGCGCAGCCGCAGCGGGCAGACGCAGACCGCCCGCGACCGCTGGAGGCGGTTTGAGCACATAAGGGGGGTATTCAGCGTTGCCGAACCGGGGCTCCTGGCCGGGGCCCGTGTACTCCTGGTAGACGACGTAATCACCACCGGCGCCACGCTTGATGCCTGCTGCGAGGCCCTTGGCGCCATTCCGGAGATTCAGATTTACATTGCCGCCATGGCCCTTGTTGGGTCCCGGCAATTCCCAAATTAGTTGTTTCTTTGTGGGGAAGTATCCGGGAATATGAAACTCGTTCGCCGAATGTTGGCCGCCCTTTTTGCGCTCTGCCTGTTGCTTGCATTGAGCCAATGCGGCCGCCGGGGCACCCCGAGCGGTGGCCCGAAGGACGAAACACCCCCCGTGCTGCTGCGCGCCGACCCCCCCAACCAGACTACCCGGTTCCAGACAGACCGCCTCCGCCTGTATTTTGACGAGTATGTGCGCCTGCAGAATACCGACAAGCAGCTCATCATTTCCCCTCCCCTCAAATACCCTCCCGAAATGAGCCCGATGGGGGGCGCGAGCAAAGTGCTGGAAATCAAGTTGTCTGATACCTTATTGGAAAACACCACCTATACCCTCAATTTCGGGCAGAGCGTGGTGGACAACAACGAAGGGAACCCCTACAACTTCCTTACCTACGTCTTCTCAACCGGAGACTACATCGATTCCCTGAGCCTTAGCGGGGTGGTTGCAGACGGCTTCAACCGCAAGGCCGACGCCTTCATCAGCGTAATGTTGTACGAAATAGACAGCACGTTTAACGATTCGACGGTTTTCAAAAAACCTCCCTACTACCTGACCAACACACTCGACAGCGCGGTAATTTTCAGGCTCGACAACCTGAAGGCCGGAAAGTACCGGCTTATTGCCCTGAAAGATGAGGGCAAGAACAACCTGTTTAACCCGAATGCAGACAAAATCGGGTTTGTGGAAGACACCATTGTGATCCCAACCGATTCTACCTACAAATTGCGTCTTTTCAGGGAAATTCCCAGGTACGCGGTACGCCCGCCCACCTATGCGGCCTCGAACAAAGTGCTGTTCGGGTACCTCGGCGGGGAGGCCCCCGAGGTGGAGCTCATTACGCCTCTGCCCGACAGCGTTCGCACTCTGGTATCCCCTGTTTACGGCAAAGACAGCCTGAATTTCTGGTTTACCCCCTGGCAGCCCGATTCCATGCTGTTCGCCTTACGGCACCCCAGGGATACCCAGCGCATTGATTCCTTTACGGTAAAACCCTTGCAGATAAAGCCCGATTCCCTGATGCTGAACTGGTCGCTCCGCAGTGAAGCGGTGCCGGGCGATTCCGTTTTCCTGACCACCTCAATTCCTTTGGTCGGGGCCGATACCACCTTCATGAGCATGGTCGACCAGGACAGCCTGCAGGTGCCCTTCCGCATTTCCATCGACAGCCTGAATGGCAGCGTTTATTTCGATTTCGCCAAGGAGGCCGAACACACTTATGTCCTGCAGCTACTGCCGGGGGCCATTACCGACTTTTTCGGGGGCACCAACGATTCCCTTATCACGCGGTGGCGGGTAGGGCTGCCTACCGATTTCGGGGTCCTGCGATTTTCGCTCCAGGGCGAAATGCGCTTTCCGCTCATTGTGGAGCTCACCGACAATCGCGACAAAATGGTGCGCCAAAAAATCCTGACCCGTGCCGAGGAGCTTGAATTCAGTTGGCTCAAACCCGACACCTACAGGGTACGCGTCATTTTTGACGACAACGGGAACGGGCGTTGGGATCCGGGAAATTACCTCGCCAAAAAGCAACCCGAACAGGTGATTTACTACCCGGCCCCCATCGAAATCCGCGCCAATTGGGAGAAAGTGGAAACCTTTACCATAAGGGAGTAAACGGGTCGCGATCGTCCAGGAAACGCAGTTTGGCACGCGTTTCGGAAAGATGGGTATGCGAGAGTTTCACGTGCAGCGTTTCTTCTTTGCCGGCAAAGGCCATGGGGGTGCCCAAACAGTCATAGGCGGCGCTATGCCCCGGATAGCGATGCTTATTGGGGTCGCTGCCCAGACGGTTTACCCCCAGCACATAAGCCATGTTTTCGATTGCCCGGGCCCGCAACAGGGTGTCCCAGGCCGAGATCCGGACCTCCGGCCAGTTTGCCACATAAAGCAACACATCGTACGGGTCCGTATTGCGGCTCCAGACCGGGAAACGGAGGTCGTAGCAGATCATCGGGCAAAAGGTGAAGCCCCGAAAGGGGACCAGCAGTCGCCGGCTGCCCCGTTGGTAGACCCGGTCTTCCCCCGCCAGGGTAAAGGTGTGCCGCTTGTCATAAGTGGCAAAATCCCCGTCAGGCTTCATGAATACCAGCCTGTTGCAGTAGCCCTCTCCTTCGGGCCACACCAGGCTGCCCACCAGGGCTGAATTGGCTTGTTTGGCCCACTCCCGCATCCAGTCGAGGGTGCGCGGGGCCTCGGCCCGGTCAATATTCGAAGGCTCCATGGTGAAGCCCGTGGTAAACATTTCGGGTAATACGATCAGGTCGGTTTTCCCGGATAGTGGAGCCAAAAAAGATTCCAAATGCTTCCGGTTGGCTTCGGGATCTTCCCAGTGCAGTGCGGTTTGGACCAGGGCAACTTCCATGGGAAATTTTGTTATGAGGTGGCTTCGAGCAGGGCCACCATGTCGGTGAGACCCTGATTTTGTGCGTGATCGAGGGCTGTTTTGCCCTGGGCATCCCTGGCTTGCGGGTCGGCACCTGCCCCGAGGAGCAGGCGGGCGATCTCGGGCCGGTTAAAGCTCACCGAAAAGGTCAGGCAGGTTCCGCCCATGCCGTTGCGGGCATTGACATCGGCCCCCGCTTCAATGAGGATGCGGGCCATTTCGGCATATCCCTTGAAACAGACCCCCATCAGGGCTGTATTGCCCGAGCCGTCCATTTCATTGACAGGGGCCCCTTGCTCAAGCAGCAGACGAACCAGGTCTTTCTGGTCGTAATAGGCAGCCAGGATAAGGGGGGTGGAACCCCGGGCGTCGCGTTCATGAACCAGGCCGGGATGCGCCTGCAGGCTATGCCTAACGCCCTCCAGGTCGCCAGTGCGGATGTAGCCGAAAAACTGGGTGCTGTCCATGTGCATAAAAGTAATGATTAATGGCATAACGGGGAGGTTCGCCACGGCATTTCTGCAGGGTACTGCCCCGAAAATATACAGGTCGATTCCTAAGGTGTGTCCTGAACAAAGAAAATCACCTGCACCTGCAGGTCAGGCGCCTTTTCCAGCCACCTGGGTGTGGCTGCCAGGACTGAAATCGGCCGGGGCCTGACGTGGCAGGTTTTGGGTGCCGCTTCCGCCACTGTCGTTGTAGACGTCCCATTCATCGGGGGTAAAAACCGGGTTGGCCATTTGTATATTCGGGCGGCGCACCGCGCCCCCGTCTTCAAATTCATGCGCGGTTCCGGTACCGTCTTCTCCGGGCAGGCCAAAAACGTCTGAAACCTCCCCAAAGGGATTCACCAGTACCAGGGTGTCATCTCCGTTGGAATCGGCAGGCCCGTTGCCCCTGAGCACCACATCGGGCTCCTTCCCGTATACCGCCAGGAAACTATCTGGCCTGGCCGAAAAGACCAGGGTGGCATGGGCGGCGATAACCAGGCTGCTCAGGTCTGCCGCCACCCCGGGCTCTGTATTGGCATTGGTGTATCGCAACAGGGTCCAACCCCGTAATGGAACATCTTCCATGCCGGAATTGTATAATTCCAGGAAACGTGCCCCGGGCTCATTATCGGGGTCGGCCAGTTCAGAAATAAACACCCGGTCTGACCGAACGGGCGGAAAACGCTCTGCGCAGGAGGGGTCTGAAAAATCGAGATCAGAGAACTCCCGCATCATCAGGCTGAAGGAGCTCTTGGCGCCCTGCAGGATGCCGGTAACCCTGCCGCTGCCGGCCGGCAGGCTCCTGCCCTGAAAATCGGAATAGCCACTATTGACCAGGTCGAGGCTGTTTCCTGAACAATCCTCCAAGGGCACTCGTGTTTCGGTTTCGGCAAGGGCGAACAAAGTATCCCTGTATTGCTCTGATACCTGCATATCGCGCAACCGCACCAGGGTGTGCACATACGTGTCCCGCAGGGAGTCTGCCCATACCAGCCTCGGCTCGGGTTGTCCACCGGGTTCACAGGCCAGTCTGAGCTTTTCCATCGAAACCAGGGCCGGCAACCGGTCCAGGGTCGGGTTTCCAAACACCTCCCGCGCGCTGCCCAGGGCAAACCCCGAGCCCTGCTTCCCGAGAAACAAGCCTTTGAGAGCTACCCTTACGCGCGAGCCCGGCGGGAACAAGGCATGTGTTTCCAGTAGGTCCGTTTTGAATTCCAGGCCGAATTGCGGTCCGGAAAGCCGGTCCTGCAGGTAGATGCTGCCAAAGATATTCCCTTCCCGGTCAGACGAAATCACAAATCCTTCCAGCGCCTGGTCGAGGGTTATTTCCACGACCTCGCCTTTGTACATGTTAAACAGTTGGTCAAAGCTTATGAGGCCCAGAGAATCGGCCTCGCATGCCGTTTCGCTGGCCCCGGGTGCCTGAGGGGCGGTACATCCCAAAAGAATACCCATCCAAATCCACGCCAGCAACCTGGCCTTGCTCAGTTGTTCCATTGCTAAAAACTCCATGAAATATTAATGAAAATGGTGCGGCCTGCCCCGTACCAGTAGCGGGTCCCAAAAGAAGGGTGTCCGCTGCCGTTATCTGCCGCCAGGCCCGAAAAGGTGGCATACCGCCCCTGCTGGTAACCCCCGGTGCGATTAATCTGATCGAAAAGGTTGTTCAGGCCGGCGAAAAAGCTCACATAGTGTTTGCCGCGCAGCCACGATTTTCCGGCACTCAGGTTCAACAGGTAATAAGCTGGCAGGGGCCGTTGTGCACGGATTGCAAGCAGGGCTTCGGGTTGCGCGGCCGGGTCTTCCTCCCCGGTTCCGGCCTGCAGCGTAAAGCCGGCGACGTGCCGGAGCACAGCCAGCTCTTCGTACGAATTGCCCAGGTAATTGGCTCTTACATCAACCCACCAGAAAGCCGGGTCGCGATAAGACAGCCCTGCAGAAAAGGCCGTCTCGGGCCCCCGGGCCAAATGTCGCCCGGCGAGCTGCGGGGCGCCGAGGGAAAGCTCGCCCCCGCGCGGCAGGTGTGCCGATTCGTCATCGGGATAATAGTAGAGCCATGTTCGGGGGTTTCCGGAATAGGTATAGGCCCCAACAGCCCCGGCAAGGGTAAAGGCCAGGGAGGGATTCAACCGGAATTCCAACCCCGCTTCCAGGCCCCGGTGCAGGGAGGCGATACCCCCCGTGGCTTCGCGCATAAAGGCCGCCCCGTATCCGGTTTCCGCAAAATAAGACCGGAGTACCCGCCCGCCCGTCTGGCGCAGGTAATAGGCTGAAAGGCGCCCCTTCAACCAGGTATGGCGAAAGAACAGGTCAACCGAGCCGCCAGTAGCTGTTTCCGGATCATCCATTGGAAACAGACGCCCGTTTTCCCGCGGGTCTGCGTAAACATCGCGGAGCAAAGGCGGGAGCCTCGTGTGTGCGAAATGCCCATAGACCCAATGCTGCCCTGAAAGCCGGTAGCCGAGCCCGGCCTTGACCCCCATCATGCTGTATGGGCCAACAGGCTGGGAGCCTTCCGCCATGCCCGGATACCGCTGATTCCGGAAATACCCGGTCCGGCCCATTCGGGTGCCTCCAACCCTGACCGAGGCCCCCGCGTCTATTCGCCCCTTGCCCCAGCGGCCCTGCAGGAAAGCTTCCCAGCGATTGGCCTGCAGGTTATAGGCATAGCCGATACGATCACCCGCTACTTTTTGGGGCGGTCCGTCCAGGTCGTTGGAGGTAATGCTGAAAGGATCCCGGTCTTCGTGGTAACCTGCCCCCAGCAAGTCGAGCAACCGACCGCAGAAATCGAGGCGCTCCGCCGAGTAGCGCAGGGCTGCCTGCACCGACCCGGATTCGGTAAACCGGTAGGATGCCGCCGTCCTCAGGTGCAGGCGCCGCCCCATTTCCTCGTCCCCCTGCAAAATATAGGCCGCTTTCCCAATTCCGGCCTGGTTGGCGCGAACCAGGGTTTCCCAGTCGAGTTGTGGGCCAGCCCGAAAGGCTTCGGACGAAGAGGTGGTATTCCGGTAGTTTACCCCAAGCGGGCTGTTGTAGTGGTACGAGGGCAGGTTTCGGTAATAGGCAGGGTCGGGGTTCGGGGCATCGAAACTGGCCAGGCGGGTGCGCATCTTACTGCCCCATTGATAGCCCCCGGCCACAGTCAAGTACAATCTAGGGGTCTGGTGCGTATATAGGAACATGAGCAAAGGCTCGTTTTCCGACCTGACGCGGGCACTCCGTATTTTTCCGTCCTGCCAGCCCCAATTGGGGTTGTACCTGCTGCCCATCAGGCCCACAAGCTCCTCAGTCAACGGGGCGCCCGAGCCCCGGTTGGTGCGGCTTACGACCCCGGCCAGCAACAGGGCATTCTCCGGGTTGGGGCGCCACTCCAGGGCGGCATACCCCGACTGCGATTCATAGGGGGTACCCGCCACGTAACCGCTTGTTCCCACGCGGTTCGAAAGCGACAGGAGTACCCCCAGTCCCTTTGGGTTCATCCCCGAATTGTAGGTGACCATCTGGCGAAACCGGTAACTGCGGCTGCCCAGGGAGGCTGTAAGGCGCGTGCCGGGCCGAAGGGCCGAGGGGGCGGCGTGAATCTCGGTGGTGCCGAGCAGGCCCCCGAAGGCATTTTCCGAGAGCGACCATCCGTAGTTTTGTTCGGAATGGCGGCCGATATCGGTTAGCCCGCCCCAGCTGCTCCAGGCGACGCGCCCGTCATAAGTCCGGTTCATGGGCACCCCGTTCAGAAAAACCTCCGATTCGCGGCTGTCGAGGCCCCGCAGCCTGAAGTATCCGGCGCTGAAATCAAACGCCGCCCGGCTCAGGAAGGGGTCGCGACCCGCCTGCAGCAAGGGCATGCCCGGTTCGAAATCTCCTTCTTCGGGCAAAGGCTCATTCAGGGTTACCACCTCCCGTTCATCGAGGAGCTCCGGTTCGGGTCGCAGCCACAGGTCGCCGAGCTTGAGCGTGTCTGGCAGGCCCGGGCCAAGCGCGTAGGTTTGCCCCTGGTACCCCGCTGCTGAACAGCGAAGCAACAGGCTGTCTTTAAAAACCACCAGGGCGAAGCGTCCTTCTGCTCCGCTGAAGGTCTGATCTGGAAAACCGGCCTCCCCAACAGCCACTGCGGCCAATGGCTGTCGAGTCTGTGCATCCCACACCCGGCCGGTAATAAGATGCCTCTGGGCGCAGAGCCTGTTGGCGTAAAATCCGAGGCACAGCAGCATTAGGGGTAAGTAAGAACATCGCATCAGGCAGGAGGCTTGTTGGGGTTTTGGCGCAATAGTAATGGCGGGCACTGCATGCGCCTTGCAACCTGCAGGCCTAGTTTTGGGCCATGCCTATGAAAACACTTGCCCTTTGCGGAATCTGGCTGAGCCTTATTGCCTGCCACAAACCGGCCCTGGACGGATCTTCCAATATCGTGGGGCCCGGGCCTTACAACATTCGCACCCTCGCCTTTTACAACGTTGAAAACCTCTTTGACACCGAAAACGACTCCCTGACAGACGACGATGCCCGGACACCTGAAGGGGAAGACCATTGGACGCCAGAACGCTACCAGACCAAACTGCAGCACCTGGCCCGGGTACTCTCGGGAATCGGCAGGGAGGAGGCCCACAGGCTGCCCGACCTCATCGGGCTATGCGAAATCGAGAACCGGGGCGTACTCCTTGACCTGGTGGGGCAGGAAGGCCTCAAGGGAGGCGATTATGGGATTGTGCACTACGATTCCCCCGATGCAAGAGGCATCGACGTGGCTCTCCTTTACAAGAAAAGCAGTTTTACAGTGGTCGAAAGCCAGAGGCGACGCCTATGGCTGGTAGATGAAAGGAACAACGGGAGAACCACGCGCGACCAGCTCGTGGTACACGGCTACCTCGACGGAGAAGCCCTGTACCTTTCGGTGAACCACTGGCCGTCCCGCAGCGGGGGGCAGCTAAAAAGCGAACCGTACCGCCGGCAGGCGGCCGCCTTGCAGCGCAGCATCCTCGATTCTGTCTTGCAGGCCGACCCCGGGGCACGTTTTGTTTCACTGGGAGACTACAACGACGACCCCACCGACCTCAGCCTGAAATTCGGGCTGGGAACACGCCCGAGCACCGACAGCCTGCCGGCACATTTGTTGTACAATCCTATGGAAGCCCTATTTACCGCCGGCACGGGCACCCTTGCCTACCGCGACAGCTGGAGCCTATTCGATCAGATTTTGGTGAATGGAAACTGGTTTCCGCACATGGGCGGGTATGCTTTCTGGAAGGCACGGGTTTACCATCCGGATTTTTTAAAAACCCAGGATGGTCCTTATACGGGTTATCCGTTTCGGACGTATGCAGGCGGCAGCTACCAGGGCGGGTACAGCGACCACTTCCCGGTTTACGCCTTCCTGATTAGAAAAGCCGATTGAAGGAAACCTACTGCGGCAAGCTCAGCTGAATGTTCCGCCACTTGACCCGGATGCCGCCCCCGTCGTGGATCTGCAGGGCGATGGAGCCTTCGCCAGCTCCAATCTTCTCGTCGGTGAGGGTAACCATCTCCACCCCATTGAGCCAGGAGGTAAGGGTGTCGCCGGCCATGCGAATCTTCAGGGTGTTCCACTCCCCCATCTTCACGTCGGGCTTGCCCTCGGGCTTGATGAGCCAGCCCCGGCCGTACGATTCGTATACACCGCCCGTATCGTGCCCGGGGGGCGCTACTTCTACCTGCCAGCCCGACACCTTGGTGCCGTCGACGGTAGAGCGCACGAAAACGCCGCTGTTGCCGTCGGCTTCCTGCTGGAACTCGAGAGTCAGTTCAAAGTCTTTGTAATGCTCGTTGGTAGCCAGGTAGCCGTACCCCTTGTCGGGGCCACTCTCACAGACCAGCAGGCCGCCTTCCACATACCATTTCTCGGTGCCGTACACGGTCCAGCCGGTAAGGTCTTCCCCGTTGAAAAGTTCAATTTCCTGTGCGCTCACCAGGCTCCCGGCCAGCATGAGCAGCGAAAAGAATACTTGTTTCATAGTTTGGTTCATTTAGCTTAACCAGGTGCCCCAGGGTACCCGACTCAACAGCAGGAGCAAGCCCAGGCCGTAGAACAGGGCAATGTTCCGGAATTTTTTATCCCCTTCCAGGAATTTCTTGTGCCTGGACCAGCCAATGGTAATGAGCACCACGGCGATGATGTTTACCAGCGGGTGCTCCAGGGCCAGCAGGCGGGCCTGGGCATTCATCCCGCCCATCCCGAGGCGGCTGATGGCCTGCAGGCCATTGGGCGACATAAAGTAGAGCACCAGCCCCACGAGTAACTGGATGTGGCTTACAATAAGGGCAAACAAGCTGATTCGCAGGTCGCGCCCGAGGGTGAACATCTTTTTGCCCATCAGGCCGATCAGGGCATTGGCCACGGCAATGAAAAGCATGGCCAGTACCACATAGGCCAGGTAGGAGTGTGCATTCAGAACAATTTCCATGCAGAGGGTTTTGTGGTAAAGGTATCATTTTTTGCCAACAAAAAAACCCCCGGATAAGCTTACCCGGGGGTTATGGTCAGTCGGGCCCTATGGGGCCTGAACCGTTTCCTGTATCCCTATATCAGCATTACAGGTTAATCTTGAAGGTCGCGTTCCAGGTGGTTCCGAAACCGAGCCAAACATAGTTGCGCTTGTCTATTCCCTTCCAGGTATCCGAGCTGGCGTCGGCATGGATGTTGGAGTTAGACTCGGCGATGTACGTGGTGTTGAACAGGTTGTTGATGTTCAACCGCAGCGATGAATCTTTTCCGAACAGCTCGAAACGGTGAGTGGCTCCCAGGTCGACCAGCGCGAACGAAGGCAGTTTCAGGGCACCCTGGTTGTCGGGCTGAAGGAAATCAGAATCGGTGATCGAGTAATCGGCGTACAGGCCGTCTACAAAGCGCAAGCCGAGGTCGAAGCTGGTCCGGCCAATGCGGTAATCGGCCTCCAGGAAGGCAGTGAATTGGGCAGCGTCGCCCACTTTGGCCCCGTCGGTATACAGGGTTCCGGTCCCGATTTCCTGGTTGTTGCCGTCGAACAGGGTGGCGGTGAAATCTTTGGTGTACTTCCAGTTACCCGCAGAAACCATCCCTTTCAGGCGCAGCTGGCTGGTCGCATTGTAGGTTGCTTCCACTTCAAGGCCCTGGTGCAGCACGCTGATGTCCTTGAACTGGGCGGTACCGTCAACTCCCTGGGCGTTGGTGATGCCCCGGGAAACGAAGCGGTGCCCCCAGGAGGTGGAGTACGCATTCACATTAAGCCGGAAATCGCGTGCCAGGAAACCGTAGCCCAGCTCGAAGGAGGTAATTACCTCGTTTTGCAGGTCGGGGTTCACCAGGTTGGCGAAGTTCGGGAAAACCGCATCAAACTGCGGTTGACGCGAAATAAACCCGGCGTTGAAGAACACGTTCGACTTGTCGTTGAAGTTGTAGTTGGCTCCACCTTTCACATAGCCCCCGGTCAGGTTTTTCTTCTCTGACATGGGGTTGGTCGGCTGGTCGAACAGGTCTTCGCGCTGGAAAGACTGGTTTGAGATCCCGGCTTGCAGTACAGCGGTTATCTTGGATTGGTCGTTGTATTCTACCAGTCCGTTTAGCCCTTGCCAGCCCACGTAACCGATGTTGTAGTAGTCAATTTTAGGGCCGCTCAGGCCGGTGTTCTTGAAGGGATCGGCTTTGATGCCGGTTTCGATGATTTCCCCGGCAGAGTTCTGGTTGCCGGTGGAATAGTACCCGTCAAGGCCCATCAGGTCGTTCAGGGCACGGTAGTGGTAGCCTTTGTAATCGCGCAGGTCAATGCCGATGGAGTACCGGAAGTTGCCGCTGGTGATGTCGAGGCTGGAGATGGCTCCGAACCAGTCGTGGGAGTTCATGGAAGCCCGGCGAATCATAACTTCACGGTTTACGCCGTCCTCGCGGAAACCGTTGGAACCGATCCGCAGTCCCTCATAGCCCGTGATTCCGCCTGTATACGGGCCGGTGGTGGCGCGGTTGGTGGCAACCACGGCATCGAAGTCGATCTGTCCGTTGGGCAGACGGGTTCCGCGGCCGTTCTCCAGATAGTGCTGGGTCAGGTCGATGTTGAAGGGGTACATGTCGATATCCCCGTTGCGGAAGTTCTGTCCGCGCGGGCCGGTTCCACCTCCACGGCCGGCTGAGGCGTAGAGGGAGGTAGCCAGTTTAACATTGTCGGATATGTCCCAGTCCCAGTTCAGGGTGGCCAGGGGCTTGTTGTAGAAGTTCCGGCGCATGTTGAATTCCTTGCCTTTCAGCACGCCGCCGTTGGTGTTCCAGCGCGGGTCGATTTCGCCCTGGTCTCCGAAGTTTTCGTAGTCGCGGATAGACACCCAGGCATCGCGCTGGTGGTGCCATTGTCCGGCTCCAAGCAAGGAGAGGTTGAAAGCGTGGGCAGAACCCTCGGGTTGGTAAGCCAGGGCAAAGAAGTAGGTCCAGCCCTCCCCGGCGGTGTTGTCGACATAACCGTCACCCACCCAGCGGCTCAGCAGGTAAGAAGAGGCCCAACCCTTTTCGCTCTTGCCGGTGTTGTAGGCCACGGTTGTCTTGTAATATTGGTCGTTACCCACGGTCTGGGAAATAACGCCGCCTTCGCTCATTTCGGCGGCTTTGGTGAAGATGGATACGGTACCTCCCACAGAAGGAACAGCCAGGCGCGAAGCGCCGAGCCCCCTCTGGATCTGGATACCGGAGGCCACATCGGTAAGGCCTTGCCAGTTAGACCAGTATACCCATCCGTTCTCCATGTCGTTTACCGGTTGCCCGTTGATCAGGAAAGACGTGTTGCGCTGGTCGAAGCCCCGCAGGGAGATGCGGGAATCCCCGTAACCCCCACCCTGTTTGGTGGCATAGACCCCGGGGGTCCGGTTCATGATCTCCGGAAATTCCTGGTTCCCTACTTTGAGGGAGATTTCAGCCGGGGCAATGGTTGAAACGGCTACCGGCGTTTCGCGGGTCTTGGCGATGTCGATAACACTGGAAGTCAGGACTATTTCTCCCAGTTGATTGGCCTCGGCATCAAGGGCAATTATCAGGTTTTGGCCTCCGGGCACTTCTGCTGAACTGTATCCGAGGTAAGATACAACCAGAATCGTTCCGGCGGGGGCATCAATTACGAATTCCCCGTTAAAGCCGGTGGCAACGCCATTGGTGGTTCCTTTTGCCAGTACGGTGGCGCCGGGAAGGGGTTCATTGGTCTCCCCGTCCACTACCTTCCCGGTAAAGATTTCCTGGGAAAAGGTCGTGGCAGTGGAAAGCGCCAAAAACCATAGTAAGATTAGTTTTTTCATGTTTGTGTCATTTAGGTTAGCAATTGTTGTGCAAATGTGCTGCAGGATGCGCACTTTGGCATTAAGAGAATGTTAAATTGTCCAATGCAAAATTAACATAAAAAATGCCATAAATAACCTGAATGACAACAACTTATCGTTTATTGAAAAGTGTTGCGCAGTCTTTAAATTATTTCTTAAAAAACTGTAAAAGCTGAAGTGTTGAGGGATCGTGATTAGCGATTTGATTTCCTTCCAAATCGCGGAGAATGGTTGAGGCCAGCTGTTTGCCCAGCTCTACCCCCCACTGGTCGTAACTGAAGATATTCCAGAGCACGCCCTGCACAAAAATCTTGTGCTCGTAAAGGGCTATCAGCGCGCCCAGGCTGCGTGGAGTCAGGCGGTCTATCAGCAGGGTATTGGTGGGTTTGCTTCCTTCGAAGACCTTGAAGGGGAGCAAGGCCTCGAGCTGCTGCTCCGACAGGCCCTGGCGGGTGAGCTCCTCGCGCACTTCGCCAGCCGATTTTCCGTTCATCAGGGCCTCGGTCTGGGCAAAGAAGTTGGCCATCAATTTGAGGTGGTGGTCACGGTCGCCGTACAGCGCGTGCTTAAAGCCGATGAAATCGGCCGGGATGAGCTTGGTCCCCTGGTGGATCAGTTGGAAAAAAGCGTGCTGGGAATTGGTGCCGGGTTCGCCCCAGATTATGGTGCCGGTTTGGTAGCCTATACGGTTCCCTGCCCGGTCTACGCTTTTCCCGTTGCTCTCCATGATGCCCTGCTGCAAGTAAGCCGGCAGGCGATGCAGGTATTGGGTATAGGGGATTATGGCTTCGGTCTCGGCCCCGAAGAAATTGTTGTACCAGATGCTGAGCAGAGCCAGCATGACGGGAATGTTCTCGCCATGCGGGGCGGTGCGAAAATGCTCGTCCATGTCGCTGGCGCCCTCCAGCAGGGCTTCAAAATGGTCGAAGCCCACAGCGAGCGCAATGGACAATCCCACGGCACTCCAGAGCGAAAACCGGCCGCCCACCCAGTCCCACATGGGGAACACGTGCTCTGGGGCGATGCCGAATTCAGCTATTTTTTCGGTATTGGTCGAAACGGCCGCGAAGTGCAGGGCGATATGCTCTTTGGAAGCGTGTTTCAGGAACCATTTCTTGATGGTCAGCGCATTGGTCAGGGTTTCCTGGGTGGTGAACGTTTTGGATACCACCACGAAAAGGGTAGTCTCCGGGTTGAGCCACCGCAGCGTTTCGTGCACATGGTCGCCGTCTACGTTGCTCACAAAGTGCACCCTCAGGTGGTTGCCGTAAAACTTCAGCGCCTCGGCGACCATGGCAGGGCCCAGGTCTGAGCCGCCAATGCCTATATTGACCACGTCGGTAAAGGCCTTGCCCGTATAGCCCTTCTTGGCACCGCCAATCACGGCTTCCGAAAAAGTTCGCATCTGCTGCTTTACCTGACGCACTTCGGGCAGCACATCGGCTCCGTCGACCCTGATCGGACCCTTGCCCGACCGCAGGGCCGTATGGAGCACGGCCCGCCCTTCGGTTTCGTTGATCAGGTCGCCCCCAAAGTACTTGCCGATGGCCTCCTTGAGGCCGGCTTCCCGGGCCAGGGACAGGAGCAGCTCGCGGGTTTCCCCGGTTATGCGGTTTTTGGAATAGTCGACCAGGAAATCGTTCCAGTGGATGCTGAAGCGCCCGGCGCGCGCCGGGTCGGCTTCAAAATGGTCCCTGATCGGGGTATTGTGGATGTGGGTATAGTGCGTTTGCAGCTGTTTCCATGCCTGGGTTAGGGTCGGATCAGTTTTTGGTAGGGGCATGCTTGGGTTGGTTGAAGGTTATCAGGTCTTCCGGGGTTGCTTCTTCTTCGGTGTCAAAAGGGATGCAGTCGAGTTGTTCCTTCAGCGGGCCGATTCGTTGGAAATACGCCGGCTGCAGTGCTTCTGCCAGGGGTTCGGCAGCCGGAAGTTCTTCCCGCAAGGGGTCTACCTGGCGCCCGTTTTTCCAGAACCGGTAGCACACGTGCGGGCCGCCGGTATTGCCGGTCATCCCGATCCAGCCAATCACGTCGCCCTGGCGCACGTATTCGCCCTTTTTTACGTTTTGGGCTTTCATGTGCAGGTACTGGGTGCTGTAGGTCTCGTTGTGGCGGATTTTAACATATTTCCCGTTCCCGCCCCTCCGTGTCGATTCGGTAACTACCCCGTCGGCGGTGGCCAGAATAGGCGTGCCGATGGGTGCCGCATAATCGGTTCCCTTGTGTGGCCGCACTTTATACCCGTAATACTGGATCCGTCGCTTGAGATTGTAACGGGAAGAGAGCCTGCCGAATTGAATCGGCATCCTGAGGAAGGTGCTGCGCAGGTTTTCAGCCGCATCGTCGTAGTATTCGGTGATGTTCAGGGAGTCGTTTCGGTTGGCAAAAGCGTAGAAGTCTTTCCCTTTATGCTGAAAATAAGCCGCTTTAATGGGTCCCGTTCCGGCATAGATGCTATCATGAATGTATTTCTCGTCAAAGATGATACGGAATTTATCACCGGCATCCAATTTTGAGAAGTCTATGCTCCAGGCGTAGATCTGAGACAACTCCAGGGTCATCCTGTAATCCACCCCCTGCATATCGATTACCTGTGAGAGCGACCCGCCCTGGGGAATAATTCCGGAAGCCTCCCGTTCGATATGGAGGATCTTCTTTCTGTTTTTATACGCCACTACCGAATCCCTGAAATCGATTACCGTATAATTGATCGGGTCTTCCTGGTAGATAAATACCTGGGCCGTCTGGGCCGTGTCTTTTGATTTGAGGATGAGGTAGGGCTTGCCGACCCTGATGCGGCGCACATCAAAGGTGTCTTTGAAACGCTCGGCCACCATTGCGATCTTCGGATATTCCACCTTGTTCTGGAGCATGAGCTCCCCAAAGCTGTCTCCGTTGCGCACCGTATCGGCCACCACCGTAAAGTCGTCGAGGTTGAAGCCGTACTCCAACCGTGGCTTTACCTCCACCAAAAGCTGCTCGGCCGCTCCAGCCCCGGCGTTTGCCGAATCAGAAGTGGCATCATTGCAGGCTGCCGCCCAAAAAGCCAACACAAATATGCCCCAGAATGTGCGCATCATTAGATTACATCTGTTTTTCGGGGTTCAGCTGGTGCTCCACCCATTGCTTTCCCCAGTTTGCCAATGTTTCCGGTTCGTGTGCCTCCGGGAAAAATACGACCTTCTGGAAGCCCGGCGGAAGATACGACTTCCAGTTGGTGCCTCCGGTGGCCTCAAGTGTTTCCTTATCCTTGCTCAGGTACCGGTGCGCCGACCCCATGTGCATCAGGGGCCAGTTGACGTTCGCATTCAGGTCCATCTGCTGTAATGCCGCCCGAAGCCCTTTGGAACGGCGCTGTTCCTCAGGCAAATGTAGGAATTTATGGTACATGGTATTGCCGGCCACTTCCCTGGCTATCCGGATAAAGCGCGGGGTATACCGGTATTCGAATTGTTTCAGGGTCAGAGTCTTCTCTCCCGTCTTCAGGTCGGTGGCCCCTTTTTTCCAGTAAATGTGCTCGTAGAGCTCTTCCAGGGGGTCGTCCTGTGAAAACCGGTCTCGCTCCGAGGGATGCACCAAAAGCTCCAGGGGCGTGGCGTAGATCTCGATCATCCGGAACTGGGCCGACTGGAAGCCGCTGGCCGGGAGCAGGGCCATACGGAATTGCAGGAACTGGTCCCTGTCCATTCCCCGCACCATGATTCCGAAAGAGGAAATCAGGGCCTTGTAGTAATTGTTGATCCGTTCCACCTTTTCCGTAAAAAAGCCCACCTCCTGCGATTTGTCGTCCACGATCTGACGCTGCTCGTGCAGAATAAGCTTGAAATAAAGCTCCGTGATCTGGTGGTACATGATAAATATTTCCTCGTCGGGGAAATGGGTGCGTGGCACCTGCAGGCTCAGCAGGGTGTCGAGGTGGATGTAGTCCCAATACGTCAGGTAACGCTGGTGGAGCAGCCCGTCGAGATAAGAGTTCATATCCTGCCCGGAATCCTTGTATTTGGTTTCGAGTTTCCGAATCTGCGAATCGAGACGCTCCTTGTTGTCCATCGGGCTGGTTTAGTCCATTATTATCTTGAACGGGTTTTGCAGGCTGTTGTAGCCGTCCAGGTCTGCCTTGATCGAACCCACCATCAGGTTTGCCTCTATCCGGATGGGGATTTTGTTCTTGTCGTTAGACACCCACAAAGATAGGCTTTCCTGTTCTTTGAAAACCCGGCCAGATTGCACGTAGGGCCTGAATTTGAGGCACTCCACCTTTCCGAACTTGGTTTTCAGCACTTCCTTGCCCAGGTATTTCAGGCGGAATTTAAATATGCCGTCGTCGTCGTAGAGCAGGTCGAGATCGATAGACTCGCCTACTACCAACTGGTCGGCCTCGTAAAACTTCCTGAGGTAGTAGAAGGCCGAAATCAGGTCCTGTATCGACTCGTGGGTATCGAAGTGCAGTTTCTTCTGCGCTTCCTTGTCGTGCAGCACTGCGCGGTCGGCCTGGTGGTCAAATTGGATTTCGATGTCTTTGGTGTACCCTCCCTCGTCAATTTTTCGGATAAAACGGTAGGGTTTTCCGTCTTCCTTGCCGAAATAACTTTCGTAAGTGTCGTCTACCTTGAAAAAAAGACTGGCGAAACCTGTGGTCTCCCCCTTCCCCACTACGTGGTATACGGGAACCCCGTCCAGCTTGTCTTCTGTGAGGTGAAGGGTGGCATAGCTGGCATTGAGGAAGCCGTAGTGAATTCGGAACTTCAGCCATTCTCCAGGCTTGAACACGGCGGTCTGTCCGCGCGAACCGGATTCTTCCCGGAATTGCGCGATGCCGGCTACCATGCCTAACAGGCAGAACAGGAACAAGGCTTTAAGGGACTTCATCGGGGCAAATTTCATTAAAATTATGTAAGAACGAACCGGTCTTGCCGGAATTCTCTATAGCTAAAACAAGATTTGTTCCAAAGTATTGTCAATCCTCCCCATCGGGCAGGGCACTCTGGCCGAAGCCGTTTTACAAAAAAAAGCCCCGATCGAGCGACCGGAGCTTTTCCTAAATAACCAACCAAACTTTAAATTATGAAAAACCAATACTTAAAGTTATAAGGGAACCACCCCTTATACCATCAAAAATAGAACAAGGGGCCGGCTCCTGTTTTATATTTAACGGACTTTAACTCCAACCTTAACAAAGGTTTATCGATTGGGGGCGAATTTTTAGTTTTCCCTAAGAGATTACAGGGTTCCGCGTGCCTGTTGCTCCCGTTCAATCGACTCGAACAGGGCCTTGAAATTCCCTTTGCCGAAAGAGCGCGCCCCTTTGCGCTGGATAATTTCGATGAACAGGGTTGGCCTGTCGAGGATGGGTTTGGTGAAAATCTGCAACAGGTAGCCTTCCTCGTCGCGGTCTATAAGCACCCCCAGCTCGCGCAGGGGGGCCAGGTCTTCGTCAATTTCGCCCACGCGGTCGAGCACGTCTTCGTAATAGGTGGCCGGAACGGTCAGGAACTCCACGCCCCGGTCGCGCAGGGCAGTTACCGTGTCGATTATGTTGTCGGTAGCCAGGGCCAGGTGCTGAACGCCCGCGCCATTGTAAAATTCAATATATTCCTCGATCTGCGACTTCTTGCGCCCCTCGGCCGGTTCGTTGATCGGGAATTTGATGCGACCATTCCCATTGCTCATCACCTTGCTCATCAGGGCCGTGTACTCGGTCGAAATGTCTTTGTCGTCAAAGGAAACCAATTGGGCAAAGCCCATCACCTTGGCGTAAAACTCACACCATTTGTTCATCTCATTCCAGCCCACGTTGCCCACCATGTGGTCGATGTACTTGAGGCCGACCGACTCGGGCCGGTAATGGGGGTTCCAGGCCTTGAAGCCCGGCAAAAAAGGGCCGGTATAGGCCGCCCGTTCCACGAACAGGTGAATGGTTTCCCCATAGGTGTGAATGCCCGACAGCACCACGGTGCCTCCCTCATCCGAAACCTCCCTGGGCTCCATATAGGGCTCGGCGCCCCGTTTTACCGTTTCTTCAAAGCTTTTGCGGGCATCGTCCACCCAGAGGGCCACAACCTTGACCCCGTCTCCGTGCCGGTTGATATGGCGGTTGATTTCCCCGTCGGGTTTGAGGGGCGAGGTCAGTACCAGGCGTATCTTATCTTGCTGCAGCACATAGGAAACACGTTCTTTCTGCCCGGTTTCAAGGCCTGCATAGGCCAGGGGCTGGAAGCCCCAGGCCGACATATAGTAGTGGGCTGCCTGCTTGGCATTCCCCACATAAAGTTCGACGTGGTCGGTGCCCAGCAGGGGCAGGAAATCGGCGGCAGCGGGCACCTCCTTGGGAAGGTGTAGGGAAGTATTGTCTGTTAAAGGCATGTGATTTTGATTAAAGGTGAAAAGGAAAAAACAACCGGACCGGTCGTCCGGGAAAGGTTCCGGGCGATTCATAATCGCCTCACCACATGGCCCTGAGGTGCGAACTGAGTTGGAAATGTGGATCAGTACCTGCTGGCATGCCACAAATATCGTAAAAAAACGGTTTGCTCAAGGGGGCAAGCGGCCAACAAATGGGCTCAGAACCAGAAGCCCACACTGATAAAAAAGCTTCGCTGGTTGCCCTCTGGGGTCCAGGCATAGAGCAGGTGCACCGGCCCGAAAAACGACTCCCATCCGTAGCCCAGGCCATAGCCCGTGTAATCGGGGGCGGTAAACCATTCGCCTGTGCGGAACAAATCGTCGGCCACATTGGCGATATTGGCTGCAATCAACAGGTGGTTTTTAGGCGTCCATTCCCAGTCCAGCCGCCCATACGCCTTTACATAGCTGTTGCCGGGCAGGGAGAGGAAGTCGTACCCGACAAAGGGGATATAGTTATTGATAAGGCTCCCCCCGAAGCCTCCCAGCACAAAGTCCATGGAAGTAACGGGAGACGACCCCAGCTTGAACCCCCCTTCGGTTTCCAGGTTCAGGCTCAGCCCTCCCGCGATTGGGAATGCCCCGCCCATGCGGGCCTTGGCCACCGAAAATTCCCCGAAATTGTCGTTGAAGTCTGAAGAAAGCAGGTAGATGTGGAAATCGCCGTCGAAGTAAAGACCGCGCGTCGGGAAATAGCGGTCGTCGTACGTGTCCAGGGTAAGGGTCGCGTAAGCACTTCCGTAGTGGCTGTTTTCAAAGTAGGTGCGTCGATCAGACAGATTTCCCGGTGCCACCGTATTGGTGGAATCCAGCAAGCTAAGGGTTTCAGTACTGTATTTGAGGTATTTGTGCTCCAGTCCCAGGCCAAAGGCAAATTCTTCGCGCAATACGGTCTGCACGTAAATCTGGTTGGTGAGATCGGAGACATCCACATCAATGCTGTTAATATTTTCATCTGTGGGCAGGCCGAAGTTGGTACGTATCAGGCCGTAGGGGATTTTTTGATTGAAGGTGTTGAAGCGGGAGTTGAGGCCGAAACTCCAGTAGAACCCCTTGTCGAGGTAGTACTGGGCATTGTATCGGATGTTGTCGCCCAAGATGATGTCGAAGGAAGCCACGTCGTCGTCGAACAGGGCGTGTTTCTGGGTCAGGTTGATCAGGGCCGCGCTCTTGTAGAGGTCGTCGTAGTGGGCCCCGATGCGGATAAACGTCCGGGTGGGATTTTCCTGCAGCCTCATGGTGAGGTCCTGCCCCAGGCCGTTCGACTTGAGCTCGTAGCGGATGGTCTTGAAGTTGCCCGTGGCGGCCAGGTTGCTGATGCCCTGTTGAAGCTTGTTGAAGGGTACATCCTGGGCCAGGTCGAACCGGAGTTTCCCTTTCACATAGCTCCTGCTGTAGTTGTTGTTGCCCTCCAGCAGCAACCGGTTAACCGCGATCGTATCCACAAGGGTTATATACGAACGGGGGGGCGGCTTTTGCTGCTGCCGGGCAGCAGCCTGCCGCATGGCCTCCAGTTGCTCCCGGGCCGCGGCCTCTCCCGAAGCGACCAGGGTGTCGCGCCGGTTGAAATCGATCACCGAAAATGCATCTATGGCCGGTTTTATATAGATGTCGGTGAGCTGGGCCTTTTCAACCATGTCGCCCACCGTCCTGTAGTTGTTGATCTGCATCAGGATCCCCGTGGCCGACAAGAGGGCCTCCCGGTCGCGGAGCCCGTGCTGAACATCCACCCCGATCACGAGCTGGGCTCCCCGCTCACGCAACTCGGCTACCGGGTAATTATTGAGTACTCCCCCGTCGATCAGGATCCGGCCGTTTACCTCTGCAGGTTCAAAGAGGGAAGGAAAAGTGCCGCTGGCCATGATCGCTTCCGGCAGGTAGCCTTTGTCGAGGAGGATTTCCTCCCCGGTCTCCACATCGGTAGCCATGCAGAAAAAGGGGATGGGCAGCTTACTGAAGTCGTCAACGTCGCGCACGTGGTACAGGGCCCGTACCAGTTCGTTGTAAATGTTCTGTCCGCCCGAGATTGCCGGCGGGAACGAAATCCGGAAACCCGTAAAGGGGAGAGTCAGGGCATAGCGCTCCGAATCTTCCTTCTCGTAAAAGGTCTTGGCACTCCGGGGCAGGTCGTCCTGGATTAACGTCGAAAAGTCGGTATGGGTAAACAGGGAGTCGAGCTCATGGGCAGAATAACCTGAGGCGTAGAGCGCCCCCACAATGGCTCCCATGCTGGTGCCTCCTATGTAGTCGAGACGCACCCCGGCTTCCTCGATTACCTTCAGGGCGCCCACATGGGCCAGCCCCTTGGCCCCTCCCCCGCTGAGGACAAGGCCAATGCGCAGGTCTTCCACCCGGGTCGTATCCTGCCCGTATGCCTGCCAGTTCAGGCCAAAAAGCACGGCGATAAGCAAGACTTGGCGCATGACGTGAAGTTACTTCATTCGCGCAAACTATCATAAACTTTCCGAGCCTTGGCAGGGCCGATGGCCTCGGCGAGTTCTTCCAGGCTGGCCGCCCTGACCCGTTTTACCGATTTGAAGCGCCGCAGCAGCTCCCGGGCCGTTTGTTCTCCGACCCCGTCTATCTCTTCCAGGGCCGAACTGATGGCTGCTTTGCTCCGCCGGTTGCGGTGGTGGGTAATGCCGAAACGGTGTGCTTCATTGCGCAGTTGCTGGATTACCTTGAGCGATTCGGATTTCTTGTCGAGGTAGAGCGGAATGGGGTCTTCCGGGAAATAGATTTCCTCCAGCCGCTTGGCGATGCCCACTATGGCGATCTTGCCTCTCAAACCGAGCTGCTCGAGGCTTTTCAGGGCTGCGGAAAGCTGTCCTTTGCCCCCGTCAATGACGATGAGCTGCGGGAGGGGTTCGTCCTGGTCCAGCATGCGCCGGTACCGGCGAAACACTACCTCGGCCATGGAGGCGAAATCGTCCGGGCCTTCGACAGTCTTGATGTTGAAATGCCGGTAATCCTTTTTGGCGGGTTTGCCGTCGCGAAAAACCACGCAGGCTGCAACCGGGCTGGAGCCCTGTATGTTCGAGTTGTCGAAGCACTCAATATGCCGCGGTTCGACCGGCAGGCGCAAATCCTTTTTCATTTGTTCCATGAGGCGCTTCACGTGCCGGTCGGGGTCTGTAATCCGTATCTGCTTGAAGCGTTCCTGCCGGTAAAGGCGGGCGTTGTTTTCAGAAAGCACCACGATTTTCCGCTTGTCGCCCTGTTTGGGAACCGTTACTTTGACCGATTCCGGCAGGGGAACCCCGAAAGGCAGGTACACCTCGCGTGAGGCCGACTCAAACCGCTCACGCAGGCTCACTACGGCCAGGGGCAGCAGTTCCTCGTCGGTCTCTTCGAGTTTCTTCTTGATTTCCAGGGTATGGGAGCGCACCACCAGGCCGTGGGAAATCTGCATATAGTTCACGTAGGCGTGGGAGGGGTCAGAGACGATGCTAAAAACATCCACGTCGCTAATCCCCGGGTGCACCACGGCCGACTTGGCCTGGTAGTTCTCCAGGATGTCTATTTTTTCCTTAACCTGCTGGGCCTCCTCATAACGCATTTCCGCAGCCAGTTGCTGCATGTGGTGTTTGAAATAGCGGAGCGAATGCCCGAAATTCCCTTTCACGATTTCGCGTATATCGCCAATGGCGCGGGTATAGGAGGCTTCGTCTTGCAGGCCTTCACAAGGACCCAGGCAATTGCCCAGGTGGTATTCCAGGCACCGCTTGTATTTGCCGGCCTGGATTTTCTCTGCCGACAGGTCGTAATTGCAGGTGCGAAGCGGATACACGCTTTTGATGAGGTCGAGCAGGGTGCGCACCGTGCGCATTTGCGTAAATGGGCCGAAGTATTCCGACCCGTCGCGCAGTCGTTTGCGGGTCGGGAAGATGCGGGGAAAGCGCTCATTCTTGATGCACAGCCACGGATATGTCTTGTCGTCGCGCAGCAGCACATTGTAGCGGGGCTGGTGCTCCTTGATCAGGTTGTTTTCCAACAGCAGGGCATCAGACTCGGTTGGAACCACTATATGCCTTACAGCCCTTATTTTCCTCACCAGCACCCGGGTTTTACCCGTATCGTGGGTTTTGGTAAAATAAGAGCTCACTCTTTTTTTGAGGTTCTTGGCCTTACCTACATAAAGTATTTTACCCTCGGCATCAAAAAACTGATAAACGCCAGGGCTCTCGGGCAGTGTTTTTAACTGAATCGCAATGGGAGGCTGCTCCATAGGATACCTTTCCCCGCAAAGATAGGGTTACCCGGGTTATCCGCAGCCGGGTCTCGGCTCATCGCCTGATGTGCCCGCATGCTTCTTAAAAGTTCTCATGCGTCCTGCATGGCCATTGCACAGGGGAGGCCTTTCTTTGTCTGACCGCCTGCCCTGTTGACCGGGCCGTGCATAAGGACATCATAAAAGACAGGGCGGCCAAAAGTTAAATTTTTTTTAAAAGCATGCATTTCATCGGTAATTTCATGCCGTTTAACTCTGAGCGTACCATTTTTTTATTTACATTTAGAGAAATACAGGGCATTACATTTATGGACAATTATCTCATTACCCTGGGACTGTACCTAATACTTATGCTCTTTTT
The DNA here is from genome assembly GCA_024642005.1 of Robiginitalea sp. Classification (GTDB taxonomy): domain Bacteria; phylum Bacteroidota; class Bacteroidia; order Flavobacteriales; family Flavobacteriaceae; genus Robiginitalea. The sequence continues at coordinate 153,142 of JAHECA010000003.1, read as the reverse complement.
CAAAGTGTACTTTGCCGTTTCGGCCAAGGACTAGCAGGATTAAATGCTCCCCCATCCCACACTAAGCGTTTGATCGAACTGCGATGTTGAAAAAAGAGCTTCGATTAGAGTATCTGCGCCTTAGAAATCAACTTACGGAAGAACGCCTAAAGGAGGCGAGTTGGCGCATTGCGCAAAATTGCCTGCTTCTCCCGCTCTGGGATAAAGCACTTTTTCATCTTTATTTATCTGTCGTCGAAAAAAGGGAAGTAGACACCTCCTTCCTGATCGCTTTGCTGCGCGAAAAAGGCAAAAATATTGCCGTTCCCAAAATGGGGCCCAAAGGCGGCCTGACCCATCTGCTTTTAACTGAAAACACCCGGCTCAGTCCAAATAGCTGGGGAATACCCGAGCCTGTGGAGGGCATTGCGGTGCAGCCGGAAACCATCGATGTGGTGTTTGTGCCCCTGCTGGCCTTTGACAAAAAAGGAAACCGGGTAGGTTATGGGGGCGGCTACTACGACCGCTTCCTGCAAATGTGCCGGGAAGATGTGCTGGCTGTCGGGCTTTCCCTCTTTGGGCCTGTGCCGGAGATAGCTGACCTGCACCCGGGCGATGAACCCCTTTCTTATGTGGTTGGCCCCGATCGGGTCTACGCGTTCTGAGCGGGTTTTTTGCCGAAAGCCCTCTTATTGAAGACCAGCAAAATACCGACTCCGGTAGAGATGGCCGTATCGGCAATGTTGAAAACCGGGGCGAAGAATCGGAAGCGATCCCCGCCCAGCCCGGGCATCCATTCGGGCCACTGGCTGTCGATCATCGGAAAATAGAGCATGTCTACCACCTTGCCGTAAAACAGCCCGTCGTAGTGCTCCCCGGCCAGGAAGGTGGCCACCTGTCCGTAGCTGTGGTCAAACAACAGCCCGTAGAAGAGGGAATCGATGATATTGCCCACCGCTCCCGCAAAAATCAGACTCACGGCAGTAACCAGGGTGGTGTTGGCGTTTTTTTTCAGGATGTCCCAGAGCCAGTAGCCGATGCCGGCGATGGCCAGTATCCGGAACAGGGTCAGGATCAGTTTGGCCATGCGCTCTGAGAGCGGCAGCAGGTCGCTCAGCTTGGTCCCCCATGCAGCACCTTCATTCTCGATAAAATAAATTTTGAACCAGGAAAAAACAGTCACGGATTCCTCCAGTTGAAAATTGGTCTTGACATAGATCTTGCTGATCTGGTCGATCAGGAGTATCGCAACGACCAGAAGGAGGGACTTTTTAGGCTGCATCCGTGAGTTTTAACAGGGGCAAAAATAGGGATTATATCCATAACCGCGAGCAGTTGCCCCAAGGGCTCATAATTGGCGGAGTACCTGAATATCGCCGCTGGTGCTGTTTAAAACAAAGCGGGCCGGGCCGGCAGGTATGGAATCAAGGGAAACCTGGCCGTATCGCGAGGAAGCCTCTACCTGTCCCTGGGCGATTTGCGCACGAATCGAACCAGAGGCGGTGGTCACTTCGGTATGTTCGGCCGTGTGGGCCAACAGGCACCCCCCTCCAGTGATGTGGATCTTAAGGTCGCGAAAGGTGCCTTCGGTAGTAACCCTACAGGTTGCGGCAGCAAAGCTGACCCGCTGGTGGGGCGGTAAAACTACCCGCAGTTTTGCCGAAAGTACCTTGTGGGCCCCGAGCTTGTCGTTGGGCATCTGGAAAGTGGGCGAAAGTCCGGTGCCGATCCGCAGCGTGTTGCCCAGGGTTTCGACGAAAACCAGCACTTCGTCCTGATATTCCCCGTCTATTTCGGCTTCGACCAACACCTCTTCGGTTTCTGCCGTTTCCAGGCTCAGCTGGTAACACTGTGTCCCGTCTATTACCACCGACGTAACTGAAGGGTCCAAAATGGTTTTCCTGACCCGCTTCTGCCCCTGCAATCCGGTGGCGCCCAACAGGGCCGCCCCCAACAGCACGTAAAGAATCGAGCCAAAAAAACGCCCCTGAGGGCGTTTTTGGTTATTTCTGCATGTTCTTGGCCTCAATACTCAGGGTGGCATGCGGAACGAGTTTCAGGCGTTCCTTGTTGATGAGCTTGCCAGTGACCCGGCAAACCCCATACGTCTTATTCTCGATTCGCAGCAGGGCATTTTTCAGGTCGCGGATAAATTTCTCCTGCCTGATTGCCAGCTGGGTGTTGGCTTCTTTGCTCATGGTCTCAGACCCCTCCTCAAATGCCTTGAAGGTGGGCGAGGTATCGTCGGTGCCATTATTGCCGTCGTTCATATAGGAGCTTTTCAACAGATCGAGGTCGTTGCGTGCCTTTTCGATCTTCTGCTCGATCAGTTCCCTGAATTCCTCCAGTTCCTTGTCTGAGTACCGTACTTTAATATCTTCTCCCATAATCTGTAATCTTAATGTTTCTGGATATGCAATTTGGTGGCAATCTCGTCAAAAGCAATTTCAGTGCCATTTTCCAGTATTTCCTCAAACTGCAACTCTGCCGTGAGGGTCTCGGATTTGATGTACTGCAAATTACTTGCAACCGCTTGCTCTACCGTCTCGTCCTTTAAAAAGGTTATGTCAATTTTATCGGTCACCTCCAAGCCAGACTCTTTGCGAAGGTTCTGGATGCGGTTTACCAGCTCGCGTGCAATGCCCTCTTTGCGGAGGTCATCGTCTATGGTGATGTCGAGGGCTACGGTAACAGGGCCCGAAGATGCCACAAGCCACCCTTCGATATCTTGTGAAGTGATCTCAACATCTTGTAACTGTAATATAACGTTTTTATTTTCCAGCCCCAGCACAATTTCGCCTTCCCGCTCCATTTTCTGGATGTCTTCCTGGCCGAGGGCTGCTACCGCCCCGGCAATGGCCTTCATCTCCTTCCCGTACTTGGGGCCCAGGGTCTTGAAGTTGGGCTTGATGCGTTTTACAAGGATGTCTGAAGCGTCGTCAAGCAATTCGATTTCTTTCACGTTTACCTCCGAGCGGATCAGGTCGGCAACCGCTTCTATCTCCTTGCGCTGGGTGGTATCCAGCACAGGGATCATTACCTTTTTTAGGGGCTGCCGCACTTTGATCTTTTCTTTCTGGCGTATGGAAAGCACCAGGGAAGATATGGTCTGGGCCCGTTGCATGCGTTGTTCCAGGCCGGCGTCGATCCGCCCCGGGTCGGCAATCGGGAAATCGGCCAGGTGCACGCTCTGCGTCCCTTCCAGGGTCGAACCGCCCAAGAGGTCCCGGTACAACTGCTCCATATAGAAGGGTGCAATGGGCGCCCCGAGCTCGGCTACGGTCTTCAGGCAGGTAAAGAGCGTCTGGTAGGCCGACACCTTGTCGGGGCCGTAATCGCCCTTCCAGAACCGCCGCCGGCAAAGGCGAACATACCAGTTGCTCAGGTTCTCCTGTACAAAATCTGAAATGGCCCGGGCTGCCCTGGTGGGTTCGTAGTCGTCGTAGGCCGCGTCTACCCGCCCGATCAGGCTGTTGAGTTCAGACAGGATCCAGCGGTCGATCTCGGGCCTGTCGGCCAGGGGCACCTCCGGTTCGCCGTACCGGAAGCCGTCGATATTGGCGTAGAGCGCAAAAAAGGCGTAGGTATTGTACAGGGTGCCGAAGAATTTGCGGCGAACCTCGGCTACCCCTTCGATGTCAAACTTCAGGTTGTCCCAGGGGTTGGCGTTGGAGATCAGGTACCAGCGCGTGGCATCGGCCCCGTAATGTTCCATGGTCTCGAAAGGGTCTACGGCATTGCCGAGCCTTTTGGACATCTTTTTGCCTTCCTTGTCGAGCACCAGGCCGTTTGAAACCACATTCCGGTAGGCGATGGAATCGAATACCAGGGCGCCGATGGCGTGGAGGGTATAGAACCATCCGCGGGTCTGATCGACCCCTTCGGCGATAAAATCGGCCGGAAAGCCAACCCCGGAATCGATGATCTCCCGGTTTTCAAACGGATAATGCCACTGGGCATAGGGCATGGAACCGCTGTCGAACCAGACATCGATCAGGTCGCTTTCGCGTTTCATGGGCTTGCCCGTGGGTGAAACCAAAACAATGTTGTCTACCACGTTCTTGTGCAGGTCTACCGTGTCGTAATTGGCCTCTGTCATATCGCCCGGCACAAACTGGGCGAAGAGGTCGGCTTCCATAAAGCCGGCCCGCACCGCTTCGGCCATCGCCTCCTTGAGCTCGGCCACCGAACCGATTACCCGTTCTTCGCGTCCGTCTTCGGTGCGCCAGATCGGCAGGGGGATGCCCCAGTAGCGGGAACGCGACAGGTTCCAGTCATTGGCAGAAGCCAGCCAGTTGCCAAACCGTCCCTCTCCGGTGGCTTTCGGCTTCCAGTTGATCTGGCGGTTGAGGTCGTACATGCGGTCGCGCACCTCGGTTACTTTGATGAACCAGGAGTCGAGCGGATAGTACAGTACCGGTTTGTCGGTACGCCAGCAATTCGGGTAGCTGTGGGTATATTTTTCGACCTTGAAGGCCTTGTTTTCTTCCTTGAGGCGGATGGCAATCTCCACGTCGACAGACCGCTCGGGGGCCTGCCCTTCATCGTAGTATTCGTTTTTGACATATTTGCCCGCCAATTCACGCATTTCGGGCCGGAAACGGCCCTGCAGGTCTACAAGGGGCACCGGGTTGCCGTTCTCGTCGAGCACCAGCATGGGTGGCACTGGCGGCTGAGCGGCCTGGGCGGCCTGCATGTCGTCTGCCCCGAAGGTAGGGGCGGTATGAACGATGCCCGTCCCGTCTTCGGTAGTCACGAAATCGCCCCCGATTACCCGGAAGGCATTTTCGGGTTGCTGGTACGGCAGGGTATAGTCGAGCAATTGGCGGTAGCGCACGCCCAACAGGCTTTCCCCTTTAAGGGATTGCAGCACGCGATAGGGCACTTTTTTGCTGTCGGGCCCGAATTCGGGCCAGGCCTCCCCTTCAGGCACCTCCACGAACTTGCCGCCAAACTGAAGGCCGACCAGCGCCTGGGCCAGCACAACTTTGACGGGCCGGAAAGTGTATTGGTTGTAGGTTTCGACAAGCACATAGTCGATCGCCGGCCCTACGGTGAGGGCGGTATTGGAAGGCAGCGTCCAGGGGGTGGTGGTCCAGGCCAGCAGGCAGATGGCACCGCTCTCCCTTTTCAGGAAATCGGGGAGGGTTTCCCTTATGGCCTCGAACTGGGCCGTTACAGTGGTATCTGTTACGTCCTGATAGGTACCGGGCTGGTTGAGCTCATGAGAGCTCAGGCCTGTTCCCGCCTTGGGCGAATACGGCTGTATGGTGTACCCCTTGTACAACAACCCTTTCTGGTAGATTTGCTGCAGCAACCACCACACGGTCTCCATGTATTTAGGCCTGTAGGTGATATACGGGTCGTCCATGTCTACCCAGTACCCGATTTTCTCGGTCAGGTCGTTCCAGACGTCGGTATAGCGCATCACCGCCTTTTTACAGGCCTCGTTGTACTCCTCGATGGTTATTTTGACCCCTATATCTTCCTTGGTAATGCCCAATTCCTTTTCGACGCCCAGCTCGACGGGGAGCCCGTGGGTATCCCACCCCGCCTTGCGCTTTACCTGATACCCCTTCATGGTCTTATACCTGGGGAAGATGTCTTTGATGGTGCGCGAAATCACGTGGTGGATGCCCGGCATGCCGTTGGCCGAGGGCGGCCCTTCGTAGAACACATAAGGGGTGCCCCCCTCCCTGATGGCGATGCTCTGTTCAAAAATCTGTTCAGACTTCCAGAAACGGAGGATCTCATCGGCCACCTTGGGCAGGTCCAATTGCGGGTATTCGTTGAATTTCGACAGACGCCTGGACATGAGGTCTTATTCTTAAAGAGCGCAAAATTAGTGATTTTAGATGGAATCCTTTTGCACTTAGGCCCGAAAAGTAGCGGTCGTGTTCCGGACGCTCGGCAGGGCACACTTTACCCTTGTTGGCCAGGGATGCAAAACAAATTGTAAAGGCCCCTTTCGGGGTGCCGGATGTGACCGGCCGGAGATGAGGGTTTCAGGAGTACACCGCATCCAGCACCCCCAGGGAACGGGGCTCCCGAAACCCGGGCAGGTGAATGCCGTAATAGGTTACCAGGGCCTGCAGCAAATCCCGGCGTTGCCCTTGCGATATCCGGATCTGGTCGAGGCGGTCGAAACCGGTTTCCAGAAAACGGTTAAACAGTGCCAGGAGCTCGCCGCTGAGAACAGGGTGCAGGGCGGGTTCAGATGCGAAGGCCCCTTCGCCCAGGTCAAAATAAGGCGCCCCGGTCAAACTACGGTCGGGATAAAACCCAAGAAAGCGCGACAACCCGATCAAAAAGCGGATGTGGAAATTGGCGACCTGCTCATTGTGGTCGAGCCACTGCAAGGTGGTTTCAAGATAGCTGAACAGGTCAGGATCGGGTTCCTGTTCCCTGATGCTTTGGGCCAGCACCTCAGAGAGGAAGAGGGCGATGGTGCCCTTGCGGATGTCGGCGTGGAGCGTTTGATACGGAAAAGCGATGGCCGCCTCGCGCAGGTACCCCAGTTTGCCCGTCCGCGAGGGGTTGCCAACTACTTCCAATTGGGTAAGGGGCTGGAAATGGCCGGCCTTGAAGTTCCCTCTCTTTCGCCCCAGTATCCCTTTGACCAGGTAGCCCTGCAGCCCGCCCTCGCGGGTAAACAGACGCACGATCAGGCTGCTGTCGCCATATTTCAGGGTGCTTATTACGATGGCTTTGGACGATACCGGCATAGGGCAGGCTGCTTGACTCCAAAGATAGCCGAAAAAAAAGCTCCCCCGGGTGGGCCGGGGGAGCTGGTTCCTGGAAACGGCGCGCGTTAAACCACGCCCTGGGCCAGCATGGCATCGGCTACTTTAACAAAGCCGGCGATGTTGGCGCCTTTCACGTAGTTGCAATAACCGCCCTCTTCCATGCCGTACTGCAGGCAGGAATCGTGGATGTTTGCCATAATGCCTTTCAGGCGATCGTCTACCTCTTCGCGCGTCCAGCTGATGCGGAGGGAGTTTTGCGACATCTCCAGTCCGGAGGTGGCAACCCCGCCGGCGTTCGAAGCCTTGCCGGGCGCAAAGAGTATCCTGGCATGCTGGAAGGCGTGGATGGCTTCCGGCGTGGATGGCATATTGGCCCCCTCGGCCACGCAGATGCAGCCATTTTTAATGAGGGTATCGGCATCTTCCCCGTTCAGTTCGTTCTGGGTGGCACAGGGCAGGGCGAGGTCGCACACTACTTCCCAGGGAGTCTTGCCCTTGTGGAAGGTGGCTCCCGGATACTTCACGGTGTAGTCGGAGATACGGCCGCGGCGGTTGTTTTTCAAATCCATGACCCAGGCCAGCTTTTCGGCGTCGATGCCGTCTTTGTCGAGGATGTACCCGCCCGAATCAGACAGGGTCAGCACCTTGCCGCCGAGTTGCAGTACCTTCTCAGCAGCGTACTGGGCCACGTTGCCCGAGCCTGAGATGACCACTTTTTTTCCTTTGATATCCTGCCCGCGTGTGCCGAGCATGCTCTGGGCAAAATAGACGGTTCCGTACCCGGTGGCCTCAGGCCGTATCAGTGACCCGCCCCAGGATAGGCCCTTCCCGGTAAGCACGCCGGTAAATTCGTTGCGTATTTTCTTGTACATGCCGAAAAGGTAACCGATCTCGCGTGCTCCAACCCCGATATCGCCGGCGGGAACATCGGTATTGGGACCGATATGCCGACACAGTTCGGTCATGAAGGCGTGGCAGAACCGCATTACCTCATCGTCAGATTTGCCTTTAGGGTCAAAGTCAGACCCGCCTTTGCCGCCACCCATGGGCAGGGTGGTGAGGCTATTCTTGAATACCTGCTCAAAGGCCAGGAATTTGAGGATGCTGGCATTTACAGTCTGGTGGAAGCGCAACCCGCCTTTATACGGGCCAATGGCCGAATTCATCTGGATGCGGTACCCGCGGTTGACGTGGATTTCGCCCCGGTCGTCTACCCAGGCTACCCGAAAGGAGATGAGCCGCTCGGGCTCCACCATGCGCAGCAGGATGTTTTTCCCACTGTATATTTCGTGTTTGGCGATGTACGGAATTACCGTTTCAGCCACTTCCTGCACGGCCTGAAGAAATTCGGGCTCATGGCCGTTGCGGACTTTCACCTCTTCCATGAAGGCCGCTATTTTTTGCTGGATATCTGACATAGCTTTAAAGTGTCGGATTGTTGAATTAAAAATTATGCCGCAAAATTATATGTTTTCCATAATTCTTGCGTCCTTATTTTGAAAAGTTGACAAATATTGTTGTGTAGGTGCCCCGCAGCAGGGTCAGCTTCGGCCAAAGGACAGTGCAGCAAGGCTCCGGGCAAGGTCTTCGAGGAGGTCATCGGCGTCTTCGATACCCACGCTCAGGCGAATCAGGCTGTCGGTTACCCCGCTCTTAAGTCGCTCTTCCCGCGGGATGCTCGCGTGGGTCATGCTGGCGGGGTGCCCGGCCAGGCTTTCCACGCCGCCCAGCGACTCCGCCAGGGTAAAAACCTGCAGGGCGCTCACCAGTTTCACCGCATCTTCGTACCGGGCCCCTTTGGGGATAAAAGACAACATGCCCCCGAAATCGCGCATCTGCTTCTTTGCAATTTCGTGGTCTGGATGATTGGGCAACCCCGGCCAGAAAACATGTTCTACACCCGGATGGCCGGCAAGGTATTCGGCAACGGCCCGGCCGTTTTCGCAATGGCGCTGCATGCGCACATGCAGGGTTTTGATGCCCCGCAACACCAGGTAACTGTCCATGGGGCCCAGAACAGCCCCGCTTGCGTTTTGCAGGAAAGCCAGCCGCCCGGCCAGCTCCGGGTCCCGCACCACCAGGGCTCCGGCCACCACATCGCTGTGCCCGCCCAGGTATTTGGTGGCCGAGTGCATGACGATATCGGCCCCCAGGTCGAGCGGTTGTTGCAGGTAAGGGGTGGCAAAGGTATTGTCAACTGCCAGCAGCACACCCCGGCTGCGGGCCAGCTCTGCCATGGCGCCAATGTCGAGCACATTCATCATGGGGTTGGTGGGCGACTCAAGCCAGATCAGGCGGGTTTTGGGGCCAATGCAATTGGCTGCCTCTCCGGGCTTGCCCAGGTCTTCGAATCGGAACCTGATGCCCAGGGGCTCAAAGACCCGTCGGAAGAGCCGGTAACTCCCCCCGTACAGGTCGCGGTTGGCCAGCACTTCGTCTCCGGGGCCAAGCAACTTGAGCACGGCATCCATGGCTGCCAGGCCGCTGCTGAATGCCAGCCCGGAGGCACCATTCTCAATACTGGCCAGGGAGGCTTCCAGGGCGTGCCGCGTGGGGTTGCCACTCCTTGAATACTCGTATCCCTTGTGCTGGCCCGGAGCCGTCTGTGCAAATGTGGAGCTCAGGTAGACCGGGGGCATTACCGCTCCGTAGGCTGCATCAGGCTGCTGCCCTCCGTGAATGGTTCTCGAGTTGAAACGCAGGTCGTTCTTCATAAGCTGGCAATTAAAAGATATGGCAAAGCTACCGAACTCCCGGGTCTGAACCAACCCCTTACCTGGGGTATAGAGCCATCCCCAGAGGCTAACCCGACGGGGGTGAAAATCAGTCTGGAAATTGTACTTTTGGCCGAACCAATCCAGATTGCCATGTCTAAAAGACTGCTAAGTATCCTGGTTCTTGCGCTGTGGGGTTGCCAGGGGGAAACCAAAACCGAATGGCGCCCGCGCGAGTACCTGGGCACCGTTTGCGAAGCGTGCCCTGCGGTGCGTATCGCCGTGCCCGAGGCCGGGGAAACCACCCCACTGGGGCGGGGTGTAAACCGGGCCATCAGGGAAGAGGTTATCGAACTGCTGGACTATGATGAAACCCGCGAGGCCAGCAGTATTCCCGAAGCCATCGAAGCCTTCGGGGCGGGGTACCGCCAGGTAAAGCAACAATTTCCCGACGAAGCCATAGGGTGGGAAGCCATTATCGAAGGCATTGTTACCTACGAAGATGCCACCCTGGTGAGCCTGAGGCTCGAAATGTATACGTTTACAGGGGGGGCCCACGGTTTGTCGACCACTCATTACCTCAATTTCGACCGAATGACAGGGGAAGAACTCAACAACGAACAACTTTTTGCCGACTGGGATGCCCTGGAAAAGCTGGCCGAGAAAACCTTCCGGGAGGCCCACAGGATTCCCTACGGCACCAATATCAACCAGACAGGCTTCATGTTTGAGGGAAACCAGTTCCACTTGCCTGAGAATATGGGCTTTACCACAGAAGGGCTCGAACTGTATTACAACCCTTATGAAATTGCCTCTTATGCCGACGGGCCGATTAGCCTGATTATGCCGATGGAGCGCATAGCTCCCCTGCTCGCCGCCAGGCTGCGCCCGAAACAAGGAGCATGAGTACGGAATTTTGGGTCAGCAGGCCTGCCAAACCAGCCGCGCAATGAATAAAATCTATTACCTGAGTAGCTGCGATACCTGTCGTCGCATTCTCCATGAGCTGGCTCCGGGGCCCGATACGGAACTCCAGGATATCGGCGCCGACCCGTTAAGCGGTAAACAACTGGCCGAATTGCACCGCCTGGCAGGCTCCTACGAGGCCCTGCTCAACAAGCGCGCCCGGCTTTACGCCCAGCGGGGCCTGAAAGACAAAGGGCTGGATGACGCTGGTTTCAAAGCCCTGTTGCTCGAACATTACACCTTCCTGAAACGTCCGGTGGTACTGGCCGGCGGGCAACTTTTCATAGGAAACTCCCCTAAAACCGTGGCTGCCGCCCGGGAAGCCCTTCACACGTGAGCCGTCGGACCCTTGCCATTTTGGCCGCCACAGCCGCAACTACCATCTACGGGTTAAACCATACGATTGCCAAGGGGGTGATGCCCCATTACGTGCAGGCTTTCGGGTTCATCTTCCTTCGTGTGGCCGGGGCCACCCTCCTGTTCTGGCTCATTGCTCCGCTGGGGCCACGCCAGACAATCGAGAAAAGGGATTGGGGCCGTTTGCTGGTCTGTTCCTTTTTCGGCATGGTCATCAACATGCTGGCCTTCTTCAAAGGCCTGGAGCTTTCCACCCCGGTAAACAGCGCCATTTTGGTGACGGTGACACCCATTATCGTGGCGGTTTTGTCGTTCTTTCTGATCAGGGAGCGCCTTACCCGCCCGCGCCTGCTGGGCATCGGCCTGGGATTCGCCGGGGCCCTGGCCCTGATTGTCATGAACGAACCTCAGGGCATGAATGCCCCGAACATCCCCCTGGGCAATGCGCTTTTTATCCTGAACGCCACCTGCTACGGCACCTACCTGATCCTGGCCAAGAAACTCACCGAAAAATACCACCCCTTTGTGCTGATGCGCTGGCTGTTTACCCTGGCTTTTTTCATGAACCTGCCCATTACCCTTCCTGAGGTGCTGGAGATACAATGGTCTGCCATCCCCGCCGATGGATTGTGGGCCATAGGCTTCGTGGTTATCGGAACCACTTTTATGACCTACCTGTTCAACGTGTTTGCCCTCACCCAACTCAAGGCGTCCACCCTGAGCGTTTTTATCTATGCACAACCTATCATCGGCATTGCTTACGCCCTGCTGAGCGGCCACGATACCCTAAGCCTGCTCGATCTGCTGGCTGCCGCCCTCGTATTTGCAGGGGTATACCTGGCAAGCCGCAGGCCCAGGCCGGGAGCTTCAGGCGCATGAGGTTCTGCCGAGCTTCTTGAAGTTGCAGGTTGGCATCGGAGCCGTTCCGGCGCACTTCAAAGGGTTTCAGGCGCCTGGGCGGGTGCTTCGGCCTGCATCCAAATTACAGGAATTTACAGGCCGGGCCTGCCCCCGAAATTATAATGTGTATTTTTAAGCCTATTTTGATGCCATGGAACACAAAGCCCCTTTTCTCGACCGCCTGAGCCTGCCCGTGGTGGTGGCGCCTATGTTTTTGATTTCCAATCCCGAATCGGTAATCGCCTGTTGCACCAAAGGCATCGTGGGCACTTTTCCGGCCCTGAACCAGCGCACCAGCGAAGGGTTTGAGGCCTGGTTGCTGCAAATCAAGAAAGCCCTGGCCGACTTTGAGGCAGAGACGGGTAAAAAGGCAGCCCCCTATGGGGTAAACCTGATAGTGCACCCCACCAACCCCAGGCTCGAGGCCGACTTGAAATTGTGCATCAAACACCGGGTGCCCCTGATTATTACTTCGCTGGGGGCAGTGTCGCAGCTGGTCGACGCCGTGCACAGTTACGGGGGGCTGGTTTTTCACGACATCATTAAAAAACGCCATGCCGAGAAAGCGGCCGAAGCAGGTGTCGACGGGCTGATTTTAGTGACCTCCGGAGCCGGGGGCCACGCAGGCACCCAAAACCCCCTGAGCCTTTTAGGCGAAGTGCGGTCGTTTTTCAAAAAAACCATATTGCTGGCCGGTTGTATTAGCTCAGGCCGCGATATCGCCTCGGCCCTGCAGATGGGGGCCGACCTGGCCTATATGGGCACCCGGTTCATCAATACGGAGGAAAACCTTGCCCCGCCGGCATACCGGCAGATGATCATTGATGCAGGAGCCAGCGATATCGTCTACACGGCGGCCATCTCGGGGGTCCATGCCAATTTCCTGGCGCAAAGCCTTCAGGCCGCAGGCGTCACGGCCGAAGACCTCAAAAAGGACACCAAGATCGATTTTGGCAAGGAACTGGACACCGAGGCCAAAGCCTGGAAAACCATCTGGTCGGCTGGGCAGGGCGTGGCGACCATAAGGGATACCTTGCCGGTGGCATCCCTGGTAGATCGCCTGAGGGAAGAGTTCCTCGAGGCGCTGAAGGAACAGGCTGCCAGGCTGGAAAGGTATAATTAGACTCCTTCCCCATGTACGTCAAAAGGAATTTAGGCATCATCCCGATACTACTGGGAACCTGGAAGGAGCTTGTCTTTTTCTTCCTCTGGACCACCTTCGTCTTTTATTTGTACTACTACCTGCAATGGAAATATATTTCGCTGGCCATCGAACCGCTGAGTGTAATTGGCATTGCTGTTTCCTTTTACCTGGGCTTTAAGAACAGCCAGAGTTACGACCGGTTCTGGGAAGCGCGCAAACTATGGGGGGCTATCGTCAACTATTCCCGGACCTGGGCGACCCAGGTGCTCAGTTCGGTCAAAGATGCCCCGGAAGATCAGCGCATCATGATTTATCGGCACCTTGGCTGGATCAATGCCCTGCGGGTGCAGCTCAGGCAACCCTCCTCCTTTTCCCTGGACCGAAGCAAATCCCTCAAAAGATTCATTGAAAACTACGCCGCCTACGGGGGTGTCGCAGAAATCATTCGGCCTTTCATTTCACCTGAAGAGCTGGAGACCCTGGAAACCCGGAAGAACATCGCTACACACCTGATGAAGAACCAGGGCCTCCATCTGAAACAGCTCTTGCAGGAGGGGAAAATTAGCGAATTTCAGAACCTCATGCTTCAAAAGGTGATCGAGGAAAACTTCAACTTCCAGGGAGCCTGTGAGCGCATAAAGAATACGCCCTTCCCCAGGCAATATGCCTATTTCGGAACCGTTTTCGCCTGGATCTTCGTGCTGCTTTTGCCCTTTGGTATGCTGAACGCCTTTGACGAGGAATTTGTCGAACTCACTTCGTCGGGGAGAATCTGGATGGAAACTGCAGCTATTCTTCTCTCCGTGCTCATTTCATGGATCTTTATCACTATTGACAAAGTGGCCCGAAACAGCGAAGACCCTTTTGAAGGACGCTTCAACGACGTGCCCATGACCGCTATCTGTCGCACCATTGAGATCGACCTGCGAGACATGCTTGACGAACACCCCCTCCCTGAAAAGGTGGTGCCCATAAAAAACATTCTCTACTGATGCCCCTTGTTGTATCGGCCTATATGCCCCCGCTGCTTTTTCGCAACGGCCACCTGTCCACCATCTATTCAGCCATTCTCAGAAAAGTACCCTCCCCGGGCCAGCAACGCGAACGCCTTGAACTTCCGGACGGGGACTTTCTGGACCTCGACTGGAGCCGCACCGAACAGGGCAGCCGGCGGGTGGTGGTTTTACTGCATGGCCTGGAAGGGGACGCTCAGCGCCCCTACATGCTGGGCAGCGTCAGGGTTTTCAGGGACGCCGGCTTCGATGTCTGCGCGGTAAACCTGAGGGGTTGCAGCGGCGAACCCAACCGCCTCTACCGATCGTACCATTCGGGCGCCACCGAAGACCTGAGGGCAGTGCTCGACCATCTGGAAAAGGCCTATTCCTATTCGGAAGTGTTCCTGAAAGGCTTCAGCCTGGGAGGCAACCTGATCTTGAAATACCTGGGCGAGGAGCCCGACGCGGCGTCGCGTATCAGGGCGGCCGTGGCCGTTTCGGTGCCCTGTGATCTGCACGACTCGCTCCGCCAGCTCAATCAACCGCGCAACGGCCTGTACGCCCAGCGGTTCCTCACCAACCTGCGCGCCAAGCTCCGGGCAAAGCAAGAGCTGTTCCCCGACCGAATTACCGATCAGCTGATTGCCGGGGTGCGCACCCTGAAAGACTTTGACGACCTGTACACCAGCCAGGCGCACGGCTTTAAGGATGCCCTGGACTATTACAGCCGCTGCAGCTGCCTGCCTGTGCTGGGCAACATCCGGGTACCCACCCTGCTCCTGAACGCCGAAAACGACAGTTTCCTGGGCCCGGCATGCTACCCTCAGGAAGCTGGTCAAAGCAACCCCCACCTCTTTTTTGAACGGCCCGATTACGGAGGTCATGTGGGGTTCTACCAGCCCGGGGCAGTGTACTACAGTGAAGCCCGGGCAATTCAGTTCGCCAGCAAATATAGTTAAGGGCCTAATGCGTATATTAGCGATCTAAACAGTGTCCAGACATATGAATAAATTTATAGCTTTTGGCGCCGCCGCTATTTTTATGGTGAGCTGTGGCGAAAAGAAAGAGGAAAAAAAGGAGGATGGCTTTGAGATGAGCCGCACCAAGAAAGAGGCCCCTGCCGCCCAGGCTCCTTCTGACGGGGTTCCTGCTGATCTGAGCAACAAGGGGATTGGCCCGGTAACCTCGGTAACTTTCGGGGCAGAGGTCGACCAAACCCTCGCTGCCCAGGGACAGGTTAAGTTCAGCACGGTCTGTGTGGCCTGTCATCATGCCACTCAACGGATGATCGGCCCGGCCCTGAAGGGCGTTTACGAGCGGAGGAGCCCTGAGTGGGTGATGAACATGATCCTGAACCCAGACGGCATGCTCAAGGAAGACCCGACCGCCAAAGCCCTGTTCGATGAGTACAACGGGGTTTTGATGCTCAATTCAAATCTGACAGAAGAAGAGGCCCGGGCCGTTGCAGAATACCTCCGCACGCTCTGAGAGGGCTCGCCAGATACCAATGGAAGTAATCCGGGGGCCCTTTAACGGTCCCCTTTTTTATGCATCGCATTATGAAAAATGTACCTTTTTTGGGGGTTGCCGTTCTTTTTACCTCCCTTTGGGCCTGCGGGCCCGCCCCTGCAAACCAGCCGGTGGGTCTGGTTTCTCCTGAAGGAACGAATCGCCTTGAGATTTACCTGGATGCACAGGGAAGGCCCGGCTACCGGGTATTTCACAAAGAAGCCGTGGTCATAGACAGTTCAGGGCTGGGGTTCGAATTCAGGGACCAACCCGCGCTTATGGGGGGCATGGAACTGGTTTCCCAGAGCGGGAGCGCCGGCGATGAGACCTGGGAGATGCCCTGGGGAGAGCAACGGCAGGTGCGAAACCATTTCAACGAAACCGAACTCACCCTGAAAGAAAAAGCCGCCCTCGGGCGCGAATTGAAAATCCGCTTTCGGGCCTACGACGACGGGGTGGCGTTTCGTTATGAATTCCTGCCCCAGGAAGGGGTAGACAGCGTGATTATCACTGCTGAACATACGGAATTCCAGCTCACCGGCGACCATACCGCCTTCTGGATCCCCGGAGACTGGGACATTTACGAGCATCTGTATCAGACCACACGGGTTTCAGGCATCGATGCCTTGTCGCGCCGGAACCACCCCGACCTGGCTGCCACTTATATCCCCGAAAATGCCGTGAACACACCGGTTACCCTTCGTGCCGACAACGGCCTGCACCTCAGCTTCCACGAAGCCGACCTGACCGACTACGCTGAAATGACCCTGCGCGTAGATCCTGAAAAATTGTCTTTTACAAGCGCCCTGGTAGGGTCAGACCGCACAGGGTACAAGGTAAGGCGGGCCCTCCCCTTCCGCACGCCCTGGCGCACCATACAGATCGGGGACCGGGCCGGCGACCTCCTTGCGTCGCGCCTTATTGAAAACCTGAACGAGCCCAACACACTGGGCGACATATCCTGGTTTACCCCCATGAAGTACGTCGGTATCTGGTGGGAAATGCACCTGGGAGTATCGACCTGGGATATGGAAGCCACCCAAGACATGAATACCTTCTCGGCCCTTGATAAAAAACAGATGAACAAAAAACACGGCGCCACCACGGCCAATGCCAAGCGGTATATCGACTTTGCGGCGGCCAATGGGATCAAGGGCCTGCTCGTCGAAGGCTGGAATACAGGCTGGGACCACTGGATCGGTTTTGAAGACCGGGAAGGAGTATTCGACTTTGTTACCCCCTATGCCGACTACGACCTGGATGAAGTGGTGCGCTACGGGCGCGAAAATGGGGTGGAGGTCATCATGCACCATGAAACATCCGCTGCCCCACGAACCTATGAACAGCAGCTCGACAGCGCTTACGGGCTTATGAAGTCGCTGGGAATCCATTCGGTAAAGACCGGTTACGTGGGCAAGATTATCCCCAAAGGGGAATACCACCACGGGCAATGGATGGTGAACCACTACCGGAAAGTGCTCGAAACGGCCGCCGGATATGAGGTTGCCGTGAATGCCCACGAACCCATCAAAGCCACGGGCCTGAGGCGTACCTACCCGAATGCCATTGCCCGGGAAGGGCTTCGGGGG
Organism: Robiginitalea sp.; assembly: GCA_024642005.1. Lineage (GTDB taxonomy): Bacteria > Bacteroidota > Bacteroidia > Flavobacteriales > Flavobacteriaceae > Robiginitalea. Next base: position 136,243 of record JAHECA010000003.1, on the reverse strand, counting down.
CAGGAGTTCAACGCCTGGGCCACCGACGGGGGCAATCCACCCGAACACATCCCCATAGTGGCATTTACACGCATGCTGGCCGGGCCCATCGACTTTACCCCGGGGGTTTTCGACATCGCCCTGCCCAGCAAACCCAACAACCAGATCAATACTACCCTGGCCCAACAACTGGCCCTGTACGTGGTAATTTACAGTCCCATACAGATGGCCTGCGACCTGCCTGAAAACTATGAAGGACAACCGGCCCTGCAGTTCATCCGCGAGGTGGGGGTAGACTGGGAACAATCGGTGGTGCTCGACGGGGAAGTGGGCGATTATGTGGCCATAGCCCGCGAAGAACGGGGAACCGGAAACTGGTTTGTAGGGGCCGTAACCGATGAGAACGCCCGCGAACTGGAGATCGATTTCGGCTTCCTGCCCGCCGGGCAGACCTTTAAAGCGACCCTGTACAAAGACGGGGCAGGTGCCCACTATCGCGAAAACCCGAAGGCCCTTGCAATCGAATCGGCACAGGTAACCTCAGACAGCAAGATGAAGGTGCCCCTGGCACCTGGTGGTGGCCTGGCGATAAGCCTGATGCGCGAATAATCGCAGAAAGCGCTTCCATTAAAAAAACCGCCCGCGTTCCAAATGGAACCGGGCGGTTTTACAACTAAATAACCAACCAAAAATCGTAATCGGCCCTGAGGCCCTTTTTTACTCTTTTCTGTTAGTAAAAACGCGCTGACCATCAAGAACATTGTCCGGAGCATCCTAATCCGGTGTTAAAGTTTCGAAGGGGCTGCCCACCGAGGTACGATCCCTTTTGAGTACTTTTGCCTCAAAACCCCAGCGTTGAAAAAAGCGACCCGTTTTGCCGTTTTAGGCGGAGGCAGTTGGGCCACGGCCCTGGTTAAGATGCTCTGCGAAAACCTGCCGGAAGTAGTCTGGTACATGCGCAGCGCAGAGGCTATAGCCTATATCGGCCGCGAGGGCCACAACCCCAATTACCTGAGCTCAGTTGAGTTCGACACCTCCAAATTGCGGCTTACCGCCGACATTAATCAGGCGGTTGCCCAGGCCGACCTGCTCATTTTTGCCATCCCGTCGGCCTTCCTGGAGTCGGAACTCTCCAAGTTGGACGAATCCTTGCAGGGGAAGGTCGTCTTTTCGGCCATCAAGGGGATCGTACCCGAAAGCGGTCGAATCGTAGGTGAGCATTTTCATGAGAAATACGGGATCCCCTTGCGTTCGATCGGGGTAATCACCGGTCCCTGCCATGCCGAAGAGGTGGCTTTGGAGCGACTCTCGTACCTGACCATCGCCTGTTCCGATAAGGGGAAAGCCCGGTTGGTGGCCAACGCACTGAGCAGTGCATATATCAAAACCAAGGTCTCTTCCGACATTATCGGCACGGAATACGCGGCCATGCTCAAGAACATCTACGCCATTGCCGCGGGTATTGCCCACGGGTTGGGGTACGGAGACAATTTCCAGTCGGTCTTGATGAGCAACGCAATCCGTGAAATGAAACGCTATGTAAAGCGCCTTTACAATATCGACCGAAACATCAACCACTCGGCCTATCTGGGCGACCTGCTGGTTACCGGATATTCCACCTTCAGCCGCAACCGCATGTTCGGGAATATGATCGGCAAAGGGTACACGGTAAAAAGCGCCATGATGGAAATGAGCATGGTGGCCGAAGGCTATTACGCCGTGAAGAGTGCCTACCGGATCAAGGAGGGCTTCAAGAAAGAAGTGAAGACCCCGATTATCGACGCCGTCTACAAAGTGCTTTACGAGCAAAAGAACGCTAAAAAGATCTTTGTGGAACTGGCCGACCAGATGAGCTGAGGCCTATTCCAGGTCGAACCGCGCGTGCTCGCCGATGAGTTCTTCCAGTTCGAGCACCCAGCCCCCCGCTTTTTCGGCATCGCCCCCAACGAGGGTGGAACATTCCGCAGCTGTGGCAAGCAGGTATTTTTGCATCGTTTCAATATCGAAATAAAGCCGGCCCGTACGTCGAATGAAAAAATCGGCCGGGCTGCTCACCATTTCATGTGCGATGCCAAAATGCAATTCGGCTTTCAACAGGCGCCAGACCGGATCGGCATCGCCAAAGGATTCGAACAGGGAAAGGATCTGCTCGGTCTGCATGCCATAGGTCGTGACCAATTCCCAGGCACGCGCCGCATTAAAGCCAAATGTCTCCAGGCGCCGGGCCACCTTTTTGGAATAACTTTTCACCCCCTTGAAATCGGTAAAACCATTGCCGCAAAGCGGGATGGCGTCGGTCTGACAGGGCTCCAGAACACGGCCCGATTCTTCCAGGTGCCTGGCCACGCGATTTACGGCCCGCTCGGCCATTTTGCGATACCCGGTAAGCTTGCCCCCCGCAATGGAGATGAGCCCAGTTTCTGAGATGAATAATTCATCCTTGCGCGACAGCTCGGAAGCCGATTTGCCGGCTTCGTGGATAAGCGGCCGCAGCCCGGCCCATGAAGATTCGATGTCTTCGAGTTCGAGGGTTATGGAAGGGAACATATGGTTTACCGCCGCAAGCAGGTAAACCGCATCGGCCAGATCGGTCCGCACTTGGTCAATGTCGCCCGGGTAATCGGTGTCGGTTGTGCCCACGTATGTTACCCGGCCCCGGGGAATGGCAAAGATCATGCGCCCGTCGGGCACATCGAAATACACCGACTGCCGCACAGGCAGTTTCTCCCGGGGGAAAACCAGATGCACGCCTTTGGTCAGGTGCACCCGCTTGCCCTGCAGGCTGCCATCGAGGGTGCGAATGCCGTCTACCCAGGGCCCTGCCGCGTTAATCACAAAATCGGCTGCCACTTCCAGGCTTCCGCCCTGGAGCAGGTCGGTAGCCCTTACGCCGCTTATCTTCCCTGCCCCGTCGAGCAGGAATCCTTCTACGCGAATGTAGTTCAGGGCGCAGGCCCCGAAGTGCAGGCTGGTTTTGATATTTTCCAGCGTAAGCCTGGCATCGTCGGTTCGGTATTCTGCGTAATATCCGGCCCCCTTCAGGTCTTCTTCAGGCAGCAGGGGTTCCTTCTTCAGGGCCTCATCTTTCTCGAGCATCTGCCGCCTGTCGTCGCCTTCAACACGGGCCAGCATGTCGTAGACCTTCAGGCCAAAGGAAGTGAGCCATTTTCCGTACGATCCGCCTTCGATCAGGGGCAGCAGCATTTTCTCGGGGAGTACCAGGTGCGGGGCCAATTGGTGCACAATGGCGCGCTCTGACCCCACTTCTTTGACCAGCCAGAAATCGAACTGTTTCAGGTAGCGAAGGCCCCCGTGAATAAGCTTGGTAGACTTGCTGCTGGTCCCCGAGGCAAAATCGCCTTTCTCGAGCAATACGGTCCGCAAACCCCGGGAAGCCGCGTCGAGGGCGATGCCTGCCCCCGTAATGCCGCCGCCGATCACAATCAGGTCAAATTGCTCAGAGGCCAGGGTGCGGAGCTGGGAGGGCCGGTCCAGAACGGTGAAGGGGGCGGGCTTTTTCAATGCGCTGTTTTGCCCCTAAAGATACTTCATTGGCCAAAGGCGGCAAAGCTTGGAAACAGGTTAAAGCTGCCCGGCGCGGGGGCACAGAAACCGGGGGTGCTGCAAGATGCTTGGCGGTTGCGGTTTTGGGGGGTAGATTGTAGCTGGGGGGCGCCCCGAAGCGCGGCACTTGAATTACTTCCTGAAATCGTACTCCCTTTCCACCCGGCAAATCCTGATCGTGTACTGGGCATACCACTTCTCCCGCCCCTTTTGCTGAGCGAGCTGGTGATCTGCGTGGGCTTTCCAGGCGGCAATGGCCTCCAGGTTCTGCCAGTAGCTCACGGTAATGCCAGTGCTGTCGTGCGCATGATCGACGCCCAGGTATCCGGGTTGGCAGGAAGCCAGTGCCAGCATGGCTTCAGCCATCTCGGAATATCCCTCTTCAACCCCGGTGCGCACCGAGGTAAAAATTACAGCGTAATAGGGTTCGAATTCCGTCATTCCAGGTAGTGCTTTTCGACAAAATAACCTACAATGGCCTCCTTCATAAGCACCGTCTGTTCGCCGGACTTCAGCAGAGGAAGGGGCTCCATCAGACGGTAATGCGGCCAGCCATCGGCATCAAAATACTCGAATTCATAGTACCCGTACGGTTCCAGCAACCGGCAGATGGCAATATGCATCAGTTCGATTTTCTCGTCTTTTTTAAAGCGCCTGTGTATCTGCCCCAGTTCCTGTACCCCCACCAGGTAAATTACAGCATCAAGTTCCAGCGGGGCACCGTCGGCAAACTGCTCAGACAATTTCTGCAGCAACAGGTCCCAGCGTTCTTTCAGGAGTGTGTCTCTGGCCATTTTAGTAGGGTGCGGGGCAGGGTGCGCCCGAAGGGCCCAAAGGTACAAATCAAACCGCTATCTTTGTGAAAAAGCCCCATGGGACTTCTCGACGTCGTTCTCGCTCTATTGCTCGCCTACGGGCTCTACAAGGGCCTGCGCAATGGTCTTTTCGTAGAAATCGCCTCCATCGTTGCCCTGGTTGCGGGCATCTACGGCGCCATACATTTTTCGTATGTGGCCGCCGATTACCTCAGCGGGCAGCTGTCGTGGGATCTGCGCTATATCAAGCTAACCGCTTTTACGATAACCTTCCTGGCCATTGTCATTGTGGTGCACCTGTTCGGCAAATTCCTGACTCAGTTCGCCGATTTCGCCATGCTTGGCTTCATCAATACCCTGGCAGGGGGTGCCTTCGGCCTGGTTAAAATGGCTGTCATCCTCGGGGCGCTCCTTATCTTTTACGCACGGGCCAACGGCGCCTGGCAATTGCTCGAGCCCAAAACCAAAAAAGAATCCCTGCTGTACGAGCCAGTCAAAGAGGTCGGGGCATTTGTTTTCAGCCTGGTGCTGGAACCGGCCGCCGAATAGCTCCCCAATATTGGAAAACCAGGGGTCAGTCGATCAGGCAGTCGCCCGGTTTTAAGTTGCAGAGTTGCCGCTTTTCGAAGGAATCAGCATTTCATCGAAAATTAATGGCTATACGTTTCTGATGCGGGAATATTAAGTAATATTATCCTCCGCTTGCAGCTTTCTGGCTGCCAACGGTTTCCCCACTCTTCCGTCGCTTTGCCTGCTTGCAAAGAGAACACTATATGAAAATGCGTTTGCTCGGGTCTTTCTGGGCCCTGTCGGCTATGCTGGCGATGGCAGTTTCGTGCTCAAAAGACACCGGAGAGCCAACCGAAATACCGGTTGCCGAAAACGTCAGTGCCGTTGAAATGGAATTGATGCAGGCGGTGAACGACTACCGGGTTTCGCAGGGTCATGCCGCGTTGGTTTTTAGCCAGATCGCCTACGATTACGCAAGCCAGCACACCGATTACATGATCGCCTCCGGCGCGATTAACCACGACGGTTTCAGTGCCCGCGCCTCTGAAATAACGGCTCAGGTCGATGCCAAGTCGGTGGCCGAGAATGTGGCCAAAGATTACCCTTCGGCCGAAAAGGCCTTCGAGGGCTGGCTGGGCAGCGAATCACACCGCAAAACCATGGTGGGAGAATTTACCCATACAGCGGTGAGCGTTAAAAAGTCGCCAGGCGGCAAATTGTACTACACCCAATTGTTTTACCAGCAGTAAAATTTGGCCTGCCCGAGGGCTATTCCCTGACCTTCGCGCTCCTGTCTTTTTCGTACCTTAGTCCTGGCGGTTCGTCCACGAACCCTCTAATACCAGGAACTTATGTCTATTTCCCCTCCCTTTAACCTGAATCAGTGGCTCGAAGCCAACCGGGAACTCCTGAAGCCCCCGGTGGGAAATAAAAACCTGTATAAAGATTCCGGAGATTACATCGTTATGGTCGTGGCAGGACCCAATGCCCGAAAAGATTACCATTACAACGAAACCGAGGAGCTTTTCTACCAGCTGGAAGGCACTATTGAGGTCCATATTCAGGAAGACGGGCAGAAGAAAACCTTTGTCCTGGGGCCCGGCGACATGTACCTCCACCCAGCCGGGGTGCCGCATTCCCCGGCCCGCGAGGCAGGTTCAATCGGCCTGGTGATTGAGCGCAAGCGCGACAAGCTGCCCGTTAAAGATGGCCTGCTGTGGTTTTGCGACAATTGCAACCACAAACTCTACGAAGCTTACTTCACCCTTCGCGATATTGAAAAAGATTTCCTGTCTCATTTTGAGCGGTTCTACGGTTCGGAAGAACTCCGTACCTGCGATCGTTGCGGCACCCTAATGGAAGTCGATGAGCGTTTTGTGGTGAAGCCTGAAAAATAGTGCCCTGGGCCTTGAACCATGACCCCCTTTTTAGGGGGGGATGCCATGGATCTGATGCGAAGTTTCGGCCCAAAAGTGAGTCACAAGCCTGAAGAATTCGTAATTTTGTCAGGATTATAACACCCCTATTTAAAAAAGTTACAAAAATGACAGAGGTTGCCCTGGATTTTGGAATTGAGAAGGCGCTGGAACAACTCGGCGTTAAAGCAGTAAACCCCGGAACTTCGACCGGGAAGGAGCAATTCGGCACAGGTCCGGAAATAGCCTCATACTCTCCGGTAGACGGAGCCCTGATTGGCAAGGTCAGGTCTACCACCCCTGAGGAATACGAAAAAACCGTTCTGCAGGCCACGGAAGCCTTTAAAATCTGGCGCCAAATGCCAGCCCCGAAGCGTGGTGAAATTGTACGCCAGTTCGGCGAGAAGCTGCGGGAGCTGAAAGAGCCGCTCGGCAAGCTTGTCTCCTATGAGATGGGCAAGTCTTACCAGGAAGGCCTTGGGGAAGTACAGGAAATGATCGACATCTGCGAATTTGCCGTCGGCCTGTCTCGCCAACTCTATGGTCTGTCTATGCATTCGGAGCGACCCGGGCACCGCATGTTCGAACAATACCACCCGCTGGGCGTTGTGGGCATAATTTCGGCCTTCAATTTCCCGGTGGCCGTTTGGGCCTGGAATACGGCCCTGGCCTGGGTTTGCGGAGATGTCTGTATCTGGAAACCCTCTGAAAAGGCACCCCTATGCGGCATTGCCTGCCAGCAGATCGCAGCCGATGTGTTTCAGCGCAACGGTTTGCCCGAAGGCATTTCCTGCCTGATTAACGGCGATTACAAGGTAGGGGAACTCCTTACCCACGATTCACGCGTGCCCCTTATCTCAGCCACGGGCTCAATCCGGATGGGCAAGATCGTGGCCCAGGCAGTTGCTGCCCGGCTCGGCCGCTCCCTTTTGGAACTCGGTGGGAACAACGCCATTATTGTGACTCCCGATGCCGATATCAAGATGACCGTGATCGGAGCCGTTTTCGGAGCCGTTGGCACCTGCGGGCAGCGCTGCACCTCTACCCGCCGGCTCATCGTCCACGAATCGGTTTACGACCAGGTGAAAGAAGCCCTGACCAAGGCCTACGGCCAGCTGCGTATTGGCAACCCCCTCGATGAAAACAACCATGTGGGCCCATTGATTGACCGCGATGCTGTCGAAAAGTATCAGTACGCGCTGAAAAAAGTGGTCCAGGAAGGCGGATCCCTGATCGTTCCGGGCGGGGTCGTGGAAGGGGAAGGATATGAATCCGGCTGTTACGTGAAGCCGGCCATTGCCGAGGCCAAAAACACCTTCGAAATCGTACAGGAAGAAACCTTTGCTCCCATCTTGTACCTGCTGAAGTATAGCGGGGGGGTCGAAGCGGCTATCGCCATTCAGAATGGGGTTAAGCAGGGGCTATCCTCCGCCATTATGACCACCAACCTGCGCGAGGCTGAGACCTTCCTTTCCGCGGTTGGCAGCGACTGTGGTATCGCCAATGTCAATATCGGCACCTCCGGGGCCGAGATCGGCGGTGCTTTCGGTGGCGAAAAAGAAACCGGGGGGGGTCGCGAATCGGGTTCGGATGCCTGGAAAGTCTATATGAGAAGGCAGACCAACACCCTGAATTATTCCAGGGAGCTGCCGCTTGCCCAGGGCATTAAATTTGACCTGTAAGTCGGCTCAGGTGGTTTCACGGGGGCCGGAGGAAGACCAGCTTCCCTCCAGGAGGTATTGCAGGGACAAGACCAGCACCATAGCGATCCATCGTAATATCCGGTAGAAACGGTTGTGCAATTGTTTCATTTTCATGGGTTTTCGACAAGGATAGGCGCAGCAGCCGAAGGCTCCTTGCAGTCTGATATAGAATCCGCCCCTATAGGTGTGCGTACCAGGGGCGGATTTCCAAACTAACCAAACTAATCCAAAACAATTTTTACCGAGATAAAAATCGCTGGCCCCCGGTGTCGGACAAAGGATGGGAGCACAGCAGGTTTATACGGATGCCCACCAAGGTATATCAGTACATGCTTTCTTACCGTCATATTTGTACAACTGGTCCAGATTTATGTGTGGCTGACACCCGGAATCCTCCCCTGTCGGACCACCCACGTGTCCCTAAGGGAAAACTGCAGCTTTTTCAACACCCCGGACTTACCGCCTTTTAAGAATTTTTAATACCTTTTGGCTCCGGTATTCCTGGCCCTGAGGCTATGCCGCACAGCCCGGTCTTTCCGCGATCTGTCATAATCTTAAAATTGTCTCCCTATGGAATTCTCAAGCATGAGTATGTGGTATTGGATCATCCCCCTGCTGGTCGGTGTAATTTGCGGTGTAGTCGGTTACCTCTGGGGCAAAGGGAACAGTGGTTCAGGGGCCGATGCCGTCGAAATGCAAGGCCTTATTGACGCCAATGCACGGCTCAAAGTAGACCTTGAAGCCTGCGTGGGCAGGGTGCAAGCCGTTAAGGCAGCCATTCCGGAAGAACATCATTTTGACCCTGCAGCGGCCAGGGCGGCCTTTGGAAAAACCATCAAGGAAGACGACCTGAAGATCGTAGACGGGATCGGCCCGAAAATTCAGGGGTTGTTCCACAATTTCGACATCAAAACCTGGAAAGCCCTTTCGGAAGTTTCCGTGGCGCGCTGCCAGGAAGTATTGGATTCAGGCGGCGACCGCTACAAGGCACACGACCCCTCATCATGGCCCATGCAGGCCCGCATGGCCTACGAAGGGAAGTGGAAAGAGCTGGTGCTCTGGCAACAGCAACACAACTACGGGAAACTCTGACCTGCCCGGCCGCACGCAACATTCCTCCCCTTTTATCCCCCTCCGTTACGCCCGGTTTCGTCCGGGTAATACAGATGTACCGGCTTGCTCTGCCACACTGCTTTGCTACCCGCATCCATAGCCGATAAAGGACCTTTAAAAGCGGCACCGGTGTCTACGTTCCAGACGTTGGCCGCCTGATGGGGGCGCTCTTTGCCTATGCGCGTTACCGGGGTATGCCCGATATAGATTTCCCGGTAGTGCTTCAAGCGCGAAGGGTAAGCGGTATCGGCAGGGGTCAGACGGGGGTCCAGGGAAAGGGCCGTTTCCCAAAGGGTACGGTCCCAGTAGTAGTTCTTGGAGAAATACTCGTGCTGCACCCCCCTCAGGTTGGTAAAGCCCGCATGAAGGAACAGCCGGTTTTCGGTGTCGAGGTGATAGTCGAGCAGGCCCTCCAGAAATCGTATGTGACGTTTGCGGGTTTCTGCTCCAACACCCCGGTACGATTGTTGGCTGGCCTCGCCGCCCGAATGGAGCCACACCGGGTTTTCGACCCCATCGCGAAGCCAGCCCAAACACAGGTCGTCGTGGTTGCCCCTTAAAAACAAGCTTTTGTGGTGGGCCCCAAACCCAATCAGGTACTCAACCGTTTCGGCCGCCTGGCTCCAGCCGTCTACATAGTCTCCCAGGAATACAAAGGAGTCGCCGGCAGCAGGGCTGAGCTGCTCCAAAAGTTCTTCAAGGGCCTTTAACCCTGCGTGGATGTCGCCGATAACCAGTTTTCTCATATCCCGTGGAGGCCTTGCCGACTTTCAGGGCCGAAGGTACTACCAAAGCTCCGGTTTGTAAAGACGGCGGGGCGATTAATAAGCGTATTATTGGCAGAGTCGCAGAAAACTGATTACATTTCGGTTTGCAAACCATTCCCGAACCTGTTTCGGGTGCCGGAACGAACCATGAAAAATGTCTTTTGCATCGGGGAATTACTGATCGATTTTGTGGCGGAAAACCAGGGCCGCGACCTGGTTCAGGCAGGGCATTTCACGAAGAAAGCCGGGGGCGCCCCTGCTAATGTGGCCTGTGCCATTTCCCGCCTGGGCGGCCGCAGTTCGTTCGTCGGCTGCGTGGGGGAAGACCCTTTCGGGGCTTTCCTTGCCGGGGTGTTGGAAGCCAACCGGGTTGATACCCGCCACCTGCAGCGTTCGGAGACCTTCACGACCCTGGCCTTCGTGTCCATAGCCGAAGACGGGGAGCGCGATTTCGTTTTCAGCCGGGGTGCCGACCGGGAATTGAATTACCTGCCGTCGGTAAAGGAGGCCTTCCGGGGCAATATGATCCACCTTGGCGCCGCCACGGCCCTATTGGGCGGGCCCCTCGAAAAAGCCTACGGGCATTACTTTTTCGATGGGCTCACCCAGCGTGCCTTCATCAGCTTTGACCCCAACTACCGGCACGATCTCTGGAAACGCAAAGAAGAAGTCTTCATCAAAAAGTGCATGCCTTTCATCGAGAAGGCCAATCTCTGTAAATTCAGCCTCGAAGAAGCGCAGCTGCTGAGTGGCAGCCGCGACCTGTCGGGAGCCTGCGAGGTGTTGCACAAGGTTGGGGCCGAAGTCATCGTCATTACCCTGGGCGGCGATGGCACCTACTTAAGTAACGGCACCCGGGCCGAAACCATCCCGAGCATTAAGGTCGTGCCGGTAGATACCACTGGGGCCGGCGATGCCTTTATCGGCTGCCTGCTCCAGCAACTGGCCGAAGCATCCGACCTGGCTGCCCTGCGAAATGATTTCGAAAAACTAGCCGGGATGGTGCGCGTCGCGAACGCTGCTGGTGCCCTTACAACCACCCGCTTCGGCGCGATTGAATCGCTGCCCGACCCCGAACAACTCAGGCTTGCTCTTTCATGAACCAAAGCGCAGCACATAAATGGCTGGGCGGGAAGCGGCTCAGCAACCCGCGACTTTCAGACCTGGAACCCCTTTTTGAAAAGCGGCTGGCAGCCAACTTTACCCTGCTCGACCAACTGTTTCAAGAGCTCTACCCGGGCAGGGAAAATGATTTCTCTTCCCTTCTGGAGCGCCTGGCTTCCCTGTTCAGGGCCCGGCCCCGCGAACTGCAATTGCAGGATCTGCAGCGGTTGGGTGCGGGCAACTGGTACCAGGAAGGCAAATGGGTGGGCATGCAGCTGTATGTAGACCGGTTCAGCGCTTCCCTCAGCGGCCTGGAGGCCCGGCTGCCCTACCTGGAAGACCTGGGGATTAACTTCCTGCACCTGATGCCGCTTACCCGGCGCCCCAAGGGCCCGAACGACGGCGGCTATGCCGTAAACAGCTATACCGAGATCGACCCGAGATACGGCAAAACCGAAGACTTTCTCCAACTCACCGAACGATTCCGGGAAAAGGGGATCTGCCTGATGCTCGACTTCGTGGTGAACCACACCTCCGACGAATTCTCATGGGCCGAAAAGGCCCGCCAGGGCGACCCGAAATACCAGGCGTACTACTACACCTACCCAGACCGCACGATTCCCGACCTGTTCGAAGCGCACCTGCCCGAAATCTTCCCAGAGACAGCCCCTGGCAACTTTAGCTACATCCCTGAAATGGACCGCTGGGTCATGACGGTTTTTAATACCTACCAGTGGGACCTCAACTACAGCAACCCTGAGGTTTTCCTGGAAATGCTGGGCAACCTGGCAGCCCTTGCCAACCAGGGGGTCGATGTGGTGCGCTTCGACGCACTGGCATTCCTGTGGAAGAAAATAGGCACCTCGTCCCAGAACCTGCCCGAAGCCCACAAACTTATCGCCCTTTTTCGTCTTTGCCTGCAGGTAGTGGCTCCCGGTGTCATTATTCTGGCCGAGGCAATCGTAGCCCCGTTAGAAATCGTCAAATACTTTGGGGAAGGCCGCCTGGAAGGCAATGAATGCGAGCTCGCCTACAATGCCACCCTCATGGCCTGCCTGTGGGACGCCATCGCCACCAAGAAAACCTCCCTGCTCTACAAAAGCTTGCTGAGCCTGCCCCCCAAGCCACCGGAAGGAAGCTGGATCAACTACATTCGCTGCCACGACGACATTGGCCTGGGATTCGACGACAACCACATCCGCCAGCTGGGGTGGGACCCCGGGGCACACCGCAGGTTCCTGCTCGACTACTACTGTCAGCGCCTCGGCTGGTCTCCGGCCAAAGGGGCGATCTTCATGTTCAACCCCCTAACCGGGGACGGGCGCATCACGGGAAGTGCCGCCTCCCTGCTCGGACTTGAAAAAGCGCTGGAAACAGGGCAGGCCGACGCACTGGATACTGCAGTGCGCAAGATCGTGCTGATGCATGGCATCATTTTGGCTTCCGAAGGCATCCCCCTGATCTATGCAGGCGATGAGCTGGCCGCCCTCAACGACTATTCCTATCTGAAAGACGCCGACAAGGCCGACGACAGCCGCTGGATAAACCGTCCATATCACGACTGGAAGGCGGTTGCCTCCCTCAAAAAGGGGAAGGGCCCGGGGGCGCAGGTATTCGGGCAGATTCGCAGCCTGATCGGGCTTCGGCGGCAACTGCCCGTTTTGGGAGCTGCCGGGAAGACCCACCTGCACCTGACCGGAAATGACCACCTGCTCCTCTTTGAAAGGCGATCCGAGACAGACGGGGTAATGGTTATCGCGAACTTCGACGCCGAAGTTCAGGTAGTCAATGCCTCCTGGCTGGCCCGCCTGGGTTATCTGGCCGAAGGAGGGTACCACAACCTGACCGACCATTCGAGGGGTAAAGTGCAGAGCGGGCTGCTGGAAGTGCCCCCGTATGCCCTGATGTGGTTGCAACTGCACTAGCTGTAACGCACCTTGCGCAAAATGCGCATGGCCTCTTTCAGGGCCAGATAGGCCCTCTCGTCCTTTTGCCGCAACCATTGCCGGGCGTCCTGCAGCAGCTCTCCAGCCTGTTCAAAACCATTCAGGTAACAGATGAGCAGAGATGCCGGCATGCGGTGCAGGTCATCCTCTTCGGCTTGCTGCAGCGGGATGTTCTGCTGCAGTTTCTGTAAAAGGGCCCTGTTTGCATTGAAGACATGGTGCAGGGTCTTGCGGTCGTACTGTGGGGGTGAAAAAAGAAGTTCGCTCTGGATCTGGTAGGTGCCGTTATCGGCAAAGACGATGGACACCTGTTCGAGCGGGTAATAGCGCTTCTGGTCGCCCAGCCCCAGGTGCACGTACTCCTCGATTACAAAGGAATCCGGGTTGTGGCGGATGGCCACTTCGTCCAGGGCCGAAAAGAAGAGCTTGACCTGCTCGTTGATCAGCTCGATGTCTACCCGTGAAAAATACTCCTGCTCCTTGACAACCTTCCGGTTGCCCGCCCAGCACACCACAAACTGTTCTTTGAACACCTTGTAGTTGCTGGAGAGGTCTTTGTGGCGCAGGTGTATGAAATCTATGACGCCGTCCAGGGTCAGTTCGATGTTGTTCTTCGCATGCCGCTCGATCTCGGCCACCACAGGTGAGTTCACGTCGCGCAGCCGGGGGGTGGTCTGCAGGGGTTTGCTTACGCTGCCCTCCCGCAGGAAAGCCGTTCCCCCGTAGTATTTCCAAATGTTCTTTTTAAGGCTGCAGGCATTTCCGGAAGAAGTGATGGTGACCAGCCCCACCACCTTGCCCTCGGGCAGGTGCGGGAAATGCACGTTTTCATAGGTGATGGCGGGCGGGTTGTCCAGGTAGGCGTTCACCAGGTTCTGGATCTTGCTGTCGTCAAAAAAGTCGACCCCCTGTATGGCATTGTCGGCGTCTTCGACCCCCACCACAATGTACGACCGGTTGGCCGGGTTGCTGTTTGCCAGGGCGCAGACGTGCTTCAGGAACTTGGCTTTCCCTTCTTTGGGCCCGATGTCGACAAAGCGCTTTTTGTCATAGAAGCTGTTCTCGTCATTGTGAGCCAGCAGGTTCTTGATCAGCAAGCGCTTGTTGATCATGTTTTATGGACGATGGTGCTGCTTGCCTGGGCGGTGGGCATAACCACCAGGTCGGCTATGTTAACGTGGGGAGGCTGGCTGATGGCAAACCAGACCAGCCCGGCAATATCTTCCGGCTTCAGGGGCTCAAACCCCTGGTAAACCCGAGACGCCCTGGGGGCGTCCCCCTTGAAGCGGACCAGACTGAATTCGGTTTCCACCATGCCCGGATGGATGGCCCCAACGCGTATGCCGGTGCCGTTCAGGTCTATGCGCAGGCCTGTGGTCAGGGCATCTACCGCATGCTTGCTTGCGCAGTAGACATTCCCTGCCGGATATACTTCCTTGGCTGCCGTGGAGCCGATGTTTACAATATGGCCCTGCTTGCTCTGCATCAAGGTCGGCAGCAGGGCTTTGGTGACGTACAGCAGCCCCTTCACATTGATGTCGATCATGGCGTCCCAGTCGTCCAGGCTCCCGACCTGCACCGGGTCGAGGCCGTGGGCGTTCCCGGCATTGTTAACGAGCACGTCTACCCGGCTGAAGGGCCCTGGCAATGAGGCGATCGCCTTTTGAACCGAATCGCGGTCGCGCACGTCAAACACCAGGGTGTGCACCTGATCGCCCAACTGTTGTTTCAAGTCTTGCAGCCGCTCTTCGCGGCGGCCGCAGGCTACGATCCTGCAACCCATGCCGGCCAGCAGCAAGGCGGTAGCCCGGCCAATTCCGCTGGTGGCTCCGGTGATAAAAACCGTCTTATCCATAGTATTCCTTTTTTAGGGCACCTTGTGCCCCTGTGCCGCTACCAGCAGCACAAACCAATCATCCAATTCCATCGTGAACCGGGTTGCGGCCACCGCATCGGCCAGGCGCCCTGCATCGGTGGTGCCGACCACGGGGTGGATGCCCGCCGGGTGGCGCATCAACCAGGCCAGCAACAGCTGGCTTTCTGAGGCGCCGTACTTTTCGCACATCCCGCCCATCACCTCTGAAATCCGAGCCTTGCAGGCATCGTCTTCCCGGAAAAAGCTGCCGAGGGGGCTCCAGGCCATGGCTGTACGTCCATTGATGATGCAGTCGTCCAGCACCCCGTCATACAGGGCCTGCCGGGCCGTGATAGAACATTCGAACTGGTTGGCCTCGACAGGTACAGCCGTTTCGATCAGGGCAGTCTGAGAGGGCGTGAAATTCGACACCCCAAACGAGCGCACCTTACCCGAGTCTTTCAGCCGGCTGAAGGCCTCCCCCACTTCAGATGGGTCCATCAGGGGGCTGGGGCGGTGCAGCAACAGCAAGTCGAGGTAGTCGGTATGCAGGTTTTTCAGGGATTGCTCGGCAGAGCCCACAATGTAATCTGCGTCGTACTGGTAATGCTTTTCTGCCATCGGGCGGGCCTCACAGGGGTACTGTATGCCGCATTTGCTGATGAACTCAACTGATTCGCGGGCAATCCCGCTTTTGGAAAATGCCTTGCCGAAGTCGGCTTCGTTGGTATAGCCGCCGTAAATATCGGCATGGTCGAAGGTGGTAATCCCGAGCTCCAGGCATTGCTTCATAAGGGCGACCATTTCGGCCGTGGAGAAGCCTTTTCCCCACTTGCCCCAGGTCATGGTTCCGGCAATGACTGGCGTGTAGTTTGAAGCCTGTGTCATAGGCTTGTGAAAGTAGTGAGAAAATCCCTTAAAAGCGTCATAAAACTTAGGGTTTTCGGATTTTTTTAACCAATCATTAACAGGCTCCCAATGAATAAATTTTCAATTTGCGAGGTGCAACCAAACAGGCCTTTTGCCAAACTAAATCTAATTACTTTTTATGGAAGAAACCAAGGCGGTGGACATCAGCGCTATGAACGAGAAAATTGCCCAGGAAAGCGCTTTCATTGATCTGCTGATTCACGAAATGGACAAAGCGATCGTCGGCCAGCGGGCCATGATCGAACGCCTGCTGATTGGGCTTTTAGGACAGGGGCATATTTTGCTGGAAGGCGTTCCCGGCCTGGCCAAAACGCTGGCGATCAAAACCCTCGCCAATGCCGTCAAGGGTAGCTTCTCCCGCATCCAGTTTACGCCAGACCTCCTTCCCGCCGACGTAATTGGCACCATGATCTACAACATCAAGGAAAACGACTTCTCCATCAAAAGAGGACCTGTATTTGCCAATTTCATCCTCGCCGACGAAATCAACCGGGCTCCCGCCAAGGTGCAGTCGGCCCTGCTGGAAGCGATGCAGGAACACCAGGTCACCATTGGCGACGAAACCTTCAAGCTCGACGAACCTTTTCTGGTCATGGCCACCCAGAACCCGGTAGAACAGGAAGGCACCTATCCCCTTCCAGAAGCACAGGTAGACCGGTTCATGCTCAAGACCGTGATCGACTACCCGAAAATGGCCGAAGAGCAACTCATCATCCGGCAAAACCTGAAGGGCTCCCTGCAGCCTGTGAACCAGGTGGTAAGCCTGAAGCAAATTCTGAGCGCCCAGAAAACGGTTCGGGAGGTCTATATGGATGAAAAGATCGAGAAGTACATCCTCGACATTGTGTTCGCTACCCGCTACCCCGAAAAATACCAGCTGGCCGATCTCAAGCCGCTGATCAGCTTCGGCGCTTCCCCCAGGGGCAGTATCAACATGGCTGTTGCAGCCAAATGTTACGCCTTCATAAAACGCAGGGGCTATGTAATCCCCGAGGACGTGCGGGCCGTGGTGCACGATGTGCTGCGACACCGCATCGGGATTACCTACGAGGCCGAAGCCGAAAATGTTACTTCGGAAGAGATCATCAACCGCATTGTAAACGAAATCGAGGTGCCCTGACAAGGGCACCACGAGGCTGTCTCCCCCTTGGGGCCCGGCCTTGCGCCAGCCGCCACTCCTGATTGGTCATGGATACCAAAGAGCTCTTAAAGAAAGTCCGGAAGATCGAGATCAAGACGCGCCGTCTGTCTGATCACATCTTTGGAGGGGAATACCATTCCACCTTCAAGGGGCGGGGTATGACCTTCAGCGAGGTAAGGCAGTACCAGTTCGGGGACGATGTGCGCTCGATCGATTGGAACGTGACCGCCCGCTACAACCAGCCCTTTGTGAAAGTGTTCGAGGAGGAGCGGGAACTCACCATGGTACTTATGGTCGATGTGAGCGGGTCTGAGCAATTCGGAACCGTGGACCAGTTCAAGCGCGAGGTGCTTACCGAGATCTCAGCCACCCTGGCTTTCTCGGCCATGCAGAACAACGACAAGGTGGGCCTCATCCTGTTTTCGGATGAGGTGGAGCTTTTCATCCCACCCAAAAAAGGCAAGAGCCACGTCCTGCGCATTATCCGCGAACTGCTCGAATTCGAACCTGCCAGCCGCAAGACCGACCTCTCGGTTGCGCTCAAGTTCCTCTCGAATGTGCTCAAGAAAAAAGCCATTGTTTTCGTCCTCTCAGACTTTATGACCGCCTCCTACGAGCAGACGCTGCGCATTACGGGAAACAAGCACGACCTTACCGGGATTCGCATTTACGACCCCCGCGAGGCCGAATTGCCCAACGTGGGGCTGGTGCCCATGCTCGATGCCGAAACGGGCCAGGTGCGCATGATCAACACCCAGTCGGGCCGGCTCAGGCGACAGTACGAGGCCAGCTACCTGGAGCGGGTCAATTACTTCAGAGACACTTTTACCCGGGCCGGGTGCGGAATACTCGACTGCAGGGTCGACGAGAGCTATGTGAAAAAATTATTGGGATATTTTAAACGCCGCGGCTGATGCACCTCAATAGCACCTCTATGCGAATCGTGTCGCCCGGGGCCCTCAGGGTCTTCCTGGCCACAGGGATGCTGCTGTGGGCCCTGTCCGCTACGGGGCAGTCAGAACCCCGCATCAGCACCTCTATCGACACCCTCTCGATCCGTATCGGGGAGCAGGTGAATTTCACCATCACAGTCGAAGCAGACACCACCGCCCAGGTTATTTTCCCCGAGGGTCAGACCTTTTCGCCCCTGGAGACCGTGGAATCGTTCCAAACTGACACCACCCGCCACGACGAGCGAATGACCCTGTTGAAGACCTATGCCCTCACCCAGTTCGACAGCGGGGTGTACCTGTTACCCACCCAGCACATCGAGATAAACGGGAAAGGTTACTTTACCGATTCCCTGTTGGTGTCTGTGGCGACCGTACCGGTCGACACCACGGTACAGAAAATGTACGATATCAAGCCCCTGATGGAGGTACGGGGGCGGTCGCTGGCCTGGCTGGGATGGATCGCCGTGTTGCTTTTGCTGG
The DNA here is from genome assembly GCA_024642005.1 of Robiginitalea sp. Classification (GTDB taxonomy): domain Bacteria; phylum Bacteroidota; class Bacteroidia; order Flavobacteriales; family Flavobacteriaceae; genus Robiginitalea. The sequence continues at coordinate 117,968 of JAHECA010000003.1, read as the reverse complement.
CCGGTGGGGCGTATTATTGGTTCTTCATGCGGAAAAAACCCCTGACCCCTCAGGAAGAAGAGGCCCTGCTGCCCCCTTTCGAGCGGGCCATGCGCGAGTTGAAGCGGCTCGAAGATTCCCGCTACCTGATCCAGGACGAATACAAGCAATACTATACCGAGCTTACGGCAATCGTGCGGTCGTACCTGGAAGAAGAGGTCCACATAAGTGCCCTGGAAAGCACCACGGCCGAGCTCATTATCAAACTTGAAATGCTGCGCGATGCCGGCCAGTTGAAACTGGATGCCGACACCCTGAAACAGTTCCGCCGCATCCTGGAAACGGCCGATTTGGTGAAATTCGCCAAATCGAAGCCGCCGGCAGGCGATGCAGAGCGAGACCGAAAGGATGTTGAGCTCATCGTGGTCAAAACGCACGAAACCCTTCCGGAACCCACTGAAGAAGAACTGCTGGAGCAGGAGGCCTACCGGGAAGCCCTCCAGGCAAAAAAACGGCGCAAGCGCCTCTGGATGGCGGCGGCAAGCCTGGCTGCCCTGCTGCTTATTGCCGGAATTGCCTCCGTAGGCATTTTCGGCTACCAACGGGTGCACGACAGCGTGCTGGGCACCCCAACCAAATCGCTGCTGGAGGGTGAATGGGTAGCGAGTTCCTATGGTTTCCCTCCCATAATCCTCGAATCCCCGGAGGTGCTCTACCGACGGGAGTTAGAGCTTTCGGAAGAGGCCCGCGCCCAAATCCGGAGCATGGCGGTATTCGCCTCCGACAACCCCCGGGCAAACCTGTCTGTTATGGTCAATTCCACTCTCTTGGCCGACCCGAAAACAGAACCTGACTTCGAAGCGAGCATTGAAGAGGTCCTCAAACGGCTGGAACAGGCGGGGGCCCGCAACATTATAACCAAGCAGGAAGAATTTTCCACCGTTTCCGGGGTTAAGGGGATTAAGGTGTACGGCACTGCCCGCCTGACGGCCCCAGACTCGGGAGCAACCATAGAAGGGGAATACAACATCCTGCTTTTCGGGGGCAACGGGTTTCTGCAACAGGTGGTATTGTCGTGGGAACGCGGCGACGCCTATGCCGAGCAGATTGTGGCCCGCATCCTGAAAACTCTAGAAGTAAAAACCATCGTATGATCGGGAGCCATATCGAATTTGCCAATCCTGAGTTTTTCTGGCTGCTGCTCCTGCTGCCGGTGGCCATCCTTTGGTACTGGCTCAGGCGCAGGAAGCTATCGGCCAGCCTGCGCATGCCCAGCCTGGGCAGCTTTGGCAAGCCCTCCCTGCTGGCCAGGGCATACCCCGTATTGCCCGCCCTGAGGCTCCTGGCTCTGGCTGCTGTGATCGTTGCCATGGCGCGCCCCCAAACCCAGGATGTCTCTACGCGCACGAAAACCACAAAAGGGATCGATATCGTTATGGCCATCGATGTTTCGTCGAGCATGCTGGCCCGCGATCTGAAGCCCAACCGCCTTTCGGCCCTAAAAGAGGTTGCAGCCGAGTTTATCAACAAACGGCCCAACGATCGCATCGGACTGGTTGCCTACGCCGGGGAGAGCTATACAAAAACGCCGATTACCAGTGACAAGGGCATTGTGCTGGGTGCCCTGCGTGAAATTACCTATGGGCAGCTTACCGACGGCACGGCGATCGGGATGGGCCTGGCCACCTCTGTGAACCGCCTCAAGGAAAGCGCGGCAGTTTCCAAAGTCATTATCTTGCTTACAGACGGGGTAAACAACGCCGGCTTTATCGAACCGCAAACAGCCGCCGACCTGGCCCTGGAATACAGCATAAAAACCTATACGATCGGGCTGGGCACCAACGGCAATGCGCTCTCTCCCATCGGCTATAATCCCGACGGTTCGTTCCGGTATGGGATGCGGCAGGTCGAAATTGACGAAGACCTGCTAAAGGCCATTGCCGAGGCAACAGGAGGGCGTTATTTTCGGGCCACCGACAATGAAGAACTGGAGGCCATTTACGAGGAAATCAACAAACTGGAAAAAACGGAGGTTGAAGAATTGAAGTACTACCGGTACGAAGAACTTTTCAGGCCCTGGGTGCTGCTGGCCGGAGGACTGCTTCTGCTGGAATGGCTCATGCGGTTTAGCCTGTTTCGCAGTTTTATTTAAAAGAGTATGATTCAACTGGACGAAAAAGCGTATTTCTACCTGCTGGGAATAATTCCGGTACTGGTGATGTTATACCTCATCCACCAGCTCTGGAGGCGTCGTGCCCAACGGAGGTTTGCCGAGGCGCGCCTGCTGCGCCGCCTGGCACCCGACCGCTCCTTTTTCAAGCCCCAACTCAAATTCCTGTTGCTGCTGGGGGGCCTCACCCTGCTTGTGGTGGGACTGGTAAATCCGAAAATGGGCACCAAGCTCGAAACCGTGAAGCGGGAAGGAGTCGATATCGTTTTTGCCGTCGACGTTTCCAAGAGCATGCTGGCCGAAGACATTGCGCCCAACCGGCTCGAAAAGGCCAAGCGGCTGGTGTCCGAAATCATTAACGAACTGGCCAGCGACCGCGTTGGGATTATCGCCTATGCGGCCCAGGCTTATCCGCAGCTGCCCATTACCACCGACTACGGTGCCGCCAAAATGTTCCTGCAAAGCATGAATACAGATATGCTCTCCTCGCAAGGGACTGCCATCGGGCAGGCCATTGACCTGGCCGCCACCTACTTCGATGACGAGCAACAGACCAACCGGGTGCTGTTCATCGTTTCAGACGGGGAAGACCATTCAGAGGGAGGAATGGCAGAAGCCGTAGAAAAAGCCATTGAACAAGGCATCCGCATTTACACCATCGGGGTGGGCACCAGCAAGGGTGCGCCAATTCCGATAAAGCGCAACGGGGTGCTGGAAAGCCTTAAAAAAGACAACCAGGGCGAGGTGGTTATCACCCGCCTCAACGAGGAGGTGCTTTCCGAGATCGCCTCCGAGGGCAATGGGGAGTATCTCGACGGGACCAACACGGCCGATGCGGTTGCCTTTATCAGTGAAACCCTCCAGCAAATGGATAAAATGGAATTTGAAGCCAAGCAGTTTGCCGAATTCAAGGATCAGTTCCAGTGGTTCCTGGGCGGCGCTTTGCTCTTGTTGTTCCTCGATATATTCGTACTGGAGCGCAAAACAAGCTGGCTGCGCAAACTGGATTTGTTCAACGAAAAACAAGCGGCCTGATGAGACGATTCTGGGTTTTCCTTATCAGCTTTTTTCCCTTGCTGGCCCTGGCCCAGGAGGGCGAAAAAATCGATGCCAAATCTCTCAGGGCCTCTGAAAACCTGACCCGGGAAGCCACCCGGGAGCTTGCCGATGACGATTTTGTAGACGCCGAAGCGAATTTCCGCCGGGCCATCTCGAAAAGCGTCGAAAACCCTGTAGCGCCCTACAACCTTGGCAATGCCTATTATACCAAGGAGAGCTACGGGGAGGCCTTCGGCCGGTTCAAGGAAGCCGGGGAGCGGGCCGGCGAAAAGCCACAGAAACACCAGGCCTACCATAACATGGGCAATGTGTATATGAAGCAGAAAGACTACCAGAAGGCTGTTGAAGCCTACAAGGAAGCCCTGCGGAATAACCCCGCCGACGAAGAGACCCGGTACAACCTGGCCCTGGCCAAGGAAATGCAGAAGAAAGACCAGGAGCAGCAGAAGAACGACCAGGACGACGAGAAGGACCAGCAAGACCAGGAGCAGAAAGACCAGCAGAACCAGGACCAGGACCAGAACCAGGGAGGTGACCAGGATCAGCAGGAAGATCAGGAAAACCAACAGGACGGGGATTCCGAAAAGGAAGAGAATAAGGAAGGTGACGGGGAAAAGAAACAGGAGCAGGACCGGCAGCCTGAACAAAAAGACCAGCCCCAGCAACCCCGCCCCAACCAGCTCTCCCCCCAGCAGATCCAAAACCTGCTTCAGGCCATGGAGAATGAAGAGAAGAAAGTAAAAGAAAAACTGGACGCCCAAAAAGTGAAGGGAGCCCAGGTAAAAGCCGAAAAAGACTGGTAATGAAGCAGCTCTTCGGGCATATTATCTTATTGGCATTCTGCCTTGCACCTGTCGCCCTGCTCGCCCAGCGAACCGGGGAGGAAGTCTCCTTTGAATTGCAGGTCAGCAAGGAACGCCTTGGAGTTAACGAACGCCTAAGGGTCGAATTTACCATGAACCAGGACGGCGATAATTTCATCCCGCCCGATTTCGAGGGCTTCCGCGTGCTCATGGGTCCTTCCCAGGCGATCAGCTCTTCCTGGGTAAACGGGGTGCGCTCTTTTTCCAAAACATATGGGTACGTGCTGGCCCCGCTCGAAAAGGGGGTCTACACCATCGGACAGGCGTCCATAGTTATCAGCGGGAATACCTATAAGACCATCCCGAAAAAGGTGACCATTACCGAGGCGGTAGACCAGCCGGGCGGGCCATCGTCCCTCGACGACGTCGCCGATCAGAACCTGCACCTGATCGCCGAGGTCTCCAAAACCGACCCTTACCTGAACGAGCCCATCAGCGTGGTGTACAAGCTTTACTTCAGCTCCTCGGTGGGCGTGTCCAATTTCAGGCCCCTCGACAACCCCAAATACAACAATTTCTGGAGCCAGGAGATCCCCTTCTCCAAATACAGCATTGAAAACGGCATGTTCGAAGGCCAGCCCTACCGGTATGTGGTGCTGAAACGGGTGGTGCTTTACCCCCAGAAAGAGGGGGAACTCGACATCGAGCCCCTGGCCCTGGAAGTCTCCCTTGAAGTCCCCACCGAAAGGCGCAATTTCTTCGGGGAGCGCATTTACGCCAACACCAACAAAACCGTTTCGGCAGGCAAGCGCACCATTCAGGTGCGCCCCCTGCCCGTAGCCGGCCGACCGGCCGATTTTACCGGCGCCGTGGGTAGCTTCGACTTTAAGGTGGAAGCCAGCCGCGATGCCCTGAATGCCTCGGAGTCGCTGCAGGCAACCGTGAGCGTGGCCGGCAAGGGAAACCTGAAGCTCTTCCAGTTGCCCAAACTCACCCTCCCCAGTTCCCTGGAGGTCTATGACCCGGAATTTACCGAAGACGTCCGTACGACGCTCAATGGCATGCAGGGCAGCGTGAGCGAATCGTATACCATCGTTCCATCCTTCCAGGGCAAATACCCCATCCCGGAAATCAGTTTTTCCTATTTCAACCCGGAAACCGAGCGCTACGAACACCTCCGTTCAGGGGAAATCACCATTAACGTTCAGGGAGGCCCAACTGCCGCAGCCACAGACAAAGCAACTCCCGAAGGGCCCAAAACAGTGGTGCGCACGGGCGACCAGTTTTACTTTATCAAACTCAATGCCGACCTCACCTCCACTTCCTCTGAGCCTTTTTTTGGCAGCCGTAGGCATCTTGTCTGGCTCCTCGGGCCCCTGGCGCTTATCCCCCTGTTCGTTGTATTCAGAAGGAAACGGGAGAAGCGCGAGCGCGACGTGGAAGGATTGAAAATCAAGCGGGCCAACCGACTGGCTAAAAAATACCTGTCACGTGCCCGGAAAGAGCTGGGCGATAAGGAGGCCTTTTATGTGGCCCTTGAAAAAGCCCTGCACAATTACCTGAAAGCGCAGCTTAAGCTGGAAACCAGCGAATTCAGCAAAGACAAGATTCAGGAACTCTTAATCGAGCGGGGGGCCACAGAGACCTCGGTCGGCGGGTTCACCGAACTGCTGGTAAACTGTGAGATGGCCCGTTACAGTCCCTTTTCAAGGGTGCAGATGCAACAGGATTACGATAAGGCGAGCCAGGTGATTACCGCCCTGGATAAAGAAATCTAACATGAAGCATTTCAGACCCATTCTATTTGCCTTGCTCTGGTTGCTTCCGGCCCTGCCCGCCGGCGCACAGGCAAACGGGCTTTTTGCGAAGGCCACCGAGGCCTATAATGCAGGTGATTTTCAGCAGGCGGTTTCGCTATACGAAGAAATCCTGTCGGGCAACAAGCATTCGGCTGCCCTGTACTTTAACCTGGGCAACGCCCATTACAAGCTGGGGGAGATTGCGCCAAGCATCTATTATTATGAAAAGGCCCTTTTGTTAGACCCGAACGATGCAGAAATTCAGAACAATCTCAGCTTTGCGCGCAACATGACCCTGGATGCCATCCAGCCCCTGCCACAGACCGACCTGAAACGCCTGTACGACAAACTGGTTTTCTACTTCCGGCAGGATATCTGGGCCTATCTGGGCGTTGCTTTCATGTTGCTCTTCGTGGCGGGTTATGTGCTGTTCCTGGCCCTGCGCCGCCCCAACCAGAAGCGCGTTGCCCTGATCGGAGGGGTTGTTGCCCTGCTGTTCTCCCTGGGAAGCACAACCATGGCCTATCTGCAATACCTTGCATACCAGTCTGACCAGCCAGCCATTGTGTTCGATGAGGAAGTGGCGGCCCGCTCAGAGCCCAACCAGCGATCCAAGGAAGCCTTCCTGCTGCACGAGGGCACCAAAGTACAGTTGCTCGACACCCTTGACAACTGGCAAAAAGTGGGTCTGGCCGACGGCCAGACGGGTTGGATGCCCCTGAAATCCCTCAGACGATTGAAGGATTTTTAATATCTTGCCATTCTGCCGGCAAGAGAGCTCCCCTCTCGCGGCGGCCAATTCCTCTTTTATGAAGGTTAAACGGATGTACAGCTGTATTTTGCTCTTCTGGGCGCTATCGCTGGTGGCCTCGCCCCTGGCCCTGCTGTATCTCCAGGACGAGGTCGTTGTGCTCTCCCTAAATAGTTCCGGGGAGGAAGAACCCGGGGAACCCGGCTCCTTCGACACCCTGCAGGAAAAGATGTTCTTTTCGTGCCAGGAGCCCCTTGCGGCCTTTATGTCATTTGACAGGAGCGAAAGCCCCCAAAGTCCCCCGTGGGCACACCACAACCACGTTTGCGAAATATTGCTGCCGCCCCCCGAAGGGAAGCAAATATAACCACCCGCCTTTCAAGGCCTCCTTCGCGCAATTGCTAACCTTCGCACCCCCCGGGGTGCGGTAAAGTACTAACCATATGTTTAAAAATTTCAGGCAGGATATCCCTGCCAGCATCGTCGTATTCTTCGTGGCACTTCCCCTTTGTTTAGGTATTGCCCTGGCCAGCGGGGCGCCCAACCTTTTCTCGGGTCTTATCGCGGGAATCATAGGGGGCATTGTCGTCGGGTTTCTCAGTGGTTCCCACATCGGGGTGAGCGGCCCGGCAGCCGGTCTCGCTGCCATTGTCCTAAGTGCCATAGGTGCCCTGGGCTGGGAAAATTTTCTGGTGGCCGTGGTGCTCGGTGGTGCCATCCAGCTCCTTTTCGGCCTGCTCAAGGCCGGAATTATCGGCTACTATTTCCCTTCTTCGGTCATCAAAGGCATGCTTACCGGCATCGGGATCATCATCATCCTGAAGCAAATACCCCATTTTTTCGGGTATGACCAGGACCCCGAAGGCGACTTTGCCTTTTTCCAGATCGACGGGGAAAACACGTTTTCGGAACTGTTCAACACACTCAACAACATTTCGCCGGGTGCCACCCTGATTGCCGTGACCGGCCTGGTTATCCTCATCCTCTGGGACAGGGTCCTTACCGGGAAATCAAAAATCTTCCAGATTGTGCAGGGGCCACTGGTGGCAGTGGTGGCAGGTATTGTCTACTACCTGTTTACCCGCGATCACGCCCTGTTGTCCATCTCGGATGAACACCTGGTAAACGTACCTGTTCCAGGCGATATCAATTCGTTCCTTGGCCAGTTCAGCTTTCCGAATTTCGCGGCTATTACCCGGCCTGAAATCTGGGTCACTGCCTTTACCATCGCCCTGGTGGCCAGCCTGGAAACGCTGCTCTGTGTAGAGGCCACAGACAAACTCGACCCCGAAAAACGCATTACCCCTACCAACCGCGAATTACTCGCTCAGGGGGCGGGCAACATGTTCTCGGGCCTGGTTGGCGGGCTGCCTATCACCCAGGTAATCGTGCGCAGTTCGGCCAATGTGCAGTCGGGGGGGCGGTCCAAACTTTCCGCCATAGTTCACGGGTTCCTGCTACTCATCTCCGTGATCCTAATCCCGCGCCTGCTCAATATGATTCCCCTTTCGGTCTTGGCCGCCATTTTATTCCTGGTCGGCTATAAGCTGGCCAAACCCTCCCTGTTCAGGGAGATGTACAAAAAGGGTTGGAAACAGGCGGTTCCGTATGTGGTCACGGTAGTTGGCATTGTCTTCACCGACCTGCTGACCGGCATCCTGTTGGGCCTTACGGTTGGGATTATCGTAATCCTGATCAAAAGCTACCAGAATTCCCATTTCCTTCACATCGAAGACAAAAGCAACGGCCGGCACCGCATCAAGATGACCCTCGCTGAGGAAGTGACCTTCATCAACAAGGGCGCCATCCTGAAAGAGCTGGAACGATTGCCCGAAAAAACCTATCTTGAACTGGATGTTCGGAAAACGCGTTACCTTGACAACGATATTATCGAGATTCTGGACGATTTCACCCATAAGGCCGAGTCCAGACAGATAGATATCCTTTTGCTGTCTGAGCGCGGGCAGATTGAGAACCCGCCCAGCTACAGCGAGTTTTTCAAGAATCACCCTAAGACAGAACACATCAATCCCATAAAGTCATGAAAGCACACACTAAAGAAAAACAGGCTACGCTAACCCCTCAAAGGGCCTTGGAATACCTGAAGGAGGGAAACCTGCGATTCCAGAATAACCTGAAAGCGAACCGGAACCTGCTGGAGCAGGTCAACGAAACAGCCGAGGGTCAGTTCCCTTTCGCCACCATCCTGAGCTGCATCGATTCCCGGGTCTCAGCCGAACTGGTTTTCGACCAGGGGCTGGGCGACATTTTCAGCATCCGCATCGCCGGCAATTTTATCAATCAGGATATTTTGGGCAGCATGGAGTTTGCCTGTAAGCTGGCGGGAAGCAAGTTGTTGGTCGTGCTCGGGCACACCAATTGCGGGGCTGTAAAAGGGGCTTGTGACCATGCCCGCCTGGGCCACCTGACTTCCCTGATCTACAAGATCGAACCGGCAGTGTCAGCGGTCAAGGAACCCAAGGACGAATCGCTCCGCAATTCCCGAAACGACTCATTTGTCGATGCCGTAGCCGAAATGAACGTGCACCTGGCACTTGAAAATGTCCGTTCCCAGAGTAAAATCCTCAGCGACATGGAAAAGGAGGGGGAAATTGCCATCGTCGGCGGCATGTACGACGTGAGTACCGGGGAGGTGGTTTTCTTTGACGAATAACCCCGGTGTGGGCATACCGATAAATAAAAGCCGGCCGGGCATATCCAGCCGGCTTTTACTTTTTGATCTGTCCGGTTTGTCATACCTTGTAGGGTGTAGCAAACCACCGTCATGAATCGTTTTTTTGCCCACCTGCGGGGCGATCTCCTGGGAGGAATCACCGCCGGGATCGTAGCCCTCCCCCTGGCCCTGGCCTTTGGCGTTAGTTCGGGTCTGGGGCCTAGTGCCGGGCTTTACGGAGCTATCTTCCTGAGTTTTTTTGCAGCCCTGTTTGGCGGCACCCCTACCCAGATTTCGGGGCCGACTGCCCCTATGACGGCCGTGAGCATGGTCGTGGTCAGCACCCTGCTGGCGTTTAACGAAGGTAGTGTCGAGCGGGCCCTGCCGGCCATCCTTACCATTTTCCTGCTCACCGGGCTGTTCCAGATTGGCATCGGGGTACTGGGGCTGGGCCGTTACATTCGCTATATTCCATACCCGGTTGTTTCGGGCTTTATGACGGCCATCGGGGTAATTATCCTGATCACGCAAATGCTTCCCGCCCTGGGGTATTACCCCAAAGAAGACGAGGCCTATACGAGCGAGTTCAAAACCCGGGCCGAAGAGGTGCTCCTGGAGAAAATCCTGCGAGATGAGGCAGACGAAGGCATCCTGGTTTTGGAAGACTTCCAGGAAACCATTGACCGGTCGCACGAGATCACCCCCGAAGCCATCGCGGGCGAATCGCGCAACCTGGCGGCCAGCGAGGCCGCAGGGGTAACAGGCACCTTTCGCGTGCTCGGCAGGGCCCTGGGGCAGGTAAACTGGCTGGAGTTGCTCCTATGCCTGGCCACCGTAGTGGTAATCTACGGTTTCAAACGCATTACCCGGGCCATTCCAAGCACCCTGGTAGCCCTTGTTGTCGTTTCCGTGGCAGCCTTTGCCCTCGGGTTAAATTACCGGCCCATTGAGCGCATTCCGGAAGGATTCCCGCTGCCGAATCTCGATATCTTTACGGGCTTTCAACCCGGCCGGATAACTCCCTACATTTTGACCGCCTTGTCTTTGGCGTTGTTGGGGTGTATCGATTCCCTGCTGACCTCGGTAGTGGCCGACAACATGACCAAAACACGGCATTTGCCCAACAAGGAATTGGTCGGCCAGGGTATTGGCAACAGTATTGCCGCCTTATTCGGGGGGATTCCAGGGGCAGGTGCCACCATCCGCACGGTGGTGAACATCAATTCAGGGGGAAAGACCCGGCTGTCGGGTATGGTGGCCGGTCTGCTGCTCCTGATAATTTTACTGGCCCTGGGGCCTATAGCCTCCCGTATCCCGGCTGCGGTGCTGGCGGGTATCTTGATCACCGTCGGCATCAGTGTTATGGACTACCGGGGGCTCAAAACCATCCCATCCCTGCCCAAAGACATCAACTTCGGTCCGGTAAAGCTCAGCTCTGAGGTGGTAGTTATGATGGTTGTCCTGGTGCTTTCGGCGTTCTGGAACCTGGTATATGCCGTGGGCATTGGCCTGATAATCGCCTCTCTGATGTTTATGAAGAAGATCGGCGACCTCATGGTCAAGACCTCTGAGATAATCCCCCTGCTCCAGGAAAAAGCCTGGCCCGACGAAGCCAACTTCCCGGCCCACCTGAAGGAAGAAGTGTTCATTAAACATATCAAAGGGCCCCTTTTTTTCGGTTCGGCCCAGGATTTCCTGCAACTTGCCGGGCAAATTCCCGCCTCTGCCCGAGCTGTCATCATCAGGCTGGGGCGCATGCCCTATCTGGACCAGTCGGGGTTGTTTGCCATGGAGGAGGTATTGCAGCAATTACGAGCCAAAGGCGTAACCATCCTTTTTGTGAATGTGCAGGAACAACCCCGGTACCTCATGGAAAGCATAGACATCATTCCGGGCCTTGTGCCTGAGCGGTGTATCTTCCCCTCGTTTGAAGCCTGCGTGCAGTGGGCGCGCGAACATGTCAAAGACGAGGCCTGAAGTACTGCCTGCAGGAGTGTGCGGCCTCTTGAAGGGAGTTGTGAAGGGCAGCTTTCGCTCCGGAGAATTATGTACCTTTGCCGACACCGGCACCGCTGCCGCAGGTAGGCGGTAATGCCAAATGAAAGCACATGATTGACCAACTGAAACAAGACCTGGATGAAGTTCGGGCCTTTCAGACCGATTCCGAAGAGGCCCTGGAGGCCTTCCGGATCAAATACCTGGGCAAAAAAGGCCTCCTCGCCTCGTATTTCGCGGCTCTGAAGGAAGTTCCGCCCGCCGAAAAGAAGGCGTTCGGCCAGACGGTTAATGAACTCAAGAATGCTGCGTCTGAAAAGCTGGAAACCCTGAAGGCCGCCATGCAGTCGGGGAAAGCTTCGGCCTCTCGCCTGGGCGACCTCACCCGTCCCGGGGAGCCACTCGAACTGGGCTCGCGCCACCCGATATCCCTGGTCAAAGACCGGATTATCGACATATTCTCCCGCATTGGCTTTACGGTATCGGAGGGACCCGAAATTGAAGACGACTGGCATAACTTCACGGCACTTAACCTGCCCGAATACCACCCGGCCCGCGACATGCAGGACACCTTCTTCATTCAAACCGACCCGGACATTTTGCTGCGTACCCATACCTCTTCGGTGCAGGTCCGCTATATGGAGGACCACAAGCCACCCATCCGCACCATATCCCCCGGGCGCGTGTACCGGAACGAAGCCATCTCGGCCCGCTCCCATTGCTTTTTCCATCAGGTGGAAGGACTCTACATTGACAAGGGGGTCTCATTTGCAGACCTTAAGCAAACCCTGCAATACTTTACCACCGCCCTGTTCGGGAAATCGCGCATCCGCCTGCGCCCATCCTATTTCCCTTTTACCGAGCCAAGCGCCGAGGTAGATGTGTACTGGGGCCTGGAAACCGAGACCGATTACCGGATGACCAAAGGCACCGGCTGGCTTGAGATCATGGGCTGCGGCATGGTAGACCCCAACGTGCTCGACAATTGCGGGATCGATTCCAAGGAATATTCCGGCTTTGCTTTCGGTATGGGAATCGACCGAATTGCCCTGCTGCTCTACCAAATTCCGGATATCCGCCTGTTGAGTGAGAACGACATCCGCTTTTTGAGGCAATTTAAAAGCGTGCGCTAAACTTCAGCGCAGCGGAAAGCCTTTGGCCGCCCACCAGGGATGCACTTCGATGACGAGCCTGCCTGCCCTGACCGAGGGATCCAGGTTGGCAAGGCTATCTGCCATGGCGCGGGTAGGCACGTTGTAAATGGTTATCCCCCTGATTTCGCCATCGTCCCCGAAAGGCCCCGAAATATCGGCATATCCCTCTTCATACATCCGCCCCAGATGGGCCAGGTGCAAGGCCTGTAAACTGTCGGCCTCCGCCTTGCTTTGCGAGCGAACCGGCCCGCTTTTGAGGAAGGCGATAAAATACTGCTGCATCAAAATGGTATCCCCGGTTTGCCCGTCTACGTAGTCGAACAGCTCATACCCTTCGGCCTTGAGGCGCTGGCTGACTTCGGCCTTGGTCTCAGGCGGGGGCGACACAACGGGCGTTGCGCCATCGGTTACCGCTTCGGTTTTAGCCGTCTGGCCGCAACCCAGGGCAAGCGCCAGGAACAGCCCCGGCAGGTGCCGTAGTATCAGGTTTCCCATTGCTTGTAGGGTTTTAAGCTGAGTTGTGAATTGTAATAGGCCGGCTGCCCGGTCACTTCTTTGCCCAGCCAGGCCGGCTTCTCAAACGGCTCTTTCAGGTTTTTCAACTCTACCTCGGCCAGCACCAACCCTTCGTTTTCATCCAGGAATTCGTCTACCTCGAACAGGTGGTCTCCCACAGGAACATGGTAGCGCCTTTTGCGGATCACCCCGGGTTTGCAGAGTTTGAAAAGCTCCTCGGCATCCTTTACCGGAATGGGATACTCCCATTCCCTGCGGGTGGTGCCGCCGGAATGCGATTTCCCCTTTACGGTAATCCAGGCCTCCTTCCCCATGCGGCGTACGCGCACGGTGCGCACCGGGTCGGTGTTCAGGAAGCCCTGCATGATTTCGGTCTGGGTACTGGCAGCCTCGCGGTACGAGGAGTCGTTTACCAGAAATTTACGCTCGATTTCTATCATGTCGCTATTGTAGCATAAAGGTCCCTAAGCTGGGGAACAGCGGGAACCGGGCGCTTAAATATACCTAAATTTGCGTATGCCGACCGATGGAATCCTACGCAAGATCATCCATGTAGACATGGATGCGTTTTTCGCCTCCGTGGAGCAGCTCGACAACCCGGAGCTGAGGGGTAAGCCCCTTGCCGTGGGCGGGGCCGGCAAGAGGGGTGTGGTGGCAGCCGCCAGCTATGAGGCGCGTAAATTCGGGGTGCGCTCGGCAATGACTGGCGCCCTGGCCCGGCAGAAGTGCCCGGAACTCCTGTTTGTGAAACCCCGGTTTGAAAGGTACAGCGAGCTGTCGCACCAGATTCGGGCCATTTTCAGGGAATATACCGACCTGGTAGAGCCCCTTTCCCTCGACGAGGCCTACCTCGACGTAACCGAGAACAAGAAGGGCATGCCCTCTGCCACCCTGATCGCCCGCGATATCAGGCAGCGCATCTATGACCAGACCGGGCTCACTGCTTCGGCGGGTATTTCGATCAACAAATTCGTGGCCAAGATAGCCAGCGACGTAAACAAGCCAAACGGGCAGAAAACCGTCCCCCCCGAAGCGGTGGAGGCATTTCTGCTCAACCTCGACATTCGCAAGTTTTACGGGGTAGGCAGGGTCACGGCCGAAAAGATGAACCGGCTGGGTATTTTTACCGGGGCCGACCTGAAAGGGAAATCAGAGGAGTTCCTCCGGGCCGAGTTCGGCAAGAGCGGCTCCCATTTTTACGAGGTTGTTCGGGGCAGGCACCACAGCCCGGTGCAGCCCAGTCGCATCGCCAAATCGGTCGGGGCCGAACACACCTTTGGGGAAAACCTGAGCAGCGAGGTATTTATGCTTGAAAAATTGGCGGGGATCGCCGCCGAACTGGAGCGCCGCCTGGCCCCCAGGCAGCGGGCCGGGAGAACCGTGACCCTGAAGATCCGCTACAGCGATTTCAGCCTGCATACCCGCAGCAAAACACTGCCGTTATTTATCCGCTCAGCAGACCTGCTCCTGGAAACCGCCAAAGAGCTGCTCTACCAGGAGCCGCTCCAGAACTCGGTGCGCCTGTTGGGGATTTCCCTGTCGAACCTCAACACTGGCGCTTCTGGCCAAACCGATAGCAGCCCCGGTCCTGAAACCGTGTCGGTGCAGCTGCGGTTTGGCTTTTAGGTGGCAAAACGCCATGGGTTAGGTGCAGTTCTCCTCGATCTGGGTAACCCGCAACGTGTTTACCATACCTTTGTCTTTGATGGGCATAGCCGCCAGGCTAATAAGCATGTCGCCGGCTTCCAGGAATCCCTTCCGGCAGGCGATCTGGTTCACGTCATCTATGGTCTCGTCGGTAGAGACAAAGCGGTCGTAGTAAAAAGCCTTTACCCCCCATAGCAGGTTCAGCTGTGTGAGGATGGTCCGGTTGGAGGTAAACACCAAAATATGGGCACTGGGCCGCCAGGCCGAAATCTGGAATGCCGTATAGCCGCTGTTCGTGAGGGTCGAAATGGCTTTTGCCTTGATTTCGTTGGCCATGATGGCTGCGTGGTAACACACCGACTTGGTGATGTATCGTTTGGTTCGAATGGTAGGCGGGTCGTGGGGTACCTTAATCAGTTCGGAACTTTCCACCGCTTTGAGGATGCTGGTCATCCGCCTGATGACCTGTACCGGGTAATTCCCCACGGAGGTCTCTCCAGAGAGCATTACCGCATCTGCCCCGTCCATGACGGAATTGGCCACATCGTTCACTTCGGCCCGCGTCGGCGTGAGGCTGGTAATCATGGTCTCCATCATCTGGGTGGCGATGATTACCGGGATACGGGCTTTTTTGGCCCTGAGCACCAGCTGCTTCTGGATGAGCGGTACTTCTTCGGCCGGCACCTCCACCCCGAGGTCGCCCCGGGCTACCATCAAGCCGTCGCAATAAGCCACAATCTTGTCGATGTTTTCTACGGCCTCCGGTTTTTCGATCTTGGCCACGATCGGAATTTTGTGTTCGGCGTGCTTTTCGATGAGTTGCTGCAGGTCTATCAGGTCCTGGCTGTGCCGCACAAAGGAAAGCGCAATCCAGTCTACCTTCTGGGAAATGGCAAAAATGGCATCTTTGATGTCTTTCTCGGTCAGGGCCGGAAGGGAGATATTCGTGTTGGGCAGGTTAACCCCTTTCTTCGATTTCAGTGGGCCGCCCTGTACCACCAGAGCCTTTACCTGGTCTTTGCCATTGGTTTCCAGGATTTCAAAGATCAGCTTCCCGTCGTCAAGCAATATCCGCTCGCCCGGGTTCACGTCCTTCGGGAAATTCTTGTAGTTCATGTAAACGGCCTCGGCGGTGCCCTCAAAGGGTTTGCCCGTTTTGAACATAATTTCATCCCCAGGGGCCACCACTACTTCTCCCGACATGACGCCCACCCGCAACTTGGGGCCCTGCAGGTCGGCCAGAATGGCGGTGTAAACGCCCATCTCTTCGTTGAGGTCGCGAATGGTCTGTATTCGGGCAGCCACGTCCTGATAATCGGCATGGGAGAAATTCACCCTGAAGACGTCGACGCCTGCTTCGATCATCTTGCGGAGCACTTCGCGCTCGCTCGTAGCAGGTCCTAAAGTGGCTACTATTTTTGTCTTTTTCTGGCTTGGCATAGGGGTTTAGTAAATTAGATTGAGTTTGGATTTCAATCCGGCGGCATCGAGTCGGTACGCAGTAATCAGCCTCGGAATCGAAAGCAATTTGGCGAGCAGCCCGTCGGGGTCGTCCCCGCCTTCCACTTTAAGGAAATAGTCAACCTCCTTTTTCTCGGGGATCAGGTAGCGGCGCACTTCGGATGGCTGCCCGGGGAAAAGGCCCGCCTGGGCCCCTGCTTCAAGGCTCCAGCCGGCATTGCGGAAAAGGGTCCACTCCTGAAAGGCAACTTCGTCTTTGCAGTGGAAAATGGCAAAACAGGTAGACGCGTCCAACGCCAGGTCTTCCCGGTCCCTGCAGAGGCTAATGCCACACATCTCATTGAGGGCATACGCCAGGCAATGGTCTTCAGATTGGCAGTGAATGGCAAACAATTCGAAGGAAGCCTCGTCTAACAGTTCTTCCCAAATATGGTGTATGGCGCCCATTTCGGTTTAAACGAATGGTAAATATACAGGTTCTGCCCGAATCCACCTAGCCTGCCCGACCCCCTCATTGCGACGGGAGACCTTAGCAGCGAAAAGGTTTCAGGGCCTTTTCAGTTTTTCATTTTGTTCTGCAACGCGAAAAAGGCCCTTTTGGAGGCTTTTTCCTCGGCCTTTTTTTTGGAGGTGGCCCGTGCCTTGGCCAGGATGCGCCCTTCGATACGGAGTTTCACCGCGAAATGCTTCACCGGGTCGTTGCCGGTATCTTCGTACACTTCAAAATGGAATTCCTTTTTCTGTTTCTGGCACCACTCGATCACCAGGCTCTTATAACTGATAACCTGGCCTTCGAGTTGCTCGATGTCGACATAGGGCTCAATAACCCGGCTATTGATGAATTTTTCGCAATATTCATAGCCCCTGTCCAGGTAGATTGCCCCAACGAGGGCTTCGAATACATTCCCGTAAATATTCTCCCCGAAATGCGATTTGGGAATCCGGCTTTCCACAAAGTGCAGCAAATCCAGGTCTTTACCCAATTCGTTCAGGTGTTTTCGGCTCACAATCTTCGATCGCATCTTAGTGAGGTAACCCTCATCCCCTCCCGGCACCTCTTTGTAAAGGTGTTTCGAGATAATGGTCCCCAGCATGGAGTCTCCCAGGAATTCCAGGCGCTCATAATTCATGGGGTTTCCCTTCTTGTCTTTCTGATTGGCAGAGCGGTGCAGGAAGGCCCGCTTGTAGATTTCCAGCTTCCTGGGCTTAAACCCCAGGATCTTTGAGATTCCCGAAAAAAAATCCCCATCCTCTTTGGAATGGGAAGTGAATATATTTCCGGGGAATGTCATACGGGATTTAACTTATCTTCTTGAATAGGACGCAGGCATTGTGCCCCCCGAATCCGAAGGTGTTGCTCATCGCCACCCGCACATCCCGTTTTTGTGCTTTGTTGAGTGTCAGATTGAGTCTCGGATCGATGTTTTCATCCACTACTGAATGGTTGATGGTCGGCGGCACCATACTGTGTTGCATCGCCAGGATGGAAGCGATGGCTTCGATGGCGCCGGCTGCCCCCAACAGGTGGCCGGTCATGGATTTGGTCGAATTGATGTTGATATCGTGTGCGTGGTCGCCAAAAACGTGCGAAATGGCCTTGAGTTCTGCCACATCGCCCAGTGGCGTGGATGTTCCGTGCGTATTAATGGCATCTACCTCATCGGGAGTTACCCCTGCGTCTTTAAGGCAGTTTTCCATTACACGCACCACTCCGATCCCATCCGGATGGGGGGCCGTCATGTGGTAGGCGTCGCTCGAAAGGCCTCCTCCGGCCACTTCGGCATATATTTTGGCGCCACGTGCCTTGGCGTGCTCGTACTCCTCTAATATAAGGGCTCCCGCCCCCTCTCCCAACACGAAGCCGTCGCGGGTGGCATCGAACGGACGCGATGCCGTTTCGGGGCTTTCGTTGCGGGTAGACAGGGCATGCATGGCGTTAAAACCTCCCATGCCCGCAATGGTCACGGCCGCCTCGCTCCCGCCGGTTACAACCACGTCGCAATAGCCCAGGCGGATGTAATTCAAGGCATCGATAATGGCATTGGCCGAACTGGCGCAGGCAGAAACCGTAGTGTAGTTGGGGCCCATGAACCCGTGCTTGATCGAGATATTCCCCGGGGCGATATCGGCTATCATCTTGGGGATAAAGAAGGGGTTAAACCGCGGGGTCCCGTCTCCTTCGGCATAACTCAGAACTTCCTGCTGGAAGGTCTCCAACCCCCCGATTCCGGCTCCCCATATTACGCCCACGCGAAATTTGTCGAGATGCTCAAGCTCCAGGCCCGCATCGGCAATCGCCTCGTCGGAAGACACCAGGGCGTACTGGGCAAAGCGGTCCAGTTTGCGTACCT
The DNA here is from genome assembly GCA_024642005.1 of Robiginitalea sp. Lineage (GTDB taxonomy): Bacteria > Bacteroidota > Bacteroidia > Flavobacteriales > Flavobacteriaceae > Robiginitalea. The sequence continues at coordinate 99,609 of JAHECA010000003.1, read as the reverse complement.
CTTTCCGGTCGAAAAAAGCCAGCGGATCGAACCCCTTGAGCTCACAGGCGAATTTGGTCTTGAATTTCTCCGTGTCGAAATACGTGATGGGCGCACAGCCGCTCTTGCCATTTTTCAGGCCTTCCCAGTATGCTTCAACCGTATTTCCTATGGGAGTCAGGGCACCAAGTCCCGTAACAACAACTCGTTTTAACTGCATGCAACGATTCTATTAGGAAGCTGAAAATTCCCAAGCGTAAATTAAAAAAAATTATCCATGCAGCCTGTTTACCGCATGGATAATTTACTTTCTGGTATTAGGACAGCATGTAATTACTTGGCCTCCTCGATATAGCTTATCGCTTGGCCAACAGTTGCAATATTTTCTGCTTGATCGTCCGGGATTTGAATGTCAAATTCCTTCTCAAATTCCATGATCAGTTCAACAGTATCAAGGGAATCTGCTCCAAGGTCGTTTGTAAAGCTCGCTTCAGGAACCACCTCATTTTCGTCTACACCCAGCTTATCAACAATGATGGCTTTAACACGTGATGCAATGTCCGACATATTGTTTGGTTTTAAATTTAAATTGTTGGCAAAAATAAAAAACTTTAGATTAAAACCATCAATTCCCGTTAAAATGTACCATAAATTACCCATTTCTATCGCTTCATTAGTACTTTTGTCTACCTATCACTCAGCCTCCCATGCGGCAGAAAACTGCTAAAAATCTAATACTATTTGCCTCAGGTTCAGGGTCTAATGTGGAAAATATCGTTAGGTATTTCCAGGCAGATTCACGGGTTTGCATTCGGGGAGTGTTTTGCAACAACCCGAAAGCGGGGGTTATCGAACGCTGCCAGCGGCTCGGGCTGCCGCTTTACTGCTTTAACAGAGTGGCTTTTGAAGACCCGGACGGGCTGCGGCTCCTGCTGTTAAGCTTAAAGCCCGACTTACTGGTTTTGGCCGGTTTTCTCTGGAAGGTACCCGAACACGTTGTAGCCACTTTCCCCGGGCAAATCATCAATATACATCCTGCCCTTCTGCCCGGGTATGGCGGAAAAGGCATGTACGGCATGCGCGTGCACCAGGCCGTGGTGGCGGCAGGCGAAAAGGAGTCGGGCATTACCATCCATTACGTGAACGAAGCCTACGATGAGGGGGCCGTCATATTCCAGGCCCGGGTGGCCCTGGAAGGCACCGAAAGCCCGGAAGATGTGGCAGCCATGATCCACGCCCTCGAATACGAACACTTCCCGCCTGTAATCGCCTCCCTTTTATTTCCTGAAAATGGCTGAAAAAAACCGGTTCTACGTGGTCTGGAAAGGCAAGAAACCCGGAGTCTACAAAGGTTGGGATGCCTGTAAAAGGCAGATAGAAGGTTTTCCGGGAGCCCAGTATATGGGGTTCCCTGCCGCCGAGGCGGCCGAAAAAGCCTTCGGGTCGAGCTATTTTGCCGCCGTGGCTGTCAAGAAAAAAGGCCGTGAAATGAGCCCGGGGGCTCTGGCGAAAATCGGCACCCCCAATTACAACTCCATTGCAGTAGACGCCGCCTCCAGCGGCAACCCGGGGAAAATGGAATACCAGGGCGTCGACACCCGAACAGGCAAGCGGCTGTTTCACCAGGGTCCTTTTGAAGAGGGCACCAACAACATAGGGGAATTCCTGGCCATTGTGCACGGTCTGGCCTTTTTAAAAAAGAACAAGAGTGATCGGTTTATCTATTCCGATTCGCGCATCGCCATCGGCTGGGTCAGGAAAAAGCACTGCAACACCAAACTGGCCGAAACAGAGGCGAACAAACCGCTTTTCGAAATGATTGGCAGGGCGGAAGCATGGCTTCACGAGCATACATATGCCACGCGGGTTGTAAAATGGGAGACCAAAGCATGGGGCGAGATCCCGGCAGACTTCGGCCGCAAATAAGTGGCAGATTGCTAAAAACGCACCCCGGCTGACGTCGTACAAAAACGTATATTTGCAGCAAATTTCAGGACCCCATGGGGAAATTATTGATTGTTGGCACGGTCGCCTTCGACGCTATCGAAACCCCTTTTGGAAAAACCGACAAGATTCTGGGCGGGGCAGCCACTTTTATTGGCCTGGCCGCTTCCTATTTTAAAACTGACGCCGCCATCGTTTCTGTGGTGGGCGACGACTTTCCGGCCGCATACCTCGAATTATTCCGGGATAAAGGCATTGATATTTCGGGCCTCGAAGTGGTGGGGGGCGCAAAAACCTTCTTCTGGAAAGGACGCTACCACAACGACCTGAACCGCCGCGATACCCTGGCCACCGAATTGAATGTGCTGGCCGATTTCAAGCCGGTGGTGCCCAGGGCCTACCTCGATGCCGACCTGCTGATGCTCGGCAACCTGCACCCTGAAATACAGCTGGACGTAATCAGGCAAATGGAGAAACGGCCCAAACTTATTGTGCTCGACACCATGAATTACTGGATGAACCACACCTGGGACTCCTTGTTGGAAGTAATCAGGGAAATTGACGTAATCGTGATCAATGACGAGGAAGCCCGGCAGCTTAGCGGGCAGTACTCCCTGGTGAAGGCAGCCTCCATGATCAGCGCCATGGGCCCCGATTATGTGGTGATCAAAAAAGGGGAAAACGGAGCCCTGCTCTTCCACGAAGACCGCATCTTTTTTGCCCCGGCCCTTCCCCTGGAAGATATCTTTGACCCTACCGGGGCAGGCGATTCCTTCGCCGGTGGTTTTTCGGGGTATCTTGCAGAAACCGAAAATATCTCTTTCAGCAACCTGAAAAATGCCGTCATCCACGGGTCGAACCTTGCCTCCTTTTGCGTGGAACGATTCGGCACCGAGCGGTTGCTCGATCTGAAAGAGCTGGAAATTAATGCGCGGCTGGCGCAATTCAGAGAGTTGACCCAGTTCGACATTGAAATGAAATAATGCCCGCCTAAAGGGCTTTTTTTAATTTTGCCGGTATGAGCGATGCTATCAAACACGAATGCGGAATCTCCCTGATTCGACTTCTGAAACCCCTGGAATACTACCAGCAAAAGTACGGCTCGGCCTTCTACGGGGTAAACAAGATGTACCTGATGATGGAGAAACAGCACAACCGGGGGCAGGACGGGGCCGGTTTCGCCAGCATCAAACTCGATATGCAGCCCGGCGAACGCTACATGAGCCGGGTGCGCTCCATCGAATCGCAGCCCATTCAGGATATTTTCGACCGCATTAACGACCGTATCAATGCGGCACTGAAGGAACACCCCGAGCAGGCGGGCAACGTGGCCTGGCAAAAGCGCAACATCCCCTATGTGGGTGAACTGCTCCTCGGCCATGTGCGTTACGGCACCTTTGGGAAAAACAGCATTGAAAACGTCCACCCCTTTCTCAGGCAGAACAACTGGATGCACCGCAACCTGATCGTGGCCGGGAACTTCAACATGACCAACGTAAAGGAATTGTTTGACAATCTGGTGCAAATTGGCCAACACCCCAAGGAAATGGCCGACACCATTACCGTAATGGAGAAAATCGGGCACTTTCTGGACGACGCCGTGGCCAAGCTCTACAAAGACATCAAAAAGGAAGGGTTCAACAAGCGCGAGGCCTCGCCCCTGATAGCCGAACGCCTGAACGTGACCAAAATCCTGAGGCAATCGTCCAAAAACTGGGACGGCGGATACGCCATGGCGGGCATGCTCGGCCATGGCGATGCTTTTGTGCTGCGAGACCCGAACGGCATCAGGCCGGCCTATTATTACAAAGATGAAGAAGTTGTGGTGGTGGCTTCGGAAAGGCCCGCCATCCAAACCGTTTTCAACACCACCTTTGATTCGGTGCAGGAGTTGCCCCCCGGCCATGCAATCATTATCAAGAACGACGGGGAAATGCGTATCCGGAAAATTCAGAAACCGGGAGAGCGCCAGGCCTGCTCGTTCGAGCGGATCTATTTTTCGCGCGGGAACGACCAGGAAATCTACCAGGAAAGGAAAGAATTGGGACGCCTGCTGTTTCCCCAGATACTGGAAGCGATAGACCACAACATCAAGGACACCGTTTTTTCCTATATCCCGAATACCGCCGAGACCTCCTTCCTGGGGATGCTTCGGGAGGCACAGAATTACCTGAACGCCAAAAAAGGGGAACAGATACTCGCCCTGGGCAGTCATCCTGACCCGGAAGAGCTGCAAAAAATCCTGGAAGTGCGCCCCCGCATCGAGAAGGTTGCCATTAAAGACGCAAAGCTGCGCACCTTTATTACCCAAGACAGCAGCCGCGACGATCTGGTGGCCCACGTTTACGACATCTCCTATGGATCGGTAAGCCCGGGGGACTACCTGGCCATTATCGACGACAGCATTGTACGGGGCACAACCCTTAAAAAGAGCATCCTGCGCATCCTGGATCGTTTGCACCCCAAAAAGATCATCGTCATTTCATCGGCTCCGCAGATCAGATATCCCGACTGTTACGGCATCGACATGGCGAAGCTGGAAGATTTTATCGCATTCCGTGCCGCCCTGGCCCTGCACAGGGAGCGGGGCACCACCGACCTTGTCGACGAGATATACGAAAAATGCAAGGCGCAGCTCGCCAAACCAGAAGCGCCGGATGTAAACCATGTGAAAGCCTTCTACGCGCCATTTACGGCCGATGAAATCTCCCGAAAAATTGCCGAATTGCTGGCCCCGCCAGATATCCGATCTGAAGTGGTTATCCTGTATCAGACCATTGAAAACCTGCACCAGGCCTGCCCTAAAAATTTGGGTGACTGGTACTTTACCGGTAACTACCCGACCCCCGGGGGCATTCGGGTGGTAAACCGGGCATTCGTCAATTTTTACGAGGGCCGGAACGAAAGGGCCTATTGAGCAAAATATCGATGAACGACACGACAAAGATGCGCTTTGTCGACAATTTGTGCTTTTCATCGGATTTATCCGACTTCGGCCGGGAACCCTGCTACTTTAGTTTTCGCCATAGCATAAGTAGGTTAAGTTCATGGTAAGATTTGGGGCAAAAAAGGTGGAGTTTCTCCACCTTTTTTATTTTCACCACCATTGCCACCCCCCCCTTACAACCTCCCATCCCTTCATTTTGTAGGAAGTTCTGCCCAACCGCGTATTTCAACGGAATTAAGCGACGTTTATCCAAATGCTTTTGCCCTTTTCAAGTGCCCCTGTACTTTTGGAAGACCATAGCATAAGTAGGTTAAGTTCATGGTAAGATTTGGGGAAAAGGCAAGGTGCAAACCTTGCCTTTTTATTTGCTGCCTTCCGCCCTGAATGAGCAGGCAATTCAGACTGCTCTCAAGCCCCCTTTCCGAAAAAGTGTTAAAAATCCTTTGTCATTTCTCTTAAACCCAGTACTTTGGTCGTGCCATAGCATAAGTAGGTTAAGTTTATGGTAAGATTTGGGATGAAAAGGGCGGAGGTTTCTCTGCCCTTTTCTATTGAATACCAGACATAAAAAAACCCCGGCCAACAGACCGGGGCATTTTATTGCTGGTTTTCGAAGCCTATTTGTGAGCCTCATATTCGGCCGCTACCTGCCCCCAGTTTATGACATTGTAGAAGGCGTCGATGTAATCGGGCCTCCGGTTTTGGTAGTGCAGGTAATAGGCGTGTTCCCATACGTCGAGACCCAGGATGGGGTGGCCCCCGCAGCCGATGCCGGGCATCAGCGTATTGTCCTGGTTAGCCGTTGAACAGATTTCCACCTTGCCCCCGGGGTGAACGCACAACCAGGCCCATCCAGACCCGAAACGGCTGGCGGCCGCATTGCTGAAGGCGTCCCGGAACCCGGCAAACGATCCGAATTTGCCTGAAATGGCTGCTGCCAGGTCGCCGGCAGGTTCCCCGCCCCCCTTGGGAGACATGGCTTCCCAGAAAAGGCAGTGGTTGTAATACCCGCCACCGTTGTTTCTCAGGGCGGCATTATTCATGTCCATCCCCTTCAGGATGGCCTCAATCGACTTGCCGGCCAGGTCGGTTCCTTCGATGGCTGCGTTCAATTTGGTGAGGTACCCATTGTGGTGTTTGGTATAGTGTATCTCCATGGTGCGGGCATCGATGTGCGGCTCCAGGGCATCGTATGCATAGGGTAGATTCGGCAGTTGAAAAGACATGTGAATTCAGGTTTAAGGTTACTATTGCAGTTCTTCAAAACTACGGATTTTAACAATCACTGACCTCTAATTATTTGTTAAGAACCTGTGGAGATTCCGTACTTTGCAAGGGATGAACGCGGCAGAAAGCCCTTTTCGGATTTACGATGCCTCGGCAGGCTCCGGGAAGACCTACACCCTGACCCGGGAATACCTCATCTTGCTGCTTACTCCCGGGGCCGGGCAGGCCTTCCGGGAGATTCTGGCCATTACCTTTACCAACAAGGCGGTTGCCGAGCTCAAGCAGCGCATCCTTTCCAAACTCACTGAATTCGCCAGGACCCCAGACGAATCGAGTCGCTCACACCTGTTCTGCGCTGTCCAGCAGGCAACCGAAACAGACTTTATGTCGCTGCGGACCCGCTCGGCCCGGGTATTGCAGGAAATCCTCCACAACTATGCGTTTTTCGATGTTTCGACCATCGACAAATTCAATCACCGGATTCTGCGCACTTTTGCACAGGACCTGGACCTCCCTCCCCATTTCGAAGTGGTGCTCGATACCGACAGCCTGTTGCAACGGGCCGTGGACGCCCTGATTCAGAAGGCCGGGGAGGAGCAGGAGCTCACCCGCGTACTCATCGACTTTGCGCTGGAAAAATCGGCCGAAGACAGGAGCTGGGATATCAGCAGGGATTTGCTGGAGACCGGAAAATTGCTGTTCGACGAGAACCAGTTCCCCTTCCTGGCCGGGTTCAAGGGCAAAGGAATGGCCGATTTCAAAGACCTGAGGGGGCGGTTGCAGCAACAGCTGCGCCATTGTGAAAAGGACCTTGGGCGCCTAGCCGGGGTTTTGCTGCGACGCATCGAAAATGAAGGCCTGGAACGGCTCGATTTTAAACGCGGATCCTTCCCTGATTTTCTGCAGAAGTTGGCCGGGGGCCAGTTCGATCAGAATTTCGAGGCCGCCTGGAAACAGCGCTTTGGGGAAGAGAGCCTGTATTCGGCCAAAACCCCGGAAGCCAAAAAACAACTCCTGGACGCCCTTTTGCCCGAATTCAGCAGGGGTTTCACGCAAATTCGCGGGCTGGTAAACAGGAGGAACTTCCTGGTTAATGCGGGCACGAACCTGGTGCCCTTCACGGTGCTCGGCCTGCTGGAAGGGGAGCTGGAGCGCATCCAGCGCGAAGACAGCCTGCTGCCACTCGCCCGCTTTAACTCCATCATTGCCCGCGAACTGGCCTCCCAACCCGTCCCCTACATTTACGAACGCCTGGGCGAAAAGTACCGGCACTATTTCATCGACGAGTTCCAGGACACTTCCGGACTGCAGTGGCAGAACCTGATCCCGCTTGTGGGAAATGCCCTGGAAAGTGAAGACCAGCAAGGCAGACGGGGCTCGGTGATCCTGGTGGGCGACGCCAAGCAGGCCATCTACCGGTGGCGCGGCGGGAACGCCGAGCAACTGCTGGACTTACTGGACGGGCCGGGGCCCTTCGTTTTCCCCCCGGTCATTAACGACCTGCCGGTCAATTTCAGGAGCCGGGAAACCGTCATCGAATTCAACAACGCCTTTTTCAGCTTTGCGAGCAGGCACCTGGGGAGTGAAGTGTACCGCACCCTTTTCCAGAAAGGAAACCGGCAGGAACCCGACTCCCGCGAATCGGGGCTGGTGAGTCTCGAATTTTTACCCGCCATAACAGACGATACAGAAACGGCCTATCTGGAGCGGTGCCTGGAGCTGGTCAGGGAACTTGAAACAGCCGGGTATTCCCACGACGCCCTGTGCATACTTACCCGTACGCGGCGGGAAGGGGTTCTGGTATCTGACTACCTGATGAAGGCCGGCATTCCCGTGGTTTCATCGGAAACCCTTTTACTGAAAAATCACCCCGCAGTGCGCTTTCTGATATCGTTGCTCAGGCACCTGAACCTGCCCGACGACCTTAACCATCGTTTCGGGATTCTCGAGTACCTGGCCCCTGCAGGTCCTGACGCGCACAGCTGGATCGCAGGCCACCTGTACGGGTTGGAGAAACTCCTGTCCGAAACCTACAGGTTTACTGCCTCCCTGATATCCCGAAGCCCGGTATACGACATCCTGGAATTCGCCATACGGCAATTCGACCTGAAAGCCGAATCTGACGCCTATCTGATTTTCCTGTTAGACCAGGCCCTGGAAGTTGGCCTTTCCAGCGATGGCACCATCGGGACATTCCTCGATTACTGGGAACAGAAGCAGGATAAGCTAAGTCTCTCAGCGCCGGACGACCTGCCGGCAGTGCGGCTAATGACCATCCACAAGGCAAAAGGGCTGGAATTCCCTGTGGTTATTTTTCCCTTTGCCCACACGCCAATCCACCACGAGCTTCAGGCCAAACTGTGGGTTCCCGTGGAGGCAGAAGACTATTGCGGATTCCCATTCCTGCAGGTAAACAAGAAAAAAGAGGTAGAGGACTATGGCCCCGGGGAAGCCGAAATCTTCAGGAACGATCGGGAAAAGCTCGAGCTGGATGCCTTTAATGTCCTGTATGTGGCCCATACCCGGGCCGTGGAGGCCCTTTTCGTGATCAGCCGGGAGGAAGCCCCGCGCAAAGGTGATTCCCCCACTAGTTATGCGGGCCTGTACGCCGCCTTTTTGCGCGAAAAGGGGCTTTGGAAAGAAGGGGAAAGACACTACCGCTTCGGAAGTCTCAAACCTTCCCCCGAAACCCGGGAAAGGCCGGTCCGAAAAAAGGTGGCGTTCGGGTATACTGCCCAGGACCGCCTCCCGATGCATATTGTGACGCGGGCCAGCGCCCTCTGGGACACCCGCCAGGAAGCCGCCCGGCAATACGGCACCTTTCTGCACTACGGCCTCAGCCTGATCCATAGCGCTGCCGATATAGGGGCCGCAGCAGGGCAGCTTTTGGCCGAGGGGCTCTTGTCGGTTTCACAGCGCAACGGCTTTGAAAACCTGTGTCGACGGCTGGTGGAACACCCCCTGCTGAGCCCCTATTACACCCCCGGATGGCAGGTCTACAACGAGAAGGACATTTTTGCCAAAAATGGCCTACTTTTGAGGCCCGACCGGCTGGTAATCTGCGGGGGAGAAGCGGCCCTGATCGATTACAAGACCGGGAAGCCAAAAACGGAAGACCGCAACCAATTGCAACAGTATGCAAACACCCTCTCGGCTATGGGTTTTGCAGTGAAGCAATCCATCCTGGTCTACATATCGGATGATGTTATAACCCCTGAATGTATCTAAAACTATGTACGGAGCCATTAAGTCTTATCTGGAAAACGAATTGCAAGCCATCCGCGAAGCCGGGTTGTTCAAGGAAGAGCGGATCATTACCTCGCCACAGGGGCCGGTCATCCAAATTTCGACTGGGCAGCAGGTACTCAACTTCTGCGCAAACAATTACCTGGGCCTGTCTTCCCATCCCGAAGTAATACAGGCGGCTAAAGACACCCTGGACAGCCATGGCTTTGGCATGTCGTCAGTGCGCTTTATCTGCGGCACCCAAGACATCCATAAAGAGCTGGAGCACACCATTGCCCGGTTTTACGGAACCGAAGACACCATTTTGTACGCGGCTGCCTTTGATGCCAACGGAGGGGTATTTGAACCCTTGCTGGGGCCCGAAGACGCCATCATTTCAGACGCGCTTAACCACGCCTCCATTATTGACGGGGTGCGGTTGTGCAAGGCGAAGCGCTACCGATACGCCAATGGCGACATGCAGGACCTGGAAACCCAGCTGAAGCAGGCCCAGGCAGATGGTTCCCGCTTTAAGCTCATCGTAACCGACGGGGTTTTTTCCATGGACGGCCTGGTTGCCCCCCTCGACCAGATCTGCGATTTGGCCGAGGCCCACGATGCCCTGGTCATGATCGACGAGTGCCACGCTGCAGGGTTTATAGGCGAAACGGGCATAGGGACCATTGAAGAAAAAGGGGTCCTGGGCCGGGTAGACATCATCACGGGAACCCTGGGCAAGGCCCTGGGAGGGGCCATGGGCGGTTACACAACCGGCAAGAAGGAAATCATTGAAATGTTGCGGCAGCGCTCGCGGCCCTACCTGTTCTCGAACAGCCTGGCGCCTGCCATTGTCGGCGCCTCGATCAAGGTTTTTGATATCCTGGGGCGCGATAGGTCACTCAAGAAAAAGCTCGACGCCAATACCGCCTATTTCAAAAAAGGAATTAAAGAAGCCGGGTTCGACATAGTTGATGGAGATTCGGCCATTGTGCCCGTAATGCTGTACGATGCCAAGCTCGCCCAGAAGATGGCAGCCCGCCTTTTGGAGAAGGGGATTTACGTGATTGGATTCTTCTATCCGGTAGTGCCACAGGGGAAGGCCAGGATACGGGTGCAACTCTCGGCCGCCCACCAGCCTGAACACCTTGATAAAGCCCTGGGCGCATTCCGCGAAGTAGGCCGGGAACTCGGGGTTATCTAAGCCTTTTACCCGGCTCAAAATGATGCAAAAAAAAAAGAAATTGATTTTGTTAATAATTCTTAACAACTTACATTTGCTTCTGATAAACACTTAAACTTAAATTTTTGAACATGAAACAGCTTAGCAGACTATTTGTTGTTGGCCTGCTCCTTTTAGGGTTTAACAACATTCAAGCCCAGGATGAGAACAATCCCTGGCAAATAGGAATAGGTATCAACGCTGTTGATGTATTCCCGACCAATTCAGATCCAGCGACGCACTTGCCGAACTACGAAACTGGCTCAATCTTCAGCGAGTATTTCAACGTTACTGACCACTGGAATATCCTGCCTTCTATTTCGTATGTTCATGTTTCGAGATATATAGGTGATGGATTTTCTTTTGGTGTACGCGGGACTCTGAACCGTATTTCCAAATTGGGTGACACCACTACCGAAGCCCTTTCTTACTACGGAGTAGATGGTACCCTGAAGTACAACATCCTCGACGGCACCAAACTGCAGCCTTTCGTTGAAATCGGCGGTGGTTACACCTGGGTGGACGAAATTGGCGCCGGAACCGTTAACGGAGGTATTGGTCTGAGCTACTGGTTCAACGACTTCTTCGGCCTGACAGTTCAAACTCAGTACAAGCACGCTTTCGAAGATTACGGCATGACGCACTTCCAGCACCTGGCCGGTCTCTCTATCCGTTTTGGTGGAGCTGATACCGATGGTGATGGTATTTACGACCGCGACGATGCCTGCCCGGAAGTTGCCGGTCTGGAAGCCTTCAATGGCTGCCCCGACACAGATGGCGATGGTATCGAAGATTCCAAAGACAGCTGCCCGAACCAAGCTGGTCCGAAAGAATTGAACGGCTGTCCTGATTCAGACGGAGACGGTATTGCCGACAAGGACGATGCCTGCCCGAATGAGCCTGGCCTGGCTGCCCTGGCTGGTTGCCCCGATGCCGATGGCGACGGTGTTGCCGACAAGGACGATCAGTGCCCGAACGAGGCTGGTCCTGCCGAAAACAACGGATGCCCCTGGCCTGACAGAGACGGTGATGGCGTTCTTGACAAAGACGACCAGTGTCCTGACCTGGTAGGTACAGTTGCCAACATGGGCTGCCCGGAAGTAACCGAGTCTGTGCGCAAAGCGCTGCTGGATTATGCCAAAACCATCCTGTTCGATACTGGCAAATCTACCATCAAGGATGAATCTGGAGCAGTTCTGAATAACATCGCCGATATCCTCGACGATTATCCGAACGTTCGCTTCCGCATCGAAGGTCACACCGACAGCACCGGTAGTGCAGAGCGCAACCAAGCCCTTTCTCAAGAAAGAGCCCAGTCTGTGATGAACTACCTGATCGGAAAAGGCATCCCGTCAAATCGGATGACAGCAGTAGGATACGGTGAAGATCGTCCGATTGCTAACAACAATACCCGCGAGGGAAGAAGAACCAACCGTAGGGTTGAGATCCACGGAGAAACTCCCAACAACTAGGTTCTGATCTGGAATATCTAACAAAAGCCCTGGCAGTATTGCCGGGGCTTTTTTATTTTTAGCCGATGTCTTCCTTCCTGGATTCCGTTCTCGATAGGCTCGATTGGGAAACCGATCCGGCATCGCATGTCTTTGTGTTACCCAGCAAACGGGCAGGGTTCTTTCTCAGAAACCTGATGGCCCATCGCGCCAAACGGGCCATGCTTTCGCCTGAGATTTGGAGTATTGAAGATTTTATCGAGCGCCTATCCGGGCTGAAGTACGCTCAGGAGCCGTATTTACTGTTTAGCCTCTACGAAGCATACCTCGACCAGGAAGGGCTCGAAAAGGAGCCTTTTGACGATTTTATCAAATGGGGGGCATTGCTATTGCAAGACTTTAATGAGCTCGACCGTTATCTGGTCGATGCGCCCGCCCTCTTCCAGACACTGGCCAGCCTGAAGGAGATCCGCAATTGGTCACCCGATGGGCAAACCACCCCGATGATTGAGCGTCGCATTGCCTTCTGGAAAGCCTTACTCCCCATTTATTCACGCTACCGGACCAAGCTGCTCGCCGATGGCATGGGCTACCAGGGGATGCTTTACCGGCTGGCCGCCGAGCGCCTGGAGGAATTCAGCAGGAGCCAGGCCGGAAGGCATTTTGTCTTTGCCGGTTTCAACGCCCTAAACACGGCAGAATCCCAAATAATCCGAACATTTCTGCAGCAAGGGAGCGGCCGCATCTACTGGGACGCCGATCCATACTATGTCGAAAACACTGCACACGATGCAGGTCTATTCCTGAGGCGCCACCTTGCCAATTGGCCCGAACTCAAAGGAGTCTTGCAGGGCATGGACACCCATTTCGCTCCAGATAAAACCATTCGCCTGATTGGCCTGCCAAAAGCGGTTGCTCAGGCCAAGTACTGCGGCACATTGCTGGCCGACCTGGCCCTGGAAAATCCCGGCGCACTGGGCCGCACCGCACTGGTGCTGGGAGATGAATCGCTGCTCAGCCCGGTGCTGCACAGTTTGCCTGAAGGAGTTGGTTCGGCCAACATTACCATGGGGTACCCCCTACACGCCAGCCCTCTGGCTCAATTGTTCCTCTTGCTGATAGACCTGCGCCAGCACAAAAGCCCTTCCGGCTATAGTGTCAGGGGTGTGCTTAAGGTGCTGGACCATCCCTTTTTGAATCCGTGGTACCGGAAGGAAGGATTTCTGGCCGGGAAGGCACGCGCCGGTCTTATCCGGGATAATGCGATTTTCGCAGGCCGCGCCGACTGGGATAAAATCGGGATGCCCGAACCGGTATATAAGAAGCTCTTCCCGGCGGAAACGATGGGTCCACTGGAGCACGTACAGCATTTCAGAGGCCTGATCGAGGCCTTGCGTGAAGCCTACCTGAGCGAAAACGACCGGCTGGCCCTGGAGCACCTCTTCCGGTTCGACAGGCTGTTCATCCAGTTGGAAGGCTTATGTGCAGCCTATCCCTTCGTCAGCAACCTCCGCGGCCTGCAGGCCCTGTTCCGGCAATTGCTGGCAGACGAAAAACTCGATTTTGAAGGTGAGCCCCTGGAAGGCCTGCAAATAATGGGGATGCTCGAAAGCAGGAACCTCGACTTTGAAACCGTGATCATCACTTCGGTAAACGAGGGGATTCTGCCTTCAGGCAAATCGAATAACTCCTTTATTCCCTTCGATGTGAAGCGGGAGTTCGGCCTGCCCACCTATAAGGAGAAAGACGCCGTATACGCTTACCATTTCTACAGGCTCTTACAGCGTGCCCGCAATATCTACATCTGCTACAACACCGAGCCGGATGCCCTCGAGGGCCGGGAACCAAGCCGCTTTGTGAGCCAGCTCCGCACCGATCCTTTGCTCGAACCCTGCATCGAGAACCATATAGCTGCTCCTGAGGTAGGCCCGGGCCAGTATCCCGCTCGCGAGATTCCCAAAGACCAGGCCCTGCTTTCGCGCCTCAGGGAACTGGCCGAAAGCGGCTTTTCACCTACCGCCCTGGCCCGTTACATCCAGGACCCCCTGGAATTTTATCGTAAAAACGTGCTGGGCATTCCCGATTCGGACGAACTGGAGGAAACGGTTGCCGCCAACACCTTCGGCACCGTGCTGCACCAGGCCCTGGAAGACCTCTACTCCCCCCTGGTGGGGCAGGAGTTAACGCAGGAAATCCTGGTCAGAGCGAAAAAAGAGGCCCCGTTTCTGGTGAAAAGTGCCTTTGAGATGCACTACCTGAAAGGCAACAAGGTCAGAGGTAAAAACCTGATAGCGCTCCAGGTACTGAACCAGTACGTAACCCGCTTTCTGGACCGGGAGATTGAGGCCTCCCGACAGCATTCCATCCGAATCCTGGGGGTTGAGGAGAAACTTAGATTCCCAATTGAAGTGCCCGGGCTCGGCTTTCCGGTCTTTATCAAGGGCACTGTAGACCGGATAGAAGAGGTGGACGGGGAATTGCGGATACTCGATTACAAGACCGGGCTCGTGAATGCAAGCCACCTGCGGATACCCGATTGGGAAAGCCTGCGCCTGCTTCCCGAACGCGCCAAAGCACTTCAGGTATTGTGTTACGCCTGGCTTTTTTCCCGCCAAATAAACGACAGAGCACTGCATGCAGGGGTCATCTCTTTTAAAAACCTGAGGGAAGGCCGCATGTGGTTCGGCCTGAAGCTCGATGGGCGCAACCATGACGAGCTCCTCGGCCCGGAGCAATTCGCCCTTTTCGAGGCGCAACTTGTCGCGCTTATCAGAGAACTATTCGATGTTCAAACTCCCTTCCGTTCTGTAAAGAACTAGTCTTTATTTGCGATCGGGCCGGGAAGGCCTCACCTCGATTTTACTCGGCAGGGTGCGGGGGTTCATTTGCAACAAATCGAGCACCAAGGCGCCGATATCTTCGGGCTGGATTTTCCAGGCGTCCTTTTCCGAAGGCTGATGCTGGTTAAATTGGGTGGCCACCGAGCCTGGCATAATCGTGGAAACCTTAATGTCGTAGGGGCGCAGGTCAAGCATCACGGCCTGTGTAAAGCCCACCACGCCAAACTTAGTGGCATTATAACCGGCGCCTGATGCGAAAAAATTAGCCCCGGCTAGGCTGGCTACCGTAATGTAATAGCCCCTGGACTCTTTTAAAGCCGGCAAAGCCGCTTTCAGGGTGTGAAAGACGCCCGTCAGGTTGGTGTCGATCATTTGGTGCCATTGGCTTTCCGAAAGCTCGTCTACCGGTGCAAAATGACCCACCCCGGCGTTGGCTACCACCACGTCGAGCCGTCCCCAGCGGTTCAGGATGGACTTCACGGCTTCCTCCTCGTCTTCGAGTCGGGTTACATCAGAAACCAGGGGCATGGCGCGCTCCCGGTCCAGGGATTCCGCCGCCTTGCCAATCCGTTTTTCGTCGCGACCGCTTATGGCCACACGCATACCCTGACGGAGCAAAACCCGGGCAATGCCGTATCCTATCCCCATGCTGCCCCCAGTTATATAGGCCACTTTGTCTCTTAGCTCTTCCATCTCTTTCGCGTTAAATGTGTCCTTTAAAGATACGACCTCTGGCCCATCCAAAAAAAAGGGAACTGCTTTTGAGATTTGGATAAAAAACGTATTTTTGCCGTCTAGTTCAACGGGGGATTAGCTCAGCTGGCTAGAGCGCTTGCATGGCATGCAAGAGGTCACCGGTTCGACTCCGGTATTCTCCACAGATCAAGCGCAATTTACATTGCGCGAATTAGAAATAAGAAAAACCGCCAAGCCTCGCTTGAGCGGTTTTTTGTTTTCTAAGGCGTCCATGCCGCAAGGCATGGCAGAAGCGATGTAAATTGCATTTGCAGGACGGGAGATTGTCCGGAGCAGCGGAGCTACTCCGGCAATCACGGCTACCGCACCGTCTGGCTCCTCGCTAAAATACCTCCACCGGAGCTATTTTGGCCGCTCGGCCCTGGAGCAGCGAAGCTACTCCGGTCTGCCTGCCTGGCAAGTTTACTTGAGCGGCTTTCCTGTTTTATAGCGCCCAGGCGATAGCACGGCAATTCCTGAATATTGCATTTGCAGGACGGGAGATTGTCCGGAGCAGCGGAGCTACTCCGGCAATCACGGCTACCGCACCGTCTGGCTCCTCGCTAAAATACCTCCACCGGAGCTATTTTGGCCGCTCGGCCCTGGAGCAGCGAAGCTACTCCGGTCTGCCTGCCTGGCAAGTTTACTTGAGCGGCTTTCCTGTTTTATAGCGCCCAGGCGATAGCACGGCAATTCCTGAATATTGCATTTGCAGGACGGGAGATTGTCCGGAGCAGCGGAGCTACTCCGGCAATCACGGCCACCGCACCAGTAAGCAATTATTTTTAAACCAAAAGAAGGCCCCAGCCTATAAGTATTGTATCTTTCTGAAAAGCAGCCTGTATCGCCCCAGCATGCCACACCCTTTCGGAAATATCGCCCTGATCGTACTTTTATGCCTGGGGGTTACGCCTCTCTATGCCCAGCCAGCTGCAAACCCTTCTCCAATAATTCCCGACAGGTCCTTCGATTCCGTTACAATTGGTTGGCCCAGGACCGTATGGTTTGGCAAAGGGAAGATTACCCTCGATTCATCTGCCTCTGCGACCTTTAAGGAGGGCATCACTTCTTCCTCGAACAAGGTGAAGGTCGATGGGCAGAAGTTGCTTATGATGAAAATGCCATTTCGGGTCGAATTACAGGATTCCACTTTAGCGAAGTTCAAGATCGAAGGCAAAAAATACTGGACTACGGGTACCTGGGTAGAAGACGGGGGAGGCTTTATTACTTTGGGGGAGCTACTCCATGTGCCTGAAATACTTCAGGTCGAGAGCGAAACGTACATTGGTGATCCTACAGACCTGGAGATCAGGGAGGCCGAAATCAGCCATTCCCAACAACCAGACGAGATCTGGAGTTTCTATGTGAAAAGAAAAAACACAACCGGGGCCATTCGCAGGGAACTGGACGCCTATTTCTCGAATGGGTCGCGCATTATCACCATGCGAGGGCCTGTCCAGATTAACGTTGCTGAGCCCAGCAGCAGCGGGCAGGAATTCACCTATTATGAGTTTATCGAAGGCGGGAAGCCGGTCGCCTGGGCCAGCCGATGGAACTCAGTAGTCTATTTCCCGGAAGACACCCCTCGATTTACGCGTTCCTTGCTGCTTGCAGTGGTTATAGCCCTATCGATATAGGCCATGCTTCCTATTCAGCTTCCGGGCTGCAGCTAGTCTTTCTTCACGCTCAGCACCAAAACAGGAATCCGGGCCGAGAATTCCGATTTGCGGATCGTATTCTTTTCCCAAATGGCGTTGAAAAACCCACGCCTGCGGCGGAACACACACAACAGGTCGGGAAGGTGCGACTGCAGGTGCTCCAGGGTCCCCAGATAGGTGCTGGTTTGTTCCGTCAGGGTTACCTGGGAAGCGATATCCATCAGGGCGGTGTTGATGCGCAGGTCGTCGGGGGTGTAGTTGGGTGTTTTCACCATAAGCAGGCTCACCTTTGCCCCGAATTTTTCCTGGATGGCCACCAGAGGCGTCAATATTTTCTTTCTTTTCAACACCCCAGACCTAAAGGCCGTAAGGATGCTCTTGTAAGGCGCAAATTTGCTTCCCTTTGGCACAATCAGCGTCGGGATGTCGGTTCGCTTGATGATCCGCCCGGAGGTCTTGCCCAGATAGAGCTCCTCGTCGATTTCCACGCTTCTGGGGGCAATGATGATCAGGTCGATCCGCAATTCCTTTTCCAGATCTTTCAGGCCGTCTATGAGGTCTCCCGTAACCGTGGCGATTTTGATGGTTACCCCTGACTGGTCGATTTTTGCGATCAGTTCGCGCATCCGATCCTGGCTGCTCTCGAGCGACTTTTCGCGCAACCGGCCCATGTCTTCAGAAACAGCGCCGATATTGAGCACTTCCATTACGTAAACCTGGGCTCCGAAAGCCGCCGCGAACTGTACGGCGTATTGAAGCGTTTCCTGTGCACTTTCGGGATTTCCTACCGGAACTAGAATGTTTTTCATGGAGTGGCTGGTGTGATTAATAGCTAAATTTACACAAAAAGTGACAGTGAAATGATCCGTCGGGCAAAAGTAATGGATGTAGGGGAGATTCTGAAGATGGCCCTGGCGTGTGGTGCAGCCATGCGCGCAAGGGGCATCTTTCAGTGGAATGAGGCCTACCCGACAGAAGCTGCATTTATGAACGACGTGGCACGGGGCGAACTCTGGGTCTTAGACTCGGGTTCCGAGCCGGCAGGCTGCCTGGTTCTTTCAGAACACATGGACAGCGAATACCAAACCGTTTCCTGGGAAACCCCCGATCAGGGGGCGCGCTATGTCCACAGGCTGGCTGTACGCCCTGAACTCCAGCGACAGGGCCTGGGGGCCATGTTGATGGATTTTGCGGAAGCGCGTGCCCGCTCAGAGGGGGCAGGGGCCATCCGCCTCGATACCTTCAGCCGGAATGCGGGCAACCAGCGGTTTTATGAGAAAAGGGGTTACAAGCGCCTGGGGGCGGTTTATTTCCCGAATCAAAGTGCCTACCCCTTTTATTGTTACGAACTCGCCTTACCTCCGTCTAAGTGAACCCGCTGCTAAGCCGAAAAAACATCAACCGCCTGGCCATCCCAGCCATTTTTGCCGGGATTGCCGAACCCGTTCTCAGCATTTCAGATACGGCCATTGTGGGCAATATTCCGGAAAGTGGGCTGGAATCCCTGGCTGCCGCCGGCATCGTCGGGTCTTTCCTGACTATGCTGGTCTGGATTCTTACGCAGACCAGTCATGCAATCTCCGCAATCGTCTTGCAATACGAGGGGTCAGGCAAGCTAAATGAAATTAAATCGCTCCCTGCACAGGCCATTTTTTTGAATGTGCTGCTGAGCCTGTTCATCTTAGTCGGAACGCTGCCCTTCTCGGAAGCCATTTTCCGCTTCCTGAACGCATCGGGAACCATATTGGAGTTCTGTGTGAGCTATTACGGCATAAGGGCCTGGGGCTTCCCCCTTACCCTGCTGGTCTTTACCATCATGGGGGTATTTCAGGGCCTGCAGAATACCCTGTGGCCCATGACCATTGCCCTTACGGGTGTCTTGCTGAATATTGGCCTCGACCTGTTGCTGGTTTATGGCCTGGAGGGATGGCTTCCCGCCATGCACCTGGAGGGGGCTGCCTGGGCCAGCCTGATCTCACAAGGGGTCATGGCCCTGATGGCCCTGTTCCTGCTCGTAAAGAAGACCCCAATTGGCCTGGCGCCCACCCTGCCCCTGCACCCCGAACTGAAACGGCTGGCGGGCATGGCCCTGAACCTTTTCGTTAGGGCGGTGTGCCTGAACATCGCCTTACTCTTCGCTGTGCGGGAAGCCACTGCCCTGGGCGACCGGGAAATAGGCGCCCACACCATCGCCATTAACCTCTGGCTCTTTGCCGCGTTCTTTATCGATGGCTACGCCATCGCCGGCAAGATCCTGGGCGGACTCTTCCTGGGCGCGCAAGATTACGATAGCCTTTGGGCCCTTGCCCGGAAAACGATGCGGTACGGCCTGACGGTTAGCGCCATCCTTATGGTGAGCGGCCTGCTGTTTTACCAGCCCGTGGGTCGCGCTTTTTCAAACGATCCGGCAGTTCAGGAAACCTTCAACCGGCTCTTTGTGGCAGTCATTGGGGTGCTCCCCATTGGCGCGGTGGCTTTTATATACGACGGGCTCTTCAAAGGGATGGGAAAAATGCGGATGCTCCGGAATACGCTGCTCGCCGCTACCTTTCTCGGCTTTCTGCCCATGCTATACCTCGGGAAAGCCCTCGGATGGGGACTTTACGGCATCTGGGCGGCCCTTGCGGTATGGATGGCGGTTCGCGGCGGGGTGCTGGTGTGGAAGTTCCGTCAAAAATTTCACCCCCTCTTGCAAAAGGGCTAACTTTGATTAAAAACCATGGCTACAACCCGCATGGAAGGAAGCCTGTATACCCGGCACTCCGGCTCGCTGGCCGTCCTGGAATTCGGCCATCCGGCCAGCAATTCCCTGAACTCGACCTTGCTGGACAGGCTTTGCCACGAACTGGAAAGCCTGGGGGCAAACCCCGGGGTAAGCGTAATACTCATACAGTCTGAAGGCGACCGGGCTTTCTGCGCCGGTGCCTCTTTTGACGAATTGCTGCAGGTTGACACCCCGGAATCCAGTACGGCCTTCTTCAATGGTTTTGCCCGCCTGCTCAATACCATGCGCCGCTGTCCGAAGCCCATTGTGGGCAAGGTACATGGCAAAGCCGTAGGGGGTGGCGTGGGGCTGATTTCGGCTTGCGACTACGCCCTGGCTGCTGAAGCCGCTTCCATCCGCCTTTCGGAGCTCAGCATCGGCATTGCCCCCCTGGTAATCGCCCCGGCCGTGGCGCGCAAAGCGGGCGTTGCAGGCCTTGCAGAATTGTCGCTCTCACCCCTGGAGTGGAAAAGTGCCTATTGGGCAAAGGAACATGGGATTTTTGCCAGGGTCTTTGAGTCGCGAAGCGACCTGGATAAGGAAGCTGAATTTTTTGCCTCCCAACTGGCGACCTACCCGGCAGAAGGTCTGGCCCTAATGAAAAAGGCCCTTTGGGAAGGCACCGACCACTGGGAAACCCTCCTCCCGGCCAGGGCAGCGATGACGGGAAAACTGGCACTTTCACAAACTACCCAGGAAACCCTCCGCAAATTCAAGGAAAAGCTGTGAGGCGGGAGGTCCTTTAACACTTGCCCTGCCAACTGTCTGGCATCCGATCAAAAGGCCTGGTTCACCCCGAAATAGAAGCCGCTGTTGCCCTGTTCTCCGACCCCGACATCTAAGCGCACCAGGGTATTCTGGTCTTTGAGGACTTTAAACCGAATGCCCCCTCCTGCACTGAAATGGGGCTTATTGAAAAAATCCTGATTGATTTCCGACACCTCCCCCATCAGGCCGAATGCCGCAAGGCTAAACCGGGGCAGGAACCGCCACCGGTATTCGGCAGTAAGCACGTACATCTGGTCATCGATAAACCGGCCCTTGAAGTAACCCCTGGCCATGTCGCCTCCCCCAAATTGCGATTTGACCTGAAAAGGAACGTCACCATAATTGTTCTCCAGGTAAAGCCGTCCGGCGATCAGGCTATTTTTGCCAAGCGGGTGATACGCCCGCATATCGGTAATAAACCTGTTGAAACCGTGGGTGGCTCCAAAATTTTCACTTGAGAACTGGGCGTTGAAATTCACGTAGAAGCCCTCATGGGGGTCTTCAACCTGATCTCTAGTGTCAAGCGTAAAAATGGCCCCAAGTCCCACAATTACCGCCCGGTCGCTGCCAAAGATCTCGCCTGAGCCAAGCAGGCCGCCTTCGGCGACTTCCGTGACCTCGTGGTTCTCAAAATTGAAGCGCAACCCGAAATTCAGGGAGGGGGGGAGGCGCTTGAGGAAATCTACCCTGAACTTGTGGCTGGTCATATTATAGGCCTCCTCGTCCGATTCGGGGGTGTTATTGCCGATGCCCCAGAATTTGTTGGGGTAAATCCGAAATTCATAGATGCCGTCGAGGTAGTAATCGCCTGCCCCGAAATAGACTTGCGGGAGGGCCTGGATAACGACCTGTGAATTGGTCGTATAGATGCCGGTAAACAGGATGTTCGATTTGCGGGCCTTGAAGACGTTCTTTTCAGAGGTCAGGAAAAGCTGCCCGCCCCCTCCATAGCCCAGCCCGGTTTCAGGGGTGCTGAAAATCACCGGAATCCCGATTAATTTTAGGTTGCTCTTTCTGTTCAGGGTATCGCTGCGAATGATGGCCTGATCGTCGCGCTGTGCCAGAGCCTGGTACGTGAAGAGCAGAAGCAGTATGGAGAGGAGATAGCGCCGCATCAGAAAAAGAATTCATCCAACATTACATTAAACCCAAAGGAAAAGAAAGTGGCATTGGAAAATATGGACTCCTTCCGGTTTATCGCCTCAATCTCGGACTGGTAGTTCAGGTCCAGCCACGACAGGTTGGTGCCCACCCCGACATCCAGCACGATCCGCCGCGAAATAACATAGGCATACCCCAGGCGGATACGGGCAGAGAAACCGGGGCCTTCGGCCAATTGCACGTAACTATCGGTTTCATTCGTCACGGAACCCTCTTCCCTTATTCGGATATAACCCGGCAAGAGACTAACGTACAGTGAGCCGTAAGGTTCCTTCATAAAGTAATGGCTCACCGATGGCCCGATAAGCAAAGTCTCAGATCTCCGTTCGACAAGTCCGGCACCTTCACTGCTGCCGGCCAGCACATTAAACCCGAGAAACCAGCGATCTCTGACAAATGTGCCTGTGAAGATCTCCAATCCATAGGAATTCGAGGAAATAAGCCCCTCCTCCGATTCCAGTCTCAGCGTATTTGAGCTGAAATGCCCGCCGAGGCCGCTGAGCCACCTTCCCTTTTTGAACGGGGTTGTCAGGGTGTCGCCGGAATTATCCTGAGCCAATACGTGCGACCCGGGGCAGGCACAGAGCATGCCGATAAAAACTACGGCAACCCACCGACTTCTTAGGGAATTTGTTCTGATCGGTTTTAAGCTGCAGGCTCGAAAATATTCCAAGTTCTTGAAATATGGCGACATAGGTGCGTAGCCGGCACATCTTGCTCTTTGTGGCGGTGTCTTTCAAAGGTAATAAAATTCAAGGCCTTACAAGTGAAATCGATGCCCCCTTTTCCTAACCTTCGGGTGTTGGGGCCTACATAACCCAAACGCTCTTTAGCTGCCAGAACACATGGGATTGAGAAGGGTGGGGCCCCGAAACTTTACAGGGAACGCCCGCTTTTGCCCTAACAGGCTTTCAAATTCCTATTGATACCCAGCCGCCTGAAGGTTGAACAACTCGGCATACAACCCGCCTTCTTCCATAAGTTCCTCATGGGTGCCCAGGGAAACAATCTGCCCATCTTCCAGCACCAGGATGCGGTCGGCCATGCGCACCGTGCTGAAGCGGTGTGAAATAATGATGCTGGTCCGGCCCCGGGTAAGCCCTATGAACCGCTTGAAAACTTCGTATTCGGCCCGCGCATCCAGAGAAGCCGTGGGTTCGTCGAGGATCATGACATCGGCATCCTTCATATAGGCCCGTGCCAGGGCCACTTTTTGCCACTGCCCGCCGCTGAGTTCCTGCCCCCGGTAAAAGCGGCGGCCGAGCTGCTGGTCGAGCCCGGCGGTCATTTCCCGAATTACCTGGTCGGCCAGGCTCTTGTGGGCAGCATCCACGATACGATCTTCATCGGTCAGGTTGTCAATATTCCCGACTGCAATATTCTCGCGCAGGGTAAACTCATACCGGAAAAAATCCTGGAAAATAACCCCGAACCGACTCCGGTAGGCGTCAGGTTCAAAACGGGCAATATCAGTGCCATCGAGCAGAATCCGCCCATGGGTGGGCTCATAAAACCGAAGGATGAGTTTGATCAGGGTGGTCTTGCCTGCGCCGTTCTGGCCTACAAAAGCCATTTTCTCTCCGGCCCTCAGGCTAAAGCTGATTCCTTTCAGCACAGGCGTTTCGCGATCGGGATAGGTAAAATGCACATCCTGGAATTCGAAGCCCTCCCGGATTGCATCGGGCAGGGGCAGGTATTTCACCCTCGGCCGCTCCGTATCCAGGTCGATGAAATCGAAATAATCCTTCAGGTAAAGGGCGCTTTCAGAGATGCGCGTAAAGCGCGAAAAAAAAGCCTGCAGGCTGCTCTGCAACCGGTTGAACGAACCGGACAGGAAGGTGAGATCACCCAGCGATAAAACCCCACTCAGCGTCCGGTAGATAATCAGCACATAAGCCCCGTAATACGACAGCACCCCCAACAGGTTGAACAATCCCCCAAAAAGGCTTTGCCTAAGGGACAGCCGCCGGGTGAGCAGGTAGTACCGGTGGGCAAGTTCCCGGAAGCGGTTCGCAATAAAATCGGTAAGGCCGAAAAGCTTAACTTCCTGGGCAGTCCGGTTGTTGGCCCCGATATAGCGGAGGTAATCCAGTTCGCGGCGCTCGCTGGTCCAGCTCCGGGCCAGGGAATAGCGATCTGACGAAAATTTCAGTTCATTGATAAACGACGGCACGATACTCAGGGCCAGCAGCAGGATGAGCCAGGGTTCAAAGTAGATAAGCCCCGCTATAAGCGACCCTATGGACAAGAGGCCCTCGGCCTGGGCCAGCACATTGCTCATTAAGGATACCCGGCTGTTGGTCTGCATCCGGGCCCGCTCCAGCTTGTCATAAAAGGTGGGGTTTTCGAGCTGTTCCATGGTGAGGTCCCGCGCCTTGCGGATAATGCGCTCAGAGGAGGCATTGGAATAGAGGTCGCCCAGGAGCCCGTCGGTTAAGTTTACCCCCCTGCCGAGCAGGTCGGTGAGCAGGGCCACCCCCAGCTCAGCCGCCACGTAGGTCCATAGCTGTTCGAGGTCACCCGACTTGGTTTGAAGGAGGCGTACTATTTCGTCGATGATGAGCTTTCCGATCCACAACAGGACAACCGGGCTGAATCCCTTGAAGAGGCGCGCCAGAACATTCAGGGCAAAGAGGCCAGGGCCGTCGCGGTATATCTCCCTGAAAAACCGTGGAATGGAATGCCATCCCCGAAAGGAATCGCTCAGGGAAATGCGTTCGGTGTCGCGGATGGATTTAGGCCTGGGTGCGTGCACGGTCTTTTACCTGCAAGGTACGTATCCCCGGGCAATTCCTCAACGGGTCCTGAAGCGGCGGCATTTGCAGGATCCTCTTCCCGCTGGCAGGGCATGGCGCGATTCGCTTGCGGCCACCCCCCTGAAATAAGCTTTGCAGAAGCAAGCCGGCAGGCAATCTATCCTCTTCTCAAAAAGCATGCAAATGCAATTCATCCCCCGATTCCTCCCACATTATTTCTACTTTTGCATCAAGATAAGCGAGCATGGAGCGCATCCGCATCACCAAGGAATTCACATTCGAGACCGGGCATGCCCTTTTCGGGTACGACGGCAAATGCCGCAACGTACACGGCCACAGCTATCAACTGGCTGTTACGGTCATCGGCACTCCGATCTCCGGGCCCGGGGAAGTCAAACTGGGCATGGTGCTCGATTTCGGCGACCTGAAGGCCATTGTCAAGGAGGAGGTCGTCGACCGTTTCGACCATGCCACGGTCTTCAACAAGAATACCCCCCATGTGGCCCTGGCCGAAATGCTGGAAAAGGACGGCCACAAGGTAATCCTTGCAGACTACCAGCCCACGAGCGAGAATATGGTGATCGATTTTGCCGCGCGCATCCGGGCCCGTCTGCCGAAAGGCGTCAACCTGCATTCGCTGCGGCTTCGGGAAACCGCAACCGCCTATGCCGAATGGTTCGCCAGCGATAATCCCTGACCTGCCCGCCGGGCCGCACCCATGGTAATCCAAGACAACAGGCATCTCGAGATACCAAACGGCAAGAAGATATTCTTCGCCAGCGACAACCACCTGGGAGCCCCCAGCCAGGAAGCGAGCTTCCCGAGGGAACAGGCCTTCGTACAATGGCTGGACAGCATCGAGGAGGAAGCAGCCGCATTATTCCTGGTGGGTGACCTCTTCGATTTCTGGTTCGAATACCAAAAGGTGGTCCCGAAAGGATTTACGCGCACACTGGGCACACTGGCCCGCCTGGCCGATCGGGGCGTACCCGTTTATTATTTCGTAGGGAACCACGACCTGTGGATGAACGGGTATTTCGAGGAAGAACTGGGCATCCCCGTATTTCACAGCCCCCAGGAGTTCAACCTGGGAGGGCGCCGTTTTCTGATCGGGCACGGCGATGGCCTGGGGCCCGGCGACAAAGGGTTCAAGCGTATGAAAAAGGTGTTTACCAATCCGCTTGCCAAATGGCTGTTCCGCTGGCTGCACCCCGACCTGGGCGTACGCCTCGGGCAATACTTTTCGGTGAAAAACCGATTGATTTCAGGGGACGAACAAACGCGTTTTTTGGGGGAGGAAAACGAGTGGCTGGTGCAATACGCCAAACGAAAGCTCTCTGAAAAACACTACGACTTCTTCGTGTTCGGACACCGGCACCTTCCCCTGGAAATAAAGCTGGGGCCCCACTCCGACTACATTAACCTTGGCGACTGGATCAAGTATTTCAGCTATGGCGTCTTTGATGGCAAGACCATGCACCTGGAATATTTTAAAAAATAAGCAGGCCAGACCCCGGCACCCTTTAATCGCTTTTCAGGTCGCGCACCTTGAGCTGGATGCTGGTCTTACCCTGCCAGGTGTTTTCCTCTACCGAAAGTACCGCGTGGAAAGGGCGCCTTTCCCTGATGTCGGTTAGCTTGTCTCCCAGGCCAAAGCCGATTCCCCCGAAGGGGCCGGCCCCGTCTTGTGTTACAGAGAGTTTCAGGTGTGCCCCTGTACTGCCCACGGCACGCGCATATCCAGTATCGCGAAGCGGCCCGGCCAGGAAGGCGGGAGTCTGGTTGCCAGGGCCAAATGGGGCAAATTGTTTCAGGATGCGCACCAGCCGGGCATCGATCTGCCCAAGGCGGATGGTCTGATCAATGCGAATCTCAGGGATGAGCAGGTCAGGGTCAATGGTCCGCACCACTTGTTCTTCGAACCGCGCTTTGAATTCTTCATAACGCGCTTCCTCGAGGGTAAGCCCGGCCGCGTAGGTGTGGCCGCCAAACTGCACCAGGCAGTCTGAGCAGGCCTCCAGGGCGTCGTACAGGTCAAATCCCCGCACAGAACGAGCCGATGCGGCGAGTTTGTCGCCGCTCCGGGTAAAGACCAGGGTTGGCCGGTAGTAGGTCTCGATAAGCCGGGAGGCGACAATGCCGATAACACCCTTGTGCCAATTTTCCTTGTAGACCACCGTACTCATGCGACCTGCCTCATCCGAGTCGCGGATCATTGCCAGCGCTTCTTCGGTAATGGCCTGTTCGGTATCTCTCCGCTCTGTATTCAGGGCTTCAATCCGGGCTGCCTGAGCCAGGGCCCTGCCAAAGTCTGTCTCGGTGAGCAGCTGCACGGCTTCTTCCCCGTGTTGCATGCGTCCAGCCGCATTAATGCGGGGGGCCAGCTGAAAAACCAGGTCTGAGACCTCGAACCGGTCGCGCTCAACTCCTTTCATCAAGGCCCGAAGGCCGGGTCGCGGCGCATCATTGATTACCTGCAGCCCAAAATGGGCCAAGACACGGTTTTCTCCCGTTATGGGCACAATGTCTGCGCCAATGGCTGTGGCAACCAGGTCGAGATAAGGCAGCAGGGTTTCTACCCCCAACCCTTTGCGGGCCTGCAGGGCTTGCAACAGTTTAAACCCCACCCCGCAGCCGCAGAGTTCCTTATAGGGGTACGGGCAGTCGTCGCGCTTCGGGTCGAGGACCGCTACTGCCTCGGGCAGGACAGGACCCGGACGGTGGTGGTCGCATACAATCAGGTCTATACCCTTTTCACGGGCGTATGCTGCCTGCTGCAGGGCCTTAACCCCGCAGTCGAGGGCGATAATCAGGCCGATGCCATTGTCGTGGGCAAAATCGATCCCCTGGTACGACAGGCCGTATCCTTCCGTGTACCGGTCGGGTATATAACTGGCAACTTCCGCCCCTTCCTCCCGAAGGTACCCGGCCATCAGGGCCACTGCCGTGGTGCCGTCTACATCGTAGTCGCCATAGACCAGGATGCGTTCTTCCCTGGCAAGGGCCCGCTCGATGCGCTGGACCGCCGCATCCATATCGCGCATCAGAAACGGGTCGTGCAGATGTTCCAGGGATGGCCTGAAAAAAAGCCGGGCCTCGTCGAAACTGCTTATGTCGCGTTGCACCAGCAGTGAGGCAACAAGCATATCTACCCCCAGTTCTGCGGCCAGAGCGGTGGTTTGATCACTATCGGGTTCGGGTTTGACGATCCAGCGCATCTCGGGTCTGTTCAGTCAAAGTTAGAGAAAGGTGCTGCAACTTTCTTGCAGCAGCCAGGCAAGCCTGCTATTCGTCGTGGAAAATAACTTCGTGGTCAACTGCCGCAAAACTGCGGAACATCTCGATAACCCCGCAGTACTTTTCAACAGAAAGCTGCACGGCCCGTTCGAGCTTTTTATGGTCGAGGCTCGGCCCGTAGAAGTGGTATTCCAGACGTACCGAGATATAGGTTTTCGGGTGTTCCTGGCTCAGTTCGGCTGCAATGTCCATGCGGAAATCACGGACCTCGAGCTTCATTTTGGGTATAAGGGAAACTACATCAAGCCCGGAGCAACCAGCCAACGAGCTGAGCATTAATGCCTTGGGGCGCAATCCGTCCCCCTCGCCCCCGTCTTCGGGGCTGGCGTCAATGCGCAGGGTCTTGCCAGATGGGTTCGTGCTTTCAAAGGCCATCCCGCCCAGCCATTGGGCAGAAATATGATTTGTGGATGCCATATTTTTTTGTTTCTTAAGACCTCAAAAGTACAACAAATACCACGTTTATGCCGCTAATAACCCCGCTCGATCCGGCCGCAGACCAGCAAACCGCGCAGCTCGCCGCCTTCTTCAATGAAACCCTCGGGTTCTGCCCGAATTCAGTGCTGACCATGCAGCACCGGCCGGCCATCTCACAGGCCTTCATCAATCTGAACAAGGCTGTAATGGCCAATGAGGGCCGGGTAACCTCGGCCCTGAAACGGCTCATCGCATGGGTTAGCAGCAATGCGGCCGGATGCCGTTACTGCCAGGCCCATGCCATACGCGCTGCCGAGCGCTATGGCGCTGCCGCCGAACAGCTCGAGCATGTGTGGGAATACCGCACCCATCCGGCTTTCTCGGAAGCCGAACGGGCGGCCCTCGATTTTGCGCTGGCTGCATCTGTTATCCCCAACGCGGTGGACGAGGCCCTGGGCCAACGCCTGCGCTCCTTTTGGAACGAGGGGGAAATCGTCGAAATGATGGGCGTAATCGCCTTGTTTGGCTACCTGAACCGCTGGAACGACTCCATGGCCACTCAGATAGAACCCGGGGCGGTAGCGAGCGGGGAGAAGTTCCTGGATCAGGTGGGGTGGGTCCCCGGCAAACACAGGGCGCCCTAAACCCCCAGGGCCCGGAGCAGCCAGAGGGTCAGCATCCCCCAGAAAGTGCCGCTGGCCATGCTCAGAATGGCAAGCAGAATGGCGTGAGGCATCCATTGAGGCCGGAAGGCCGAGGTGACTGCCGGGGCCGTGGCGATGCCGCCCACGTTTGCCATACTGGCAATAGGAACCCAGGCGGCATGCAGGTTCAGGCGCCGCGCCACCCAGAGCATCAGCACAAAATGACTGATCAGCCATAGCAACAGAAAACCGAGGAAGGCGCCGTCAAATGACAGGCTTTCGAGCCGGAGCCTGAGCCCCAGCACGGCCATCACCAGCAGGATGAGCAGCCCCCCCAAACGCAGGGCTCCTGCGTGGTCCCAATCCCGAATGCGGTTGCCGAGCAGCAAACCGGCTCCCGATAGCGCTATCACCTGCAGGGCAAACCGGTCGGAGAGCAGCTGCGAAAGCAACACTACGGCTGCAATCGCTAACAGGGTCTGCCATTTCCCCGTGGCGCTTGCCGCAGGTAGCGTCAGGTCAGACGGGCTTTCCGAATCGCGGATGCCCAGTTTTCGGTTCAGGATTTCGGAGCGGCGAATCCCCTGAAACATCAAAATAGTCCAAAGATTTACCAACAGGGTATCGAGCACCAGCACACTGAGGAAGACGGGTTCGGGGCAGGCAGACAGCTCCTTCAAGACCAGCTGGCTGGTACTCCCCCCAATCCAGCTTCCGACAATGGGCGGTACACCCAACCAGTAGCCCGGGTCGGAAAATAGCTCCCCGGCAACTCCCGCAGCCTGCATGGCGCCCAGAAACAGAACAGGGAAAAGGGCAATCCAGGCAGAGCCCGAGGCGAAGAGCAGGATAGGGCGCCAGCCCACTGCTTTCAATTGCCTGACCGACAGGCTGCTCATTACCGTTACGATGGCGAGGGGAATAAACAGGTTGCGGCTCCAGCCATGAATGGCATCGCCTGAAAAGTCCCAGCCTGCCGCCGCAGAAACCGCTGCAGGAATCACATACGCCAGCAGGATGGCAGGGATCCAGTTAAAAAGCCTGCGCAGCAAGGGATTGTCGAGGTTGTCGAGCCAGCGAACCAGTAAAACGGTAATGCCGGTGAGCAGCCAGGGGGTCATGGGCGCCCCGCTTTACGCAAGATTCCCAGGTGCAAAATACGGCTCCCCGAAATGGCTGCCGGGTTGGTGCTGAGGCCGATAACCACCCCGTCTTCCGGAGCACTGTACCTGGCCAAAACCTTCCCGAACGGGTCTTTCAGCACCCCTATGAGGTCGCCCTTATGCAATACTTGCCCGAGCCCTGGCAAAACTTCCAGCAAGCCCCCCGCGTCGGTATACACCCAATACGATCGCTCGCATTCCAGGGCTTCCCCCAGGGTCACGGGGGTGCCCTCGAGCAGCCCGAGAGTAATCAGCAGGTTGCGCACTCCCTGCAGGCCCCGGGCGATCATGTCGCGGTCGTATACCTGGGGGTTGCCCATTTCCAGGGTCAGGGAATGTACCCCCATCGAGGCCGCCATGGCCCTTAGCGTGCCGTCGGAACGGGCCCCTGCCGTGGCTTCCCCTTTGCTGTGCAAAATGATGTCGGCCCCCAGGGAGCGGGCCATGCGCGCGAGGGGTTCGCTTTCCAGGTCGGCCCGGGCATACAGGGTGTTTATGCGGCCAAAACTGGCCGTATGCAGGTCGAGGTGGTAATCGAGCCCAGGCAGGAATTTGCTGCCCAGGGCATAGGCCATTTGCTGGGAATTATTGCCGTCGGACTTACCCGGGAACACCCGGTTAAGGTCCTCCCCGTCAAGGAACAGGCGGGTATCGTTCTGCATGCCCAGGGGGTTCATCCCCGGGATGGCTACCACCGACCCGTGCAGTTGTGTTGGGTCAAGTGAGGCGAAAAGTTCCTGGATTAGGGGTATGCCGTTGAGCTCGTTTCCGTGAATGGCAGCCGTTAGGCCCAGTACCGGGCCCGGCAGGCTGCCCTTGGCCAGTAAAACGGGCACCACAATGGGCCTCCCGAACATGTCTGATCCGGCCTGGAGCCAGTATTTACCGACGGTGCCCGGCAACTGCCCTGCCAGTGAAATTTCGCTTACCAGGGGAATTGGCTCCCCTGCTGGTTGAGAAAAGGCCGTGAGGCCGGCTAACAGTACTAGCGGGAAAAGGCAGCGTTTTCTCATGGTCGGCGGCTGACTGGTGCCAGGGAAAGGTACGTTTTTTTGATATGCGGCCGGCACGGGCTTTCACCCCCGGCCTGCCACAACCAGCACAAACTCCCCTTTCGGGGGGTGGTTGCGGAAATGTGCCAGTACCTCCGCAAGGGTACCCCGCAGGGTTTCCTCGTACAATTTCGTTAGTTCCCGGCTGACCGAGACAGGCCGGTCACCCCCGAAGGCCCCCGCAAAGTGCTCCAGGGTTTTTAGCAGCTTGTGGGGCGACTCGTAGAAGATCATGGTGCGGCGTTCTTCCGCCAGCTCCTGCAGGCGGGTCTGACGGCCTTTCTTTAGCGGCAAAAACCCTTCAAAAACAAAGCGCTCTGAAGGGAAGCCACTGGCCACCAGGGCCGGAACCAGGGCCGTTGCCCCAGGCAGGCATTCTACCCGGATGCCCGCTTCCAGGCCCGCCCGAACCAACAGGAAACCGGGATCGGATACACCCGGCGTCCCTGCATCTGAAATGAGGGCCATGCTGGCCCCCCGGGCAAGCTCTTCGATGATGCCGCCAGCCACCCGGTGTTCGTTGTGCATGTGGTACGACCGCCGGGGCGTGCTTATGCCATAATGGCCCAGCAACTTGCCACTGGTACGGGTATCTTCGGCCAGGATCAGGTCTACGCCCTTGAGCACCTCCAGGGCCCTCAGGGTTATGTCTCCCAGGTTGCCAATGGGGGTCGGCACGATGTAGAGTGTCCCTTTTTCCATGCTAAATGCCTAATAGAAAAGGCCGAAACCGGCATCCCGAATTCGGCCCCTGATGGTTTGTTCGCGTGTTCTCAGGAAAACCTCCGCTCGATCAGCAACATGAAACGTGCCTCGTATTCTTCCTTTCCGGCCCAGTCATTGAATTCCGGTTTTACTTCGCGTTCGATGAATTTCAACGACCCTTCCTCGGAGTCGATCCGGTTGAGTTCGCCCAGAATGTGGTTGAACGCTTCGGTATTGCCATCAAACAGGTGCTTCACAAAGGCCAGGCGGTCGTTCAGGCCTATGGAGATACCGCGTGCCGTAAGGGTTTCGTTCAGCGACTTGGCCGCTGCCGGTTTAATGCCTTCGCGCGGCACTTCAGGGTTCAGGATATCTTTTTCGCTCTTTACAAACTCACTTTTGTCGAGCAGCCGCCTCAAGACTTCTTCCAGCTCTTCGCCGCCGGGCATTTCGGAAACCATGTGCTTTATGGTATCCATGCCCGGGATCATAATGTCTTCTTCGTGCGGGTTGGTTTCGGGCACCATCTTGTTCTCGTTGAGCACCGCAGAGGCAATGGTCTCGAATTTGGCGCCCAACTCGCTTTTGCTCACGTCCACTTCGACGTCTTTCAGCTTTTCCTCTATGAATTTCAAGACCGCCAGCTTCTCGTAGAGCGCCCGTGCTCTTTCGTACAGTTCGGGTAGGTTTTTCAACTCCCGGCTGGTAATGATATCGGTAGACAATCTCACCAGCTCATCCTTTATTTTTCGCTTCATAGCTTTTTGTGCAACAGCCTCCCGGAGAAGGATTGTCTTTTTTAATACTTTTATATCGCCGGATTCCGCGCAGCGTGGAGCTCCGCAAACAATAGTCTAAAATTACGAAATGTTTCTCGAAAACACTGTTAACCCAAAAGAACAATTCGGTTGGATCGAAGTGATTTGCGGTTCCATGTTTTCGGGAAAAACCGAGGAGTTGATCCGCCGGTTGAAGCGGGCCCAGTTCGCCAAACAGAAGGTGGAGATTTTTAAGCCCATCGTAGATACCCGCTACCACGAAGAGAAGGTGGTTTCGCACGACGAAAACGAAATCAGGTCTACCCCGGTGCCGGCGGCGGCCAATATCCGCCTGCTGGCCGACGATTGTGAAGTGGTGGGCATAGACGAAGCCCAATTCTTCGACGACGAGATTGTAACGGTATGCAACGACCTTGCCAACCGGGGCATCCGCGTGGTAGTGGCCGGACTCGACATGGACTTCAAGGGCAACCCGTTTGGGCCCATGCCGGCCCTTATGGCCACGGCCGAATACGTAACCAAAGTGCACGCCATCTGCACCCGAACGGGCAACCTGGCACATTACAGCTTTCGGAAATCGAGCAACGACCGGCTGGTACTGCTGGGCGAAACAGACGAATACGAACCGCTGAGCCGGGCTGCCTTTTATAAGGCCATGGTCTCTGAAAAGGTGCGCAGGCTGGAAGTGAAAGACCCCGAGGTGCTGCCCTCAAAAAAGATCCGGAATGCGTCCGAACCGTGATACTGTCTTACAGATAGACCTGGGCGCACTTGCCCACAATTATGCCTATCTCAAATCGCGCCTGCTCCCGGGCACGCGTTTCCTGGGGGTAGTAAAAGCCTTTGCATACGGGAGCGATGCCGTTGCCATAGCCCGGAAACTGGAAGCCCTGGGAGCCGACTACCTTGGGGTGGCATTCACCGACGAGGGCATCCACCTGCGCGAAAACGGCATCGGCCTGCCCATTCTGGTGCTGCACCCACAGCCCTCGGGAATTAACGAGCTCCTGGCCCACTGCCTCGAGCCGAACCTGTACAGCCGACATATCTTCAGCGCCTTTTTGGAAGCGGCCAGAGCCCATGGGCAAAAGTCCTATCCGGTACACCTGAAATTCAACACCGGTTTAAACCGATTGGGGTTCGTCGGCAAAGACCTCCCCTGGCTGGGGGAGCAATTGAAAGCGGATGCGTCCCTGGAGGTGCGCTCCCTGTTTTCGCACCTGGCCGCCTCAGACGACCTGGGGGAACGGGCCTTTACCGAGGGGCAGATCCACCGCTTCAGGGAGCTGGCGGCAGAATCGGAGAAACACCTGCCCGGACGGCCCATGCGCCACCTGCTCAACACCTCCGGAATCTTGAATTACGCCGCTGCACAGTGGGACATGGTGCGCAGCGGGATCGGTTTATACGGGTATTCCAACGATCCGGCCATCGACAAGATTTTGCGCCCGGTGGCCTGCCTGAAAACCCATATCTCTCAGATGCACGAGGTACAGCCGGGCGACTGGGTCGGGTACAACAAGGGGTTCCTGGCTACCCGGCCGATCACCACGGCAACCCTTCCCATTGGGCATGCCGACGGCATTGGCCGGCAGTATGGGCGTGGCAAGGGCAGGGTGTTTATAGGCGGCAAGGCGGCCCCTATCCTTGGGAACGTATGCATGGACATGACCCTTGTCGACGTAACAGGCCTGGCATGCCGGGAAGGGGACGAGGTACTGTTCTTCGGGCCCGGGAATTCGGCAGAGGACTTCGCCGGGGGCGCCGGAACCATTTCATACGAATTGCTGGCCGGGGTTTCGCAGCGGGTGAGCCGCGAAATCATCGATACCTGAAGGGTATAAGCACGGCCCCGGAAATTTTATTACCTTGTGTTAAGGTAATTAACCATGTAAACACACAAACCATGCTAAAAGAATTTCGAAATTTCATCATGACCGGCAATGTGATAGACCTGGCCGTGGCCGTTTTGCTGGCCGGGGCTGTCGGACTGGTCGTAAATGGCTTTGTCAACGATATTATGATGCCCATTGTGGGCTTCTTTACCGGGGGGGTTGACTTTTCAGATATGAAGGTGGTGCTCTCGGCTGCCGTTCTTGATGCTGACGGGAAGGTAACCACGCCTGAAAGCGCCATTCGATACGGGGCCTGGGTCAATACCCTGATTAACCTGGTGATCGTGGGCTTCGTCCTGTTTATGATCGTAAAAGCCTACGGCAAGGTCCGCAAGAAAGCAGAGCCTGCCCCCGAAGCGCCCAAGGGGCCCACTCAGGAAGAATTACTGGCCGAAATTCGCGACCTGTTGAAAAACAAATAACAACACTACCCCGCCTGGGGCGGGGACCGCTACACCACTTTTTTGTTTCACAAAAACCGCTGGGGGAAGCCCTGGCGGTTCTTTTTTTGATCAAGAGTTGTTTTATTTATAACAATGTGTTTGATTTTTAAAACGCAGGGGCGACTGGCCTTGCCTGCATGGGTTGCCTGACGTACCTTTGACCGTCTAAATGGAATACCATGAAAGTAGCAGTAGTCGGGGCAACCGGCATGGTCGGGGAAGTGATGTTGCGGGTGTTGGAAGAACGGCAGTTCCCCATGGATGAATTGCTGGTGGTGGCTTCGGAACGTTCAGTCGGCAAAACGATTTCCTTCCGGGGGCGCGAACACCGCGTTATTGGCCTGGAAGCTGCCGTTGCGTCCCGGCCCGACATTGCCATTTTTTCGGCTGGCGGAGGCACCTCCCTGGAATGGGCCCCTAAATTTGCCGCAGCGGGTACCACCGTTATTGACAATTCGTCGGCCTGGCGCATGGACCCCGACAAAAAGCTGGTGGTTCCTGAAATCAATGCCGGGGTATTGGGCCCCGACGACAAGATTATCGCCAATCCGAATTGCTCCACCATACAGCTGGTAATGGTGCTGGCCCCCCTTCATAAGCGGTATCGCATGAAGCGGGTGGTGGTCTCGACCTACCAGTCTGTTTCGGGCACCGGGATCAAAGCCGTGCAACAGCTCGAGAACGAGGTTGCCGGCCGCGAGGGAGAACGGGCCTATCCGTACCCGATCCACCGCAATGTGTTGCCGCACTGCGATGTCTTTCTGGAAAACGGGTATACCAAAGAAGAGATGAAACTGGCGCGCGAACCCCAGAAAATATTGGACGACCGCACCTTTTCGGTGAGTGCCACCGCCGTGCGCGTGCCCACCTCGGGCGGGCATTCCGAGTCGGTTAACGTTGAGTTCCACACCGATTTCGACCTGAGTGAGGTTCGGCAGATTTTGAGCAAAACACCCGGTGTGGTGGTACAGGACGAGCCGGCCAGCAACACCTATCCCATGCCCATTCTGGCCCACGACAAGGACGAAGTCTTCGTGGGGCGGATCAGGCGGGACGAGAGTCAGGCAAATACGCTCAACCTTTGGATTGTGGCCGACAACCTGCGCAAAGGAGCCGCGACCAATGCCATTCAGATTGCTGAATACCTGCTGGCCGAAGCCCTGGTCTGAAACCGGCCAAATTACTGTTAAAACGGCCGTAGCTTCCTCACTCCGGCCGTTTTTTATGGTATTTTTAGGGCACTTCAACTCCACAGCATGAAACGCTTACTGACCGCCGTGTGGCTGAGCCTCGGGCTCACCGCCTGCCAAGAACAAACCCCAGCCCTGATGACCATAACCTACCCAGAAACCGCCAAGGCAGACACCGTGGATGCCTTCTTCGGAACAACCGTGCCAGATCCGTACCGCTGGCTGGAAGACGACCGCAGCGCTGAGACGGGCGACTGGGTCAAGCGGCAGAATGCCGTAACGTTCGGATACCTGGAAAAGATCCCCTTCCGGCAGGCCCTGGCACAGCGTCTGGAAAAGCTGTGGAATTACGAAAAACTGGGCACCCCCTTCAAGGAGGGCGACTACACGTATTTCTACAAGAACAACGGTCTCCAGGACCAGTATGTGGTCTACCGCAGGGCGGGCGACGACGCCCCAGAGGAAGTATTTCTCGACCCCAATACGTTCTCGAAAGACGGCACCACCTCCCTGGCAGGCCTGAGCTTTACCAAAGACGGCAGCCTGGCTGCCTATTCCATTTCGGAAGGGGGCAGCGACTGGCGCAAGGTAATCGTGATGGATGCCGTGAGCAAGGCCATAGTGGAAGACACCCTGACAGACGTCAAATTCAGCGGCATTTCCTGGAAAGGCAATGAGGGCTTCTACTATTCGAGCTACGACAAACCCGATGGGAGTGAGCTTTCGGCCAAAACCGACCAGCACAAGGTCTATTTCCACACCCTGGGGGAACCGCAGTCCGATGACAAGCTGATCTTCGGCGGCACCCCGGAAGAAAAACACCGGTATATCAGCACCCAGGTGACGGAAGACGAGCGGTACCTCCTTATTTCGGCTCGCAACACCACCTCAGGCAACAAGCTTTTCATAAAAGACCTCACGGTGGAAAACAGCCCGCTGATTACCCTTCTCGACCACGAAGATTCCGACACTTATGTAATCGATAATGTGGGGAGCAAGTTATACCTGGTTACCAACCTGGGGGCCCCCAACAAAAAGATCGTATGGGTGGATGCCGCTAACCCGGTTCCCGACAACTGGGTCGATTTCCTCCCGGAGACCGAACACGTGCTCAGCCCCAATACGGGAGGCGGCTATTTCTTTGCCGAATACATGGTAGATGCCATTTCCAAGGTGCTGCAATACGACTACGACGGAAAGCTGGTGCGGGAGGTTGCCCTTCCCGGGGTGGGCAGCGTTGGCGGCTTTGGCGGCAAAAAAGAGGAAAAGGAATTCTATTTCAGTTTCACCAATTACAGCACCCCCGGCTCTTCCTATAAATACAACGCCGACAGCGGGGAATATTCCCTCTACTGGAAGCCGGCGATCGACTTCAACCCCGACGATTATATTTCTACCCAGGTCTTTTACAATTCCAAGGACGGCACCCGGGTGCCCATGATCATCACCCACAAAAAAGGGCTGGAACTGAATGGCAAAAACCCAACCCTGCTTTACGGGTACGGGGGGTTCAACATTAGCCTGACTCCCGGCTTCAGCACCTCGAATGCCGTGTGGCTGGAGCAGGGTGGCGTCTACGCGGTGCCCAACATTCGGGGCGGGGGCGAATACGGGAAAAGCTGGCACGATGCGGGCACGAAAATGAACAAACAGAACGTGTTCGACGATTTTATTGCCGCCGCCGAATACCTGATCGAAGCCGGCTATACCTCTTCAGACTACCTCGCCATTCAGGGCGGTTCCAACGGCGGGCTCCTGGTAGGGGCTGTGATGACCCAGCGGCCCGACCTGATGAAGGTGGCCCTCCCGGCCGTGGGCGTGCTCGACATGCTGCGCTACCACACCTTCACCGCCGGGGCCGGATGGTCGTACGATTACGGCACGGCCGAAGACAGCCCCGAAATGTTCAACTATCTTAAGGGGTATTCCCCCCTGCACAACATACGGCCGGGGGCAGCCTATCCGGCTACCCTGGTTACCACGGCCGACCACGACGACCGGGTGGTGCCGGCCCACAGCTTTAAATTTGCGGCTACCCTGCAGGAGCATCAGACCGGGGCGAACCCGGTGCTCATCCGAATCGAGACCAATGCGGGCCACGGGGCAGGCACCCCCATCAGCAAAATCATCGAGCAGAATGCCGACCTTTTTGCCTTTACCTTCTACAATATGGGGTTTGCCGACCTGCCCGACAGGGCCGTGCTCAAAGACTTTAAGGAATAAGATGCATGACCGCCTGCCAGGTTCCACATTCTACAAACGGGTCTTGTCGCCATGCTGCGCGTAGAAGGGCTTAGTTTCGCCTACGACACCGAATCGGTGCTCGAAGAGATCGGCTTCGAACTCGGGGCCGGGGAAGTCATCGCCGTTATGGGCGAAAGCGGCTGCGGCAAAAGCACGCTGCTGCGCCTCCTGTACGGCGAACTGCCTTTTGTGCAGGGGAGCATCCACTGGAAGGATTTCGAGATAAAGGGCCCGGCCTATCAGCTCCTGCCGGGGGCGCCTTTTATGAAGTACCTGGCGCAGGATTTTGACCTCATGCCTTTTTTAAGCGTGGAGGAAAACATCAGGAAGTACCTCTCTGTGCACTACCCGGAAGAATCGGACCGGCGGGCCGAAGAGCTGCTGCAGACCATGGAACTGGTGGAACACCGCAACAAGCAGGCCAGGTACCTGAGCGGGGGCCAGCAGCAGCGGGTTGCCCTGGCCAAAGTGCTCGCGCAGAAGCCCGAATTGCTGCTCCTGGACGAACCCTTCAGCCACATCGATCATTTCAGGAGGAATTACCTGAGGCGGAACCTTTTCGAATACCTGAAACAGGAAGGGATCAGTTGCCTCTGTGCCACCCACGATTACCACGATGTCCTGCCTTTTGCACAGCGTGTAATGGTGCTCAAAGACCGCGAGATCATAGACCTGCGGCCCACCCGGGACATTTACGAGCATCCGGCCCGGTTTTACACGGCCTCCCTGCTTGGGGAAGCCAACCTGATCCCTATCGACATTCTGAAGTCCTACGCCTCCACAACGCGCCGCATCATCGTGTATGCCCACGAACTGCAGGCATCGGGAAAGTCGGGTATGGAAGTGGTGGTCGTGGAATCATTTTACATGGGGAGTTACTACCGCGTAAAGGGGATGCTGGAGGGAAAAAAGGAAATCTTTTTTAATGCCCCTGCTGCCCTGGAACCCGGTAAGAAGGTGTTCCTGAACGTCGCCCTGGAAACCATCAACAAAAGGCTGCCCATTTAATGCCCAGGGGATGGCGGGTCAATCGCTGCGCCAGATATGGGCCGAAACCCTAATGAATGAGTGTGATTTGGAACTTTCCGGCCGGGAGGATCAGGGTATCGCCTACGGTTTTCCCGAGCAGCTGCTGGCCTACCGGGCTTTCGGCTGAAACACAATAGTAGGTTTTTCCATCGAGGGTGCAGCTGCCGGCCGAGATGGCCAGGTAATACTGCAGGTCACCGCATGCTACCAGGCTGCCCGATATGACCCGGTCACTTTGGGTCTTTGGGCTGGGCAGGCGCTTCAGCACGCCTTCGAGCCGTTCGGCTTCGTCCAATGCCTTGCTGAACCGCTCCAGTTCGAGTTGCATCATGGCGCGGCCGGTTTCATACTGGTCGCCCGCAGTGCTTTTGGATTCCGAATTCAGGTCTTCCTGCAACTCGCGTATTTGCGATTTCAGGGACTGGACGCGCTTGTCTGCATAAGCGCGGCAATGTTCGAATAATGCCTCCTTTTCCCTACTCATGACTTAATTAAGTGCTAATTGGGCCAGTTCGGCCCCCACATGGCTGCCGATTGCAACCCCCATCCCGCCCAGCCGTACGCCGCAGCTCACATTGGCCGACAGGTTCTGAAGCAAAGGCTTCTTCTGGGGGCCCACCCCCATAATCCCGCTCCAGCGATATTCGATGTTTACCTTTTTTCCGGGGAGAATCACCTCGCTGAGCAATTCCTCCAAACGGGCCTGAATAAGGTCGGTTTGCCCGAATGCCTCTGTGGTTTCACCTTCCTTGTCGAGGTTTCGGCCCCCGCCGAACAAGACCCGGTTGCCCACGTTTCGGAAATAGTAATACCCCTTTTCCATATGGAAACTGCCGCGGATCTTCAGGCCGTCGACCGGGGAGGTCACCAAAACCTGTGCCCGCGCAGGCTGTACCTCCAGACCGGTTTGTTTTCGGGCAAACCCGTTGGTGGCCAGCAGCAGCTTCCGGGCCCTGCATTCAAACTGGTCGGTGCGGATCCAAACTCCCGAGCCCTGGTCTTCATAGTCCCTAAACTGCACTCCGTTGAGTATCTGGATCGGGTTTTCGCGCACCCGCGTAAGCAAGGCCTGCATGGCCCTGCCCGTATCGATCTGTCCTTCCTGGGGGTTACAGACCAGGCGGGGGAGGGTTTGGGCCAGGCCAAAGGTGTTTTCCCGCACTTCGAAGGGGGGCCTGCCGAAAACGGGCACCAGCATGCGATTTACCCGGTCTAATTCCTCCAGGGCTGCCTCCTGTACAGCGGCCTCCCGCAGCTGAAACAGCTCAAATCCACCGTATTGCCTGAAATCGAGGGCTTCGTCTCCGAGGCGTTCACGAAGCAG
This sequence comes from Robiginitalea sp., assembly GCA_024642005.1. GTDB lineage: Bacteria > Bacteroidota > Bacteroidia > Flavobacteriales > Flavobacteriaceae > Robiginitalea. The sequence continues at coordinate 58,753 of JAHECA010000003.1, read as the reverse complement.
GGCTATGCCCTTTACCCTGCGGGCGACCAGCTGCTGCACCTCTTCTTCGGTATGGGTCTGAAGGTCTTCCAGAATTTCGGTGAGGCTTCCGAAGCAGGCGAAGCCGGCATTCTTGGTACTGGCTCCCTGCGGAAAGGTGCCGCGTTCGAGCAGCAGGATGCGTGCCCCGGGCTGCTGGCGCTGCAATTCCAGTGCGCAAGACAACCCGGTGATCCCGCTTCCAATAATGCAGAAGTCGAGGTCAGCAAGCCAGGATCGGATTTCCCAATAGCTCAGATTCATAACGGCAATCAGGGGCAGGGACCCCTGCTGGATACGCTAGCTGTTCTCGGGCTCGGGCTTCATCACAAAGGTCTCCATGAACTTGGTGGTGTAATTCCCGGCCAGGTAATCGGGGTGGTCCATGAGCTGTCGGTGGAAGGGGATGGTAGTTTTCACCCCTTCGATCACAAACTCGTCGAGGGCCCGTTTCATCTTGTTGATCGCCTCTTCCCGGGTTTGAGCCGTGGTGATGAGCTTGGCGATCATGGAGTCGTAGTTCGGCGGAATGGTGTACCCGCTGTATACGTGTGTGTCGAGGCGAACCCCATGGCCGCCAGGGGTATGCAGGGTGGTAATCCTGCCAGGGGAAGGCCTGAAGTCGTTGTACGGGTCTTCGGCATTGATCCGGCACTCGATGGAGTGCAGGTTCGGGGTGTAGTTCTTGCCCGAAATCGGCACACCGCCGGCAACCAGGATCTGCTCCCGAATCAGGTCGTAATCGATCACCTGCTCGGTGATCGGGTGTTCTACCTGAATACGGGTATTCATTTCCATAAAGTAGAAGTTCCGGTGCTTGTCGACCAGGAACTCCACGGTGCCCGCCCCTTCGTATTTGATGTACTCGGCGGCGCGAATAGCCGCTTTCCCCATGGCCTCTCGCAGGCTGTCGGTCATAAAGGGCGAGGGCGTTTCTTCGGTGAGCTTCTGGTGACGGCGCTGGATGGAGCAATCCCGCTCAGAGAGGTGGCAGGCCTTGCCGTATTGGTCGCCAATAACCTGAATTTCGATGTGCCTGGGCTCTTCGATCAGCTTTTCCATGTACATGCCCCCGTTGCCGAAAGCCGCTTCGGCTTCCTTCACGGCGCTCTCGAAGTTCCTTGCCAGGTCTTCTTCCTTCCAGATAGCGCGCATCCCTTTCCCCCCGCCTCCGGCAGTGGCCTTGATCATTATAGGGTACCCCATCTTCTTGGCTACCTTCCTGGCGTGTTCCAGGTCTTTGAGCAGGCCGTCAGACCCGGGCACGCAGGGAACGCCCGCTTCCTTCATGGTTGCCTTGGCCGAAGCCTTGTCGCCCATCTTGTCGATCTGGTCGCCCGTGGCGCCAATAAATTTGATATGGTGTTCTGCGCAGATTCGCGAGAACTTGGAATTTTCGGAGAGGAAGCCGTATCCGGGGTGGATGGCGTCGGCATTCGTGATTTCGGCAGCCGCGATGATGTTCGGGATCTTCAGGTACGACTGGCTGCTGGGGGGCGGGCCGATACAGACGGCCTCGTCGGCGAAGCGCACGTGCAGGCTCTCCTCATCGGCTTTGGAATACACGGCCACCGTTTTGATGCCCATTTCCTTGCAGGTGCGTATGATGCGCAGGGCAATCTCCCCGCGGTTGGCGATCAGAATTTTTTTAAACATAGTGCGTCTGTTGGCAATTATTCGTTAGAGGCACGCCCCGGGGGCGATTAGCTGTCGAGCGGCCTAAGACGGGTCGATCAGGAACAGGGGCTGGTCAAACTCCACCGGGGAGGAATCTTCGACCAAAACCTTGACTATCTTTCCGGCAACTTCCGACTCGATGTCGTTGAACAGCTTCATGGCCTCGATCACACAAAGCACGTCTCCTTTGGCAATGTTCTGCCCCACTTCAGCAAATGCCGGCTTGTCCGGAGACGGCTTGCGGTAGAAGGTGCCGATAATCGGCGACTTTATCGTGATGTATTTGGAGTCGTCGGCCTCCTTCTTGCTCTCTGCCGGGGCGGCGGCATCCTGAGACGTCGGGGCGGCAGGCATGGGGGCTGCGGGCATGGCTGCAGGCATAGGGATTTGCTGCACATATGTAGTGTCGTGCTCCCTGCCAAGCGGGCCGGTCCGGATGGTAATCTTCAAATCCTCCGTTTCCAGCTTTACCTCGCTGGCCCCTGATTTGGCAACAAACTTGATCAGGTTTTGAATTTCTTTCAGATCCATGGATATCGGTTTAGTTAGTAGATTGTCAGTTAGTATCGTAGGCCCAGGTTAGGTAAATGGCTCCCCAGGTAAACCCTCCGCCAAAGGCGGCAAAAATCAGGTTGTCTCCCTTTTTCAGTTGCTTTTCATAATCGTGCAGCAGCAGGGGCAGGGTCGCCGAAGTGGTATTGCCATACTTCTCAATATTCATCATCACCTTGGAAGCTTCGAGATCCATCCGGTTAGCGGTGGCATCGATGATGCGCCGGTTGGCCTGGTGTGGTACCAGCCAGTCGACATCTTCATGTGTTAAGCCGTTTCGCTCCATGACCAGGGCAGAAACTTCGGCCATGTTAGATACGGCAAATTTGAAGACCGACTTGCCGTCCTGGCGAACGTAATGCAATTTGTTTTCGACAGTTTCCACAGAAGCGGGCATCAGGGAGCCCCCGGCCTCGATCTTGAGGAATTCGCGCCCTTTCCCGTCTGAGCGAAGGTACTCGTCTTGCAGGCCATACCCTTCCGCGTTCGGTTCAAAGAGCACGGCTCCGGCCCCGTCGCCGAAAATGATACAGGTAGTGCGGTCTGTGTAATCGATAATCGACGACATCTTGTCGGCCCCGATCAGCAATACTTTTTTGTACTTGCCTGAAGCGACAAAGCTCGCCGCGGTAGACATCCCGTACAGAAAGTTGGAGCAGGCTGCCTGCAAATCGAAGGCAAAGGCGTTCACGGCCCCGATTTCGGAAGCCACGTAAACGGCTGTGGCGGCAACAGGCATGTCGGGGGTAGCCGTCCCTACCAGTACCAGATCAATTTCTGCCGGGTCGAGCTTTCGTTTGCGCAGCAGGTCTTCGGCTGCTTTGATGGCCATGTAGGAGGTGCCCTTGTCGGGATCCTTCAATATCCGGCGTTCCTTGATGCCGGTACGGGTGGTAATCCATTCGTCGTTGGTATCGACAATGGTTTCCAGAATCGCGTTGGTGAGTCTGTATTCAGGAACGTAAGCTCCTACAGCCGTTATCGCTGCCGTAATGCTGCTCATTCAGTCGTCTTTTGGTGAAGAACACGCTAAAAGTGCCTCAAAATTCGTGAAAATTAAGGATAATTTGCCATTCTTTGTTCAAAATGTGCCCATTTTGAAAAACTGGCATATAAAAAAACTCCCACTCTGTGCAAGTGGGAGTCAGTCTTTGAGATGGCCTGCTCAGGCAGCAGTCTCCTCGGTCTTGTCTACCAATACCTGGCCGCGGTAATACAGTTTCCCCTCGTGCCAGTGGGCCCGGTGGTACAGGTGTACCTCTCCGGTGGTCGGGTCTTTCGCAAGGGTGGGGGCAGCAGCCTTGTAGTGCGTGCGCCGCTTATCCCTTCTGGTCTTGGAGGTCTTTCTTTTAGGATGTGCCATGCTCTGTTACTTTTTGTCCGTTAATAAATTTCGTAACGCATCCCATCTGGGATCCGTGCTTTCTGTTTTGTTTCCTGTTTCTTTTGGTTGCAATTCCTGAAGCTTTTTGAGCATTTCCGAATCGAGGCTGCCGTCGAGCACCCCGGGGTGTACCCGTTTGGAAGGCACCGAAAGTACGATCATCTCGTAGACGTATTGCGCAATGTTGAACTGGTGCTCCCCATGCGGCAAAACCAGAATTTCGTCGTCTTCGTCGCTAAATTCCTCCCCAAACTTGATCACCAGTTTAAGGGAGCCTTTCACCGGCTGGTCGTAGGGCTCGTTGGTTATGTCGCAGGCCACGTTTACCGTGCCCCTGGCGCTCATTCCGAGTTCCATAACCGTGCTCGTTTTTTCAAGAATTACGTCGACCTGAACGCTTGCAGCGTTGAATTCGTCGTAATCAAAAGAGTCAAAGAACGATTCATCAATTTGATATTCAAAAAGATGTTTCCCCAGTTTCAAACCCGAGAAAGGAATATCGAATTCCTTAAGCTTCATCGTTGTATCCGTTCAATTAGGGCCTGCAAAGATACCTATTTTTTGAGAATTGCCAATATATCAGGCAACTATTTCTCCTTCCCTCCCCCTTTGCCACTGCGCTTCAATCGATGCTTCTGAAGGGGGTTGCTGCTGAGTGCTTCGTACTGCTGCCTGTTGCGGAAAATCTGGAGGGCCATGTACACCGCCTCCCGGAACGAAGACGGGTCGGCCTCCCCTTTCCCCGCAATGTCGAATGCCGTGCCGTGATCGGGCGATGTGCGAACGCGCGACAGGCCTGCCGTAAAATTGACGCCCTTCCCGAAGGCCAGGGTTTTAAAGGGGATCAGCCCCTGATCGTGGTAAGAAGCCAGTACGGCGTCGAAGCGACCGATCTGGGCAGCAGACGCGAAAAAAGTGTCTGCGGCAAAAGGCCCGTAAACCAGGTGGTGGCTCTCGGCCAGTTTTTGCAGGGCCGGTTTCAGCACATCTTCATCTTCCCGCCCGATTACGCCCTCATCGCCGCTGTGCGGGTTTATGCCCAGCACGGCAATCTTGGGCCTGCGCACGCCAAAGTCACGGATCAGGGAATCTTCCATGGCCAAAACCTTGGATGAGACCCGTTTTTGGGTAATGAGCGCCGGCGCATCCTTTACGGGAACGTGGTCGGTGAGCAGCCCCACTTTGAGCCCCTCCGTAACCATGAACATCAGGCTTTCGCCCTGGAGTTCCTGGGCGAGATAGTCGGTATGACCCGGAAACCGGAACTGGTCGCTCTGTATCGTTTTCTTGTTGATGGGCGCGGTAACCAGCACATCTACCGAGCCGTCTTTCAGGGCCGCGACTGCCGCCTTCAGCGATTGGATCGCGTAATTGCCCCCTTCCTGGGTTGGCTTGCCAAATTCCACAGGAGGGGCATCCTTCCAGACGTTCACCACATTCACCTTTCCTTCTATGACCTGGGAGGCGTCGGCAATTCCCTGAAAGTTGAGTTCCAGCCCGAAATGGTTCTTCTGGAACGAGAGGGTCTTTGCCGAGGCGAAGATAACCGGGGTGCACAATTCGAGCATCCGGCTGTCTTCAAAAGTTTTCAGGATCACCTCGCATCCGATCCCGTTCAGGTCTCCGATCGAAATGCCCACTCTGATTAATTGGCCGTCTTCCTGCATGAATAGCGTACCTTTGCCTTGTTGACAACGAGACAAACTTACTCAATTTAGCTGGATCATGTTTACAGGCATAATCGAAAACCGGGGCGTAGTCGCCGCACTCCAAAAAGACCAGTCTAACCTCCATATCACCATGCGTTCGAGCCTGGCTCAGGAACTGAAAGTAGACCAAAGCCTGGCGCACAACGGGGTTTGCCTGACCGTGGTGGCGCTCTCGGGCGATACCTATACGGTTACGGCCATCGACGAGACGCTGATGCGCAGCAACCTGGGCCACCTGCAAGTGGGAGACCATATAAATTTGGAACGCGCCCTGGCCCTGGGCAACCGCCTCGACGGCCATATCGTGCAAGGGCATGTAGACGGGGTCGGGCGCTGCACCCGGATTGATTCGCACAACGGGAGCTGGGTTTTCCATTTCGCATACGACCCCGGGGCCGGGCGGGTCACCATCGAAAAAGGATCCATCACCGTAGACGGGGTAAGCCTGACCGTTGTAGATTCAGGGTCGGGCACTTTCAGTGTCGCCATTATCCCCTACACATTTGAACACACCCGGTTCGGCGATTATCGCGTGGGGTCGCTCGTGAACCTGGAATTCGACCTTATCGGAAAATACGTGGCCCGGCTCATGGAACCACACCTTCCTAAACCTTGATGAATATGTTCCGGCGGTACATCCACCAGCCAACCAGCAGGTAAAAGCCCATTACCGACAGGCCGTACAACAGGGACGACATAGCCAGTGGCAGGCCGTCGTGTACGTAGATGGTGCCGAAGAGCCAGCCGTGAACGGACTGGTCTTCCCCCACCCTGATCATGTAGAAAAGCTTGGTGATAAAGCTCGAAAGGAAATATACGGTAATTGCATTAGCCCCCGCATACCGGAAGATGCTCCCGAACTTCAGTCCCTTTACGTCTGTCAGATAATAGATCAGGGCCAGTACCAGGTTTGCCCAGCCGGCGGTAACCAGCACAAAGGAGCTGGTCCAGAGCGCTTTGTTGATTGGAAAAACCAGGCCCCATGCCGTACCGGCTGCCAGCAGGCCCAGGCCCATGAGCAGCATGCCCCTGAGCTTGTCGGCCCTGTCTGAAAGCAGCAGTCGGCCCGTGAAAATCCCAAGCAGGGAGGTAACAATGGCCGGAATGGTACTCAGCAGGCCTTCCGGGTCGTAATCGGGGCGGTAGTTGTGCGACCCGAATACCAGGACGTCAATATAGTTGGCCCAGTTGTTGGGTGCCCGTTCCAGGGAAGGGGCCTCCCCGCCCAGTGGGATAAAAGCCATCCACACCCAGTACCCCAGCAACAGCGCCACGGCAAGGCCCACCAAAGCCCTGGGTTTTACATGTAGGTAGAGCATTGAGGCGCAGAAAAAGACGACGCCGATGCGCTGCAACACCCCGGGAAACCGAATGTTTTCAAAGGGCTTAAAGAACGGAAAGTCCAGGATGAATGCCCCCAGGAACAAGCCCAGGCCGATGAGCTTCAGGCTGCGGATGAGAATTTTCCGGTGTGTGGCGGCATCGTGTTTGCGTTCGCGGTAGGCAAACACAATGGAGGTGCCCACAATAAACAGAAAAAACGGAAAAACCAGGTCGGTGGGGGTATACCCATTCCACTCGGCATGGCGCAGCGGGGGGTATACGGCTTCCCAGGTCCCCGGGGTATTAACCAATATCATCAGGGCAATGGTCAGTCCCCTGAAAATGTCTACGGATACGATGCGCTGTTTCATAAAATGTTGCCTTTAATGCGGTCCCAGGTCTTTTTAAGGAGGTAGCCCGACACAGCCGCCACAGCGGTTAGCCCGACCGCCAGGCCGGTATTTCCGTAAATATAGTTCCCCGTGGCAAACATGCAGCTGTACACCAGCACGCAGCCCAGCAACATGGCCAGCAGACCCGAAGGCACCGTCCATTTCGGATTGCCGGTTTCCAGTGATTGTCCTTCCTCGGCTGCCTGCCGTAAGACGCGGCTCCAACCCGGTCCGCCAGGTTTGGTTTTGCGGTAAAAGCGGTACAGCACCTCCGATTTTTCGGGCGGGGTCAGCAGGGTTACCGCGATCCAGATAGCCGTGGTCGCCAAAACGATAACTATAAAGCGGGACCAGCCCGGCAGCCACCCCTCGACAAGGGCCCCGGCGGCATCGGTATAGCCGAACAGGGTGTCTCCAAAGTCTGAAAAGGTCAGGTAAAAACTCATGAAGGCCGCGACAAACATCACCGATATTTCACTCCAGGCATTGATGCGCCACCAGAACCACCGCAAAATATAGACCAGGCCGGTGCCGGCCCCAAACATGAGCAGGATGTCAAAAAGCTGTATGGCATTGTTCAGGAACAGGGCGAGAATGGCGCTCGCAACCATAAGGACGACGGTAGAGAGGCGGCCGATGTTTACAAGCTCTTTTTCGGAGGCATTTTTGCGCACCATCTGCTTGTAAAAATCATTTACCAGGTAAGACGACCCCCAGTTGAGCTGGGTAGAAATGGTGCTCATATAAGCCGCCCCGAGGGAGGCGAGCACCAGCCCCATCAGGCCGCTGGGCAACTTGGTAAGCATGGCCGAATAGGCCAGGTCGTTCCCGAGTTTGCTCTCTTCGATGTGCGGGAAAGCCTCATGGATGCTGGCCACATCGGGAAAAACCACCAGGGAGGCGAGGGCTACGATTATCCAGGGCCAGGGCCTCAGTGCGTAGTGCATGATGTTGAAAAAGAAGGTGGAAGCCACCGCGTGGTTTTCGTTTTTGGCGGCGAGCATCCGCTGGGCGATATAACCCCCGCCACCGGGTTCTGCCCCAGGGTACCAGGAGCTCCACCACTGCACGGCCAGCGGGATGATCAGAAGCGTTATCAGGGAGCCGGTATCGGAGAAATCGGGCAGGATAGAGAGCTTGCCCGCCACGTTTTCGTGTTGGACCAATTTCGATATTCCGCCTACCTCTGGCAGGTTTACCAGGTAAACAGCAGCCCAGATGGCCCCGATCATGGCTGCGAAAAAGAGGATGAAGTCGGTGTATACAACCCCCTTAAACCCGCCTATGGCGCTAAAAGTTACCGTGATAAGCCCCCCGATGAGCAGGGTCTGAATAGAGGTGAGCCCAAGCATGATCCCACCGATCTTTATGGCTGCCAGGTGCACAGCCGAAAGGGTGATGATGTTGAAAAAGAGCCCCAGGTATACCGAGCGGAACCCGCGCAGGAAACGGGCAGGCTTGCCCCCGTAGCGCAAGTCGTAAAATTCCATGTCGGTGAGTACTTCCGATTTGCGCCAGAGCTTGGCGTAGACAAAGACGGTGAGCAGCCCTGTAAACAGAAAGGCCCACCAGACCCAGTTGCCCGATACTCCGTTATTCCTGACGATATCGGTAACCAGGTTGGGCGTGTCGGTGGAAAAGGTGGTTGCCACCATGGAAAAGCCAAGCAGCCACCAGGGCATGCTGCGGCCCGAGAGGAAGTACTCCGTGGTATTCTTCCCGGAACTTTTGGCGACGAGGATCCCAACAGTGAGGACAATGCTGAAAAACCCGATAATCAGGACGTAGTCAAGGGTTGAGAGATGCATAGTTTGGTTTCGGTTAGGCATTAAAGATATCATTTTTTGGGATACCTTTATTCCTTCCTATCCAAGCGGCAAATGCCCGAATTGACCTTTTCCGACCTTACGGCTGCCAGCTGGTTGCTGGCCCTTGCAGCCACTTTCGTGCAGGGCTTTACCAAGGCCGGTGTAAAAGGAACCGCCGTACTCTCGGTAACCCTGATGGCACTCGCCCTGGGAGCTAGACAGTCGACCGGCCTGCTGGTGCCCCTGCTGGTCTGCGGAGATGTATTTGCCGTGATCTATTACCACCGCCACGCCCAATGGAGCTATATCCGCAAGTTTTTACCCTGGATACTGGCGGGCATTTTGCTGGGCGTCTGGGTGGGAAAAGACTTGCCAGAAAGCACTTTTAAATGGGCCATGGCCCTCATAATTCTCGGCAGTGTGGGGGTGATGCTCTGGTGGGACCTGCGCAAATCGGAACAAGTGCCGTCACATTGGGCCTTTGCGGGCTCCGTGGGACTGCTGGCCGGGGTTACCACCATGGTCGGGAACCTGGCAGGCGCTTTTGCGAACATCTACTTTTTGGCCATGCGGCTCCCCAAGAACGAATTCATTGGCACGGCGGCCTGGCTGTTTTTGATCATCAATGTTTTTAAGCTGCCCTTCCACATTTGGGTTTGGAAGACCATCGACCTGGAGGTGCTCAAAATAAACCTGGCGCTCCTGCCGGCCCTGGTATTGGGGCTGGTAGCCGGCATTTGGCTGGTCAGGCGCATACGCGAGGGGTTCTACCGGCGACTCATCCTGATCCTGACGGCAGTGGGCGCCGTGCTGATGCTGGTGCGATAACCTTCCCTACTCTTTTGCAAACGAGAGGTCTGCCATTACCGGAAAATGGTCTGAAGGAAAACCGTTTCCGGTGGTTTCGCTGAGAATGGCGTGGCCTGTTACTTCAAAATGGCCCGGGCTCAGAAAAACATAATCGATGCGTCGGGTTACGGGCTGGGTGCAGTCAAACCCGTTGAAGGTGCCGGGAGGGCCGTAGGCGGCTTCCCCAGCCCGGGAATAGGCGTCTTCAAGGTTTTCGGCCAATTCGCGAATCGGGCCTGAATCGGGTTCCAGATTCAGGTCGCCCAGCAAAATGACCGGGTACCCCTCCCGATTGAGCTCGGCAATTTTCCGGACGAGCAGCCTGGCGCTCTCCAGGCGTGCCTGTTCGCCCATATGGTCGAAATGCGTGTTGAAGACGTAAAAAACCCGGCCGCTTTCGCGTTGGCGGAACTGGCCGTAGGTGCAGATACGGTTCAGGGCGGCATCCCAGCCTCGGGAAGGCCGGTCGGGGGTTTCAGACAACCAGAAGGTTTCGCTTTTTACGAGCTCTACCCGGTCTTCCCTGTAAAAAATAGCGGTGTGTTCACCCTCACGGTCGCCCCGGTCGCGCCCCACCCCAAAAAAGCGATACCCTTTCAGCCCAGCCTCCATGGCCTCCAACTGGTGAACAAGCCCTTCCTGCGTGCCCAGCACCTCGGGGCGGTAATGGGCCACCTGGGCAACGAGGTGGTCTTTCCGGTTCGGCCAGGCGTCGGGGCCGTCACCCGGGTTGTCAAACCGGATATTATAGGTCATTACCCGAAGGTCCTGGGCGGGAAGGGCCCCATGTGTCGCCAGAAGGGCGAAAAAAAGAATGGGGAGTTTCTTGAATGGCGCTGAATGGTGCATAGGTGCTGAAGGTTTTGTGTAGGGCCTGCCCGCCGCCGGGTCTAGTCTGAAACGACCGCAGCAGACATGGGCGAGATTCCGTTGTTGTTAAAGGCCTCAATCCGGAAATAATAGGTGTCGGGCCGATCCATGCCCGTAAAGAAATAATCGTTTTTTCCGTAGACCATGATGCTGCCGTACAGCTTGTCTTCCGACTTGCCGAAATAAACGACGTAGCCGTCTGCCAGTGTGTTCTGCTGCCATTTGAGCCAGGCGCTGCGCCGCTCCCCATGGGTGTTGCGCGGTGCCCGCAGCACGATAAAATCTTCTACTGCCTCCGGAGCCTTCCCGCTGCCCGTCCCGAACACACGAAAGCCGCTGAGGGCAAATTTCCCGGTGGGCATCTGCCTGTTTTCCATTTTGAGGAAGCGGGCCCGGGCCGGGCGCTCCAGCTCCACATAATCGTGGGGTACGTCGGTGCGGTTCTTGCTTTTGTCGACCAGCAGCCTCCAGCTTTTCCCGTTGTCGGAAGCATAAATCCGGTACTGATGGTACACTCCCTGGCTTTTCCCCAGAAATTCGGCATCCTGATCGGCATAATTTACCTGTATCGCCCGAATCTCGGAAACTTCCCCCAGGTCGGTCTGGAACCATTCGCCGGCCTCCCCCGTTTGGGCCGACCAGTAGGTCTTGAGGTCTTCATCTACGGCAGCGTTGGGCTGAAAGCCCCCCAGGGTGGAGGAAACCTGCACGGGTTTGTTGTAATTCAGCAGCATCCAGCCCGTAAACAGGCCCTGGCGGTGATCGGCCCCTGCCCGGGGGAGGTAGGTAGGGTAGTCTCCGTAAGCCGTATTGCAGTAGAGCACGTCGTCTGCGTCAAAGCCGGCCGGCCAGATGCCGATCCGCCGTTCGAAATTGTTTTTTACCCCCAGCACCACGGTAGACACATGCCACCAGTTCCCGAAATTGTCCTGGTAGGTAGCCCCGTGGCCGGCTCCCCTGGCAAAGCCCCCGGGTTTGTAGGCAAAAGGGTTGTGTCGCTGATAGGCAAACCCTTCGAGGGGCGAGTCGCTCACGTACACCCCGTCTGCATAGCCGCTGAATTCCGTGGCCGGGGCCCCGTACTGCAGGTAATACCTGCCGTTGTATTTGGTGACCCAGGCCCCTTCCATAAAAGGCTGCAAAAAAGTGTTGTCGTTGTATTCGCCAAACCGTTCCCATCCATGGTCTTCGGGCTGCAGGCTGATCAGGGGCTTTACAAAGCCCTCCGACTGCAGCGTTCGGGTATTGATCTCCGTGCCGAGAATGGGATACACATTGCTGGAGCCCCAGTACAGGAAGAGTTTGTCCAGGTCTTCGTCATAGAGGAAGCCAGGGTCCCAGGCCCCTACTTTCAGGGAATCGACGGCAACCTGCCAGTCGTCTGTGGTGGGGTTGGCGCTCTTCCACATCGAGAAGGCCGGCCCGTGTGTGGAGCCAATCAGGTACAGGGTGTCTTTCATCACGAAGGCTGCCGGGGCACAGAGCTCGTCGTACACCTGGTTGCGCGGCAGCAGGAACTTCCTGGAGACGAAGTTCCAGTGCGCCATGTCTTCACTCCACCAGTAGCCCCATTGGTTCGTGGAAAACAGGAAGTATTTGCCGCGGTAGTTCACGATTACCGGGTCGGCTGTGGCCCGGTGCCTGCCCTGGGTGGCAAAATTGGGGATGGGCGTATAGCCGTAATCGATATTTATGGGGTTGCAGTAGGTTTGCGGTTGCGCCTGAAGCGCAAGCGCACCGCAGAACAGCATTGCCCAGACCATCAAAACCCTGCCTCTGGCACCTGCTCCCTTCATGGCCCGGGCGTCGTTTTCCGGTGCGAAAAGAGCCAGCGCAACAACCGTGGTTCTGTGAAGGCGCCGTCCCAGCTGTTGTGGTTGTAGTTGTCGTAGAGCGTAAACGCAGGCCTGGCCCCTTTTCTGAGCAGGGCATCGACCATTTCGACCGACTGGCCCGGTGCCACGACCTGGTCCAGCGCCCCGTGAAAGATCCAGAGCGGGGTCTGAGCTGCATAGGCAGAGACCGATTCGGGAACTCCGGCCCCACAGATCGGGATGGCTGCGGCAAAAACGCCAGGCATGCGGTATAGAATTTCAAAGGTGCCCATCCCTCCCATGGAGAGCCCCATCACGTATACCCGATCGGCATCTATATAGGACAAATCCAGGTATTGGCTTACCAACTCCATAACCAATTGCAGGGGCCTGGTCGGTCCATTATCATACTGGAATTCCAACCCAATCGGATAGTTGCTGCGGTCTATTTTCACCTGGGCCCAATACGATTCTGCAGGGCATTGCGGCATGAGTATGACCCCCGGGAAAGCCCCCCGGTTGAGCGGCTCAGTGAAAAGCGCGCTGCCGTGGGTGAGCTGTTTTTCGTTATCTGAACCGCGCTCCCCGGCTCCGTGCAAAAAAAGGACAAGCGGGTACTTGCGCGAGGCGTCAAAGCCGTCGGGCATTAGCAGGCGGTACGGCAGGGTGTCGCTGCCGGCGGTAAAAACGCGTTTTTCGTATTCGGAATTTTGCTGTGCATTCAATCCTCCAGGCAGGCAAAACAGCAACAGGAGGGCAATGACGAAGGTCTTATTCATATCGGCTGGACTTAAGGGATGTTCCCAGTCCTAAGATAGGAAAAGTGATCCGACCCGCCGCCCTGGCTAACCGGCTAAAGACTCAGTGCGGAAGCTTCTCCCGAAGCAGTCCGTAGGCATAGGTGCCCAGTATGGCTGCCGCAAGGACAACCAGAACGGGAATATACCCGGCTCCGACCAGGGTAAACATGGGGCCCGGACAGGCTCCGGCCAGGGCCCAGCCCAATCCAAACAGGAACCCGCCGAAAAGATAGCGGGAAACGCTCTTTTCCTTTTGGCAGAATACAATGGGTTCGCCGTAAAAGGACTTAAGCTTGAATCGTTTGATGGCCTGTACCATCAGAATGCCCAGGGTCACGGCCGTGCCGATGATCCCATACATGTGGAAGGCGTCGAAGGCAAACATTTCATAGATCCGGAACCAACTGGCTGCCTCGGATTTGAACAGGGTGATGCCGAAAAATATCCCGATTAACAGATAACTAAGCGTTCTCATGACTTAAAAGATTAAAGGGAATAGAAAATAGATCATCACCAATCCGCCGGCAAAAAAGCCGATAACCGCGAGCAGGGAGGGCCACTGAAGCTCGCTCAGGCCGCTGATGGCATGGCCGGAAGTACACCCGCCTGCATACCGGGCCCCAAAGCCCACCAGAAAGCCGCCCAGGGCGAGCAAGGCCACGCTCTTCGGGTCTGACAGGGCCTTTAAGGAATACAACTCATCCGGAAGATAGGCACTTCCGGCGCTTGCGAAGCCCAGGGTTTCCAATTCGGCGACCGTATTGGGGTTTATGGCCACGGCCGGGTCTGCCGTGAGGAAATTGGCCGCGAGATAACCGCCAAGGATGGCGCCGAGCACCACCATGAGGTTCCAGCGCTGCTCCTTCCAGTCAATTCGGAAGAATTCGTTATGCCTCCCGGCCCCGCAAATAGTGCAGAAAGTCCTGAGGTTCGAAGACATGCCGAAATTCCTGCCGACCAGCAAAAGCAAAAGCATGGTAAGTGAGATTGCTGCCCCGGAAACATACCAGGGCCAGGGTTCCATAATCCAATCCATATCAGCTGTTATAAGATGTCAATATTCGGTTTTCACTACAAAGCCGGAGGGGTCAGACCTCCTTGCCTTTGAGCATTTTGTTCCAGTAAAGATAAGGAAGGCCGTACTTTTTGAGCATCCATAACCTCCATGACTCCTTGGAAGAGTCTGTAATAAGCATCTGCTTGAGTTTGGGGTCGGGCGTAAAATGGTTGTCGTAATCAAATTCGGCCAATACCATTTTGCCGTAATCGGTTACCAGGGGACATGATGAATAGCCGTTGTACGTTTTGCTGCCCAGTTTGTTTTCCTTTTTGAGGCGGTCAATATTGTTGAGCACCACAGGCACCTGCTTGCGGATGGCTGCCCCGGTTTTGGCCGTTGGCAGGGCCGCCACATCGCCAATCCCGAAAATGTTCGGGTAGCGGTTGTGCTGCAGGGTGTGAATGTTTACGTCGAGCCATTTGGCCTCGTTTACCAGGGGCGAGTTCCTGATGAAGGCCGGCGCCAGAGAAGGCGGTGCGGTATGCATCATGTCGTAGTGGATGCCGGTGAGATCGCCGTCTTTCTCGGTTTTGACGTCTTTGTGGTTGTATTCCCCCACATGGTCGGCGAATTTGTACCAGGCGATGCGGTTGGGACCGTCTACCTTCACCAGGTTATAGCCAAAGCGCAGGTTGATGTCTTTGCGATCTACGACTTCCATAAGCGTTTTCTTGATCTCGGGCACCCCAAAAATAACGGTGCCGTTTGTGGCGAATACCACGTTGGTCTGGGCGCGCACCCCCGACCTGCGAAAATAGCTTTCGGCCAGGTACATGATTTTCTGAGGGGCGCCCCCGCATTTGATGGGAGTGGTGGGTTGGGTGAAAAGCGCTGTTCCCCCCTTGAAGTTCCGCAGCACGTCCCAGGTGTGTTTCGGGTCGGTGTAGTTGCTGCAGACCACACCCTTGTCCATAGCCTCCCCCAGGCCGGGAACCAGGCTGTTGTCGTAGGCAAGGCCCGGTGATACCACCAGGAAATCGTAAGTCAGCTTCCCGCTGCTTTTGGTGGTTACCGCGTTATTCTCAGGGTCGAAGCCCGTGGCCTCGTCTTTGATCCATTGTGCCCCTTTCGGCATAACCGAACTCATGGGCCGTATGGTTTTGTCGAAGTTGAAGGTGCCTGCCCCCACCAGGGTCCAGGCCGGTTGGTAGTAATGCGATTCGGAAGGTTCGATGATGCCCACCTTGGCCTGCTTGTTCTGGTTCAGGATAGTGGCAGCGGTCATGATTCCTCCGGTTCCTCCACCGATGATTAAAATCTCGTAATGTGTGTCCATCGCTTGGTAAATTAGTGAGCCATAAAGGTACGCAGGAGGGGCTGTCGGCTCTGTAACATGGGTTACAATCATGCCGGAAAATGCCCGATTCAACCTAATTTATGCATTTTTTGCCAGCCGATAACTTTGTAACTTGCATTACAGAGCGTCCTGCGAAATTGGCGTAGGTTTAAAGACTTATCAAAAGCCTTTATGCAAAGAAGAAAATTCGTTTCCCGGGCCGGGTTGGCAAGCCTGGGAACCCTGTTGGGGGCCGAGGTGGTTTTCGGCCATAACTTGCCGGAAGGCCTGACCCTGCTCGGGCTGCAAGACCCGGATTTGTTCAGGAGGTTCGGGAAAGACCCGGATATGACCCTGCTGAACGACAAGCCCCTGAATATCGAGGCAAAAGCCCATATGCTCGACGATGCGGTAACCCCCAACCGGTTTATGTTCGTCAGGAACAATGGGAACATCCCGGTAAAGGCAGATCCGGCAACATGGTCGCTTTCCTTTGACGGAGAGTCGGTAACCCGGCCGAAATCGTATACGCTGCAAGAGCTCAAGTCCCGTTTCCCCAGGCACTCCTATGAGCTAACCCTGGAATGCGGGGGCAACGGCCGCGCGGAATTTGACCCGCCGGCTTCGGGCAACCAGTGGACGGTTGGGGCCGTGTCGTGCGCCCGGTGGACCGGGGTACGGCTGCGCGACTTGCTCGACGACGTGGGTATTACCCCAGAGGCGGTCTATATCGGTTATCACGCCGCCGACACCCACCTGAGTGGCGATCCGGGCAAGGAGCCGATCTCCAGGGGCATCCCCCTGGCCAAAGCCCTGCAGGACGAAACCCTGGTGGCCTACCAGATGAATGGTGAAGACATCCCCCTGGCACACGGGTACCCCCTGCGGTTGGTGGCCGGTGGGTGGCCGGCTTCGGTTTCCGGAAAATGGCTTACCCGCCTCAGCGTTCGCAACAAGGTGCACGACGGGGAAAAAATGACCGGCAGTTCATACCGGGTGCCCTGCGAACCCGTGGCACCAGGGGCCGAAGTGGCCGACGAGCAAATGTGCATCATCGAGTCGATGCCGGTGAAATCGCTGCTTTCAGCCCCCCGCACCGGGGCTGTTCTCCCCCTTGGGCAGCCCCTTACCTTTCGCGGACACGCCTGGGCCGGGGAACTGGCCGTTTCACGGGTAGCCTATTCCATCGATTTCGGCAGCACCTGGCATTCCTGCAGCCTGCAGGCGCCTGCAAACCGGCTGGCCTGGCAGCACTTCTCGGGCAGCGTGCGCTTCCCGAAAAAAGGGTATTACGAACTTTGGGCCCGCGCCACAGACAGCAGTGGTACAGCCCAGCCCATGGTACTGCCTGGCTGGAACCCGAAAGGGTACCTGAACAACGCCTGCCATCGAATCGCCTTAAAAGTCGTCTGATGGGCAACCGTACCAAATCCAGGGCCGGGCAATCCCTTTTCAGGGGCTGGCAGGGTATCGTGGTCGTGTTGCTGGGGGGCCTGCTGCTGGTGTGGCTCTACCTTTTGCCGGGAGGCGAGGCAGCTGTTGCAGAGGCCCCGGGGGATGAACCGGGTTTCGACCAGGTCGAGAACGGCATACACCTGCGCACGGGCTTTGCAGACGGGGAGGGGCTCATGGCCGTGGTCACAAACTGCACGGCCTGCCATTCGGCCAAACTGGTAACGCAGAACCGGATGACGCGGGAGGGCTGGGAACAGACCATCCGCTGGATGCAGCAAACACAGAACCTGTGGGACCTGGGAGCGAACGAGGCGATTATCCTCGATTACCTGGCCGCACATTACGCCCCTGAGAAAAAGGGGAGACGACAGAACCTGACAGACATTGAATGGTATGAACTGCAGCCCTGACCACCGCGCTGCAAGGGGGCTGGAATACCCCCTGGGGCGGAAAAGGCCTGCACAACTTTAAACGCGATGCAAAAATATCTGGACGCCTTTGGCGATGCCTTTATGGGAACCCTGAACTGGACGTGGAAATCGATCCTCTTCGAGGTGCCCTGGTACACCAACTATTTCTGGGGGCTAATCGTTATTTCGCTTGTGGTGTGGGGGCTGGAAATCCTGTTCCCCTGGCGGAAACAGCAGTCGATCTTCCGACGCGATTTCTGGCTGGACGCCTTTTACATGTTCTTCAATTTTTTCCTCTTCGCCATCGTGATAAGCGGGTTCTACAAGGTCCTTGGGCTTTTCTTCGCCTCATTCGGCCTGACCACGAAGAGCCTGGCCCTTGTCGATATCGGTGCATGGCCCATGTGGCTGCAATTGCTGACTTTCTTTGTCGTTCTCGATTTCGTGCAGTGGTTCACCCATGTCTTGCTGCACAAATACCCGGTGCTCTGGAGGTTCCACCAGGTACACCACAGCGTGAAGGAAATGGGGTTCGCCGCCCACCTGCGCTACCACTGGATGGAAAACGTCTTGTACAAGCCCCTGAAAACCTTCGGGGTAATGATCCTGGGCGGGTTGGAGCCCGAACAGGCCTACCTGGTCCATTTCGCAGCCATAGCCATCGGGCACCTGAACCACGCCAACCTGAAACTCACCTGGGGCCCGCTCAAATACGTCCTCAACAACCCGGTCATGCACCTGTACCACCACGCCTACCACCTGCCCAAAGGCAGTTATGGCATCAACTTCGGGATTAGCCTGAGTTTGTGGGATTACCTGTTCAAGACCAACTACATTCCGGAAGACAGCGGCACCATAGCGCTGGGCTTCCCCGGCGACGAGTCATTCCCGCAAGATTTTGTGCATCAGAACCTCTACGGGTTCGGCAAGCCGAAAAAATAACCGGCCAGGGTTTGGTCAGTACCTTTTCTCCCCGCCTTTAAGCCACCTGCCCCATTCCTCACTGTAGGGGTGAACAGCCCGGGTAGGGCCCTGTTCGTTGGCCAGGGCGCAGCCCCGGTTGGCCCATTCAAAAATGCCCCCGTACAGGTTCGAAACCTGCGTAAAGCCGGCATTGAGCAGTTTTTCGGTTATCCGTTCGCTGCGGTAGCCCACAGAGCAGTACACCACAACAGGCCGGTCTTTGTCGACCCCCTGCAGGCGCGCCAGGGAAAAGTCGTCGTACCCGACCCAGAGGGCATCGGGAATATGGCTCACCTGGTATTCGCGGGCTTCGCGCGCATCCAAAAACAACAGGTCCTCCTTGTTGCGCAGGTCTTCCACCGCGCTTTCCGGCACGTGGTGGGAGAGCATCCCGCTGAGTAGTTTGTCGTATTCCGGGTCGAGCACGCGCGATTGGGCGAAGCCGGCCGAAACCAGGGCAGATAAGCCCAGCAGCAGCAACAGGGCCCGTGGGCTGATCCGGTCAGGTCTCATCGCCCAAAATAAAATCGGCAGCCATCCGGGCATGCAGGTCGGTAGTGGCCAGGGCCGGGATATCGACCTCTTCGGGCCTGATCAGCAGGGGCAGTTCGGTACACCCCAAAATAATCCCGTCGGCGCCCCGCTCCTGCAACATGCCGATCTGCCTGATAAAGAACTCCCGGGCTTCTGCCGTGAATTTGCCCTGGGTGAGTTCCCTGGAAACATAATCGTGCGCCTGCGACAGCCAGCGCGCTTCGGGAATCAGGGTCTCGATACCGTATTTTTCCCGCAGCGGACCCGGGATGAATGAGCCGGTCATGGTGGGCTGGTTGCCCAGCAGGCCGAGTTTTTTAAGCCCGAGCCGGGCCGCCTCCTGCCCTGTGGCATCGGCGATATGCAGTATGGGGATGCCAATCTGGGGCTGTACGTGTTCGTACACCATGTGGGGGGTGTTCGCACAGATCACCAGGGCTTTTGCCCCCTCGTTTTCCAGCCCGCGGGCCACCTCAAGGTATTTGGCCCTGATCTTATCCCGGTCCTGACCGCGCATCAGCGCAATGTTGATGCTGTGGATCAACAGTTCAGGGTTGGATTCTTCCCCGATAACTTTGCCGACGGCTTCGTTGATAAGCCGGTAATAGGCGATGGTGGAATGCCAGGAAGTGCCGCCGATTAATCCGAGTAGTCGCATAAGGGCTTATTTTACGGTTGTTTCAGGCTCACCTTCCAGAGGCCCCGCAGCTGGTTGGGGCCGTAGCCCAATGCCTCGTCTTCCGGGTACAATTCGGCGAGCCGTGCCCCTACTTCGGGGGTTACCTGTTGCCCAGGTGCCCCGTGGCACTGCAGGCACAGCTCGTTGGTCATTATGGGAAAGTAATAGTAGGTTGTGCCGTTTTCAGACAACCGGAGCCAATCAGGCTGAATCTCCTTTGAAAGGGAAAACCGCACCATTCCCATGACCCGGGCCTCTTCCGGATTAGCCCGGTTGGCCCTGTTCCTGGGCCGGTCGGTAATGCGGTTAATGGTTGCGCCATGCGCCCTGGCAATACTGTCGGCAATGGGCAGTGCCTTCACATTGCAAAACGAAATGGCTTCGGCAGGGCCATGAGCGCCTATTTGAGCCTGCAGCGTTTTGCCCAGGGCCGCCTGGGTTTCCTGGGCGAAGCCCCGGGCCACCTCGTACGGGTCAGGGGCAGGGTGCATGGCCGCTTCGGGGGCGGGGGCAGCGGCCGCATCGGCCTTCTTCTCTGCCTGCCGGCACTGGGCCAGCAGCAAGAGGGAAACACATGCAAATATCCAGTTTTTCATGGCTTCTGAAATTACGGTTCGGGTATGCCGGGTGGCAGGGCCAAAAAAAAAGCGGCCTTACAAATGTAGGCCGCTTTCCTCACTAAAAACAATCAACTCAACCATTTCCTCCGGGCAGATCCAGAATGTCGCCATCCCTGGTTAACGGGTCTGCCCTGACTTCTTGAAGCTAAACTACTAAGGGTAATCGGCCTGTGCAGTAACCTATGTTACAGAAGCCTCATTTTTTTGAACTTTTTTCTCCCTTATAGCGTAGAGGGGCAAACATATTCGGTAACCGGCATATTGGCTTCTTTGATGGCATCGAAGCCGCCTTTGATGTCGACCAGGTTGTGGATGCCCCGGCTCTTGAGGATGGAGGCCGCAATCATGCTGCGGTATCCGCCTGCGCAGTGCAGGTAGAATATGTCGTCTTTCGGGAATTCGGGCAGGTGTTCGTTCAGGTAGTCGAGGGGGGTGTTCTCGGCCCCTACCAGGTGTTCCGACTTGTATTCGCTTTCCTTGCGCACGTCAAACACGGCCGCCTTTCCCGCTTCAAAAGCCTCCCTGAGTTCAGAGGGGCGAATCGGGCTTACCGTGTCGTATTCCTTCGAGGCCTGTTTCCAGGCTTCAAACCCGCCATCGAGGAAGCCCAGGGTGTGGTCGAAGCCGACGCGCGACAACCGGATAACGGCCTCTTCTTCGCGCCCTTTGGGGGCGACCAGCAGAATGGCTTGCTCGGTGTCGGCCACCAGGGCTCCTGCCCAGGGGGCAAAGCTCCCGTCAAGCCCGATAAAGATAGAGCGGGGAATGTGACCCTTGGCAAAATCATCCTGATGGCGCACGTCGAGGATCAGTGCTCCGGTTTCGTTGGCAATGGTCTCGAAAACCTCCGGGCTCAAGGGGCGGGTACCCCGCTCCAGCACCGTTTCGACGTTTTCGTAGCCCTCTTTGTTCATTTTCACATTAAGCGGGAAATACTGGGGAGGGGGCAGCAGGCCGTCGGTAACTTCCCTGACGAATTCCTCACGCGTCATGTCGGCCCGCAGGGCGTAATTCATCTGTTTCTGGTGGCCCAGGGTGTCTACCGTTTCCTTCATCATGTTCTTGCCACAGGCCGAGCCTGCCCCGTGCGCCGGGTAAACGATTACTTCGTCTGCCAGGGGCATGATCTTGTTGCGCAGGCTGTCAAACAGGGTCGAGGCCAGTTGTTCCTGGGTCATGTCGGCTGCTTTCTGGGCCAGGTCGGGCCTGCCGACGTCTCCCAGAAACAGGGTGTCTCCGCTGAAAATGGCATGGTCTTTCCCGGAGGCATCGCGCAACAGGTACGTGGTGCTCTCCATGGTATGCCCCGGGGTATGCAGGGCGATAAGCGTCAGGTCGCCCACCTTGAACTCCTGCCCGTCTGTGGCGATGATCGCGTCAAATTTCGGATCGGCCATGGGCCCAAAAATGATGGGGGCCCCGGTTTTCTCGGAAAGGGTCAGGTGCCCGCTCACAAAGTCGGCGTGGAAATGGGTTTCGAAGATATACTTGATGGTCGCCCCGTCCTGGCGGGCCCGCTTGATGTAAGGCCCCACTTCACGCAAAGGGTCAATAATGGCTGCTTCCCCCTTGCTTTCAATGTAATACGCCCCCTGGGCGAGACATCCCGTGTAAATTTGCTCAATGGTCATAAGTCGAATCATTAACAGTTACAAAGGTACCCAACACGGGCGAACCGGTTGGTAACCCAAGTTACAAAAACAAAAACCCGCCGGGTAGGGCGGGTTGTATTTAACTGCACTGTCGCCTACAATAGGGTGGTCGGGCAAATGTAATCCGATTTGGGCAGGGTGCTCTCCCTGATGTCGTCGAAGCCCCCGATCAGGTCGGTGAAATTGTCCCAGCCGCGCTGCTTCAGGATGGAAGCGGCAATCATGCTGCGGTACCCGCCCTGGCAGTGGAGCACAAAGGGCTTTTCTTTTGGGAACTCGGCCAGGTGGCGGTTGATCTCGTTCAGGGGGATGTTTACCGCATCGAGCAGGTGCTCCGAGTCGAATTCGCTTTTCTTGCGAACGTCTATGATCAATGGGGTCTGGCCCTTTTTATAGGCTTTCTCGAGGTCTGCCACTGTTATCCTGCCCGAGGTTTCCACCTCTTTGCCGGCTTTCTTCCAGGTGGAGAACCCGCCCTTGAGGTACCCCAGGGTGTTGTCGTACCCTACCCTGGAAAGGCGCGTTACGGCTTCTTCTGCCTTGTCGGCGTCGGTAACCAGCAAAATGGGCTGTTTCACGTCGGGGATCATCTCGCCCACCCATTGGGCAAAACTGCCTTCCAGGCCGATGTTGATGCTGTTCGGGATAAAACCCGTGGCGAAATCGCCGGCGTTTCGGGTGTCGAGCACCAGGGCGCCCGATTCGTTGGCGGCCGCCTCGAAGGCGGCGGCAGAAAGCGGCTGGGTGCCCCTCAGCATAACCTCGTCGAGGGATTCGTACCCTTTGATGTTCATCAGGACGTTCTGGGGAAAATACCCGGGGGGCGCGGTAAGGCCGGTGAGGAGTTCGCTGATGAATTCTTCCCTGGTCATATCGGCCCGCAGGGCGTAGTTCACTTCTTTCTGGTGGCCCAGGGTATCTGTGGTTTCCTTGCTCATCATCTTGCCGCAGGCAGAACCTGCCCCATGGTTCGGGTACACAATCAGGTCGTCGGCAAGCGGCATGATCTTGTTGCGGAGCGAATCGTAGAGGTGGCCGGCCAGTTTTTCTTCGGTGAGGTCAGAAACCACGTGCTGGGCCAGGTCGGGGCGGCCCACATCGCCTATAAACAGGGTGTCGCCGGTAATGATGCCGTGCTCCCTGCCTTTGTCGTCTATCAGCAGGTAGGTGGTGCTCTCCATGGTGTGGCCCGGGGTGTGAATCACCTTAACTTTATAATCGCCTACCTGAAACACCTGTCCGTCTTGGGCCACGGTGGCCTTGTAGGCCGGTTTTGCATTGGGCCCGAAGACGATCTCGGCTCCTGTCTTTTTGCGCAGGTCGAGGTGGCCGCTCACAAAGTCGGCGTGGAAGTGGGTTTCGAACACGTATTTGATCTCTGCATTGTCTATCTGTGCCCGGTCGATGTAGGGCTGTACCTCGCGCAGCGGGTCGAATACGGCTGCTTCCCCTTTGCTTTCGATGTAGTAGGCTGCATGTGCCAGGCAGCCCGTATAGATTTGCTCAACTTTCATAGGTTGTCCGTTTTTAGGATTAATTTCTGAAAAGTACAGGATACCTCTGCTATTATCAGTTACTTAGGTTACATAAGCTTCCGGCCCGACTGGGTCGCTATCTTTCGCTGCATATCCGATTTGGCCGTAGCCTCCAGGCAGTGTTCAAAGGCCTCCTTGGTGCGCACAAAGAGGTTCTCTTCCCCGATCTCCCCGATCAGGCCGCTGGTAAACAGGATGTCGCGGGTGGGGCCGATTGCCCCGGCCAGCATAAACCGGATGCCGTCGCGTTTGAGTTCATGGATCAGGGCTTTAAGCATAAAAACAGCCGAACTGTCGATGTAATTGATTGCTTCCGCATTCAGGATGACGGTTTTCAGGCCCGGGCCTTTTCTGGCGATCTGCTTCCGGATCTGGGTGCTGAAATAATCTTTGTTGCCAAAGAACAATTGCCCGTCGAAGCGCAGGATGAGGATGGCTTCGAAGTCTTCGGCTTCTTCCGAAAAGCGGGAGATGTTCATGAAATAATCGGTGCCCCGAATACGCCCGAGCACGGCCATATGGGGTTTGGAAATGCGATAGACCAAAAGCAGGAGGGAGAAGAGCACCCCCAGCAAAATACCTTCTTTGATCCCCAGCAGCAGGGTGAGCAGGAAGGTCGCCAGGAGCAGCACAAACTCATCCTTGCGGTTCTTCCAGAGCGCCAGGGGGTATTTCAGGTCGATAAGCCCATATACGGCCACCATGATAATGGAGGCCAAAATGGCATTGGGCAGGTAGTAAAAGAGGGGCGTGAGGAATAGCAGGGTGAGCCCCACCACCGCGCTGCTGATCAGGGAGGCCAGGCCGGTGTTGGCCCCGGCTTCGTCGTTCACGGCAGTTCGCGAAAAGCCCCCGGTGGTCGGGTACGACTGGAAAAAAGACCCCAGGATGTTCGAGAGGCCCAGAGCCACCAGTTCCTGGTTGGCATTTACCCGGGTTTCCCCCTTTTTTTCCTCCACTGCTTTTGCAACAGAAATGGCCTCCATAAAGGCAATCAGGGAAAGAGCCAGGGCAATGGGGAACAATTCGGAAATCCGCTGGGTCTCCAAAACCGGGACCTGCAGGGAAGGCAACCCGCCGGGCACATCGCCCACAATGCTGACCCCGCTGTCGTACAGCCCGAGGAAATACACCGACACCACCCCGAGCACCACGGCGATCAGGGCCGCCGGCAGTTTCGGCGCCACCCGCTTGAGCAGGCGGATCAGCAGTATGCCTGAAACGCCGATCAAGAGGGTCAACAAATGCGTGTCGCCCAGGGTCTTTACCGCATTGGCCAGCAGGATGTGAATCTGGTTGCTGCCGGCTATCTGCGTGCCCAGCAGGTGCTTGAGCTGGCTCAGGCCGATGATGATGGCCGCCGCCGAGGTAAACCCGCTGATGACCGGGCGCGACAGGAAATTGACCAGGAAGCCCATGCGCAACAGGCCAAAGATGAGCTGCAACACGCCCATGAACAGGGCCAGGAAAATGGCCATGGCAATGTACTGGTCAAGGCCCGAGAGCGACAGCGCGCCCAGGCCCGAAGCTACCAGGAGGGAATCCATGGCAACGGGGCCCACGGCCAGTTGACGGGAGGTTCCGGTAAGGGCATACATGATTTGCGGGACCATGGCCGCATACAGCCCGAAAACCGGCGGAAGGCCTGCAATCATGGCGTATGCCATGCCCTGGGGAACGAGCATGATGCCAACGGTGATGCCCGCCGACAGGTCGCCTGCCAGGTAGGCCCGTTTATAGGCGGGCAGCCACTCCAATATGGGGAAATACCGTTTCAGAGGTCTTTGATCTTAATGTAGTTTCTGTGGAGTTCGATCTTGCCCAGCTGCTCCAGTTTTTTGAGCAGGCGGGAAATGACCACCCGCGAGCTGTGCAGGTCGTAGGCAATTTCCTGGTGGGTGTTTCGAATAATCCGGTCTTCGTTTACGCGCTGCTTTTCACGCAGGTAGTTCACCAGGCGCTCGTCCATGTTCATAAAGGCGATGCTGTCTATGGTTTGCAGCAATTCATTCAGCCGGTTGTTGTAGCTTTCGAATACGAAATTCCTCCAGCTCCGGTAATTGGCGATCCACTCTTCCATTTTGCGCACCGGGATCATGATGAGCCGGGCGTCGGTCTCGGCTACCGCCCTGATCTCACTGCGGGTCTGCCCGATACAGCAACTCATGGTCATCGAACAGGTGTCGCCCTGCTCCAGGTAGTACAGCAGCAGTTCGTCGCCCTCGGAATCTTCGCGCATCACCTTGATGACCCCGGAGATCAGCAGGGGCATCCCTTTGATGTACTCCCCGATATCCATGAGCTTCTGACCGGCCTGCACCTCCTTGAAGGTGCCCACCTGGGCAATCTCATTGATCAGGGCTTCTTCGAACTGCCTGCCGTAACTCGATTTAAGTTCTTGTATCATGTTGATTGTTTTACTTCCCGGGCCTTGGCTTTATCGAATTTGAAAAAGAAATTCGCCCAGATCGATTTGGAAACCGCCCCGATCCAGGGCATCAGCACGACCAGCGCGCCCACAATAGTCGCAAAAATAGCCCCGACCCCCAAGTGGAGCCCGAAAATCAGGGTGAGGACATATACGGCAACGGCCACGGCAACGCCAACTGCGTAAGAGACGTACATGGAGCCGTAATAGAAACTGGGTTCGATCTTGTACTTGAGGCCGCATTGGGGACAGGTTTCCCGCACCCGGTTGAAACTGCTCAGGTTATACGGGTGGTTGATCAGGAACTCCCCCTCGTGGCAACGCGGGCATTTTAAGAAGAGGATGCTGTAGAGTTTGCTGCCTTTGCGGATCATTCACAATGCGTTAGTCTTACAAAAGTAACATTTATGAGGGCGCGCCATTGTGACTTTTGTTACAATCCTGTGCGGCCTGCTCACACGGCTATTCAGGTTGCGGAGCCCCGGCCCATAGTCACATGGAATAATTATGTATATTCGGAAGGGCCATCCACGCGACGCTCCCCCTTGAACCGTATGGCTGAGTTACCTCTGATAGCGCAGAAAAATCCCGGCAGCCTTGACCTCTTTACACCCCTACCAGCAAAACCGAAATAATACATCCACATGAAGGCAACAACCATCCTTTGCACACTGCTGCTCGCGGGCAGCCTTTCCTGCAACCAACAAGACAGTGAGCCTGTCCCAAATGCGTTCGAAGCCTTTGCCGATTCCCTTTTCGGGGAGGCCGTCGACAGCGCCCAGATTGCCGGGGCAGCCGTGCTGGTGAAAAAAGACGGACAACTACTGCTGCAGAAATCATACGGCTATGCCAGCCTGGAATTGGCGGCCCCCATCCCCGACCCAGCCACCTTTGAAATCGGGTCGGTAACCAAGCAATTTACCGCCGCGGCCATCCTGAAACTCGCCACGGCCGGCAAAGTGTCGCTGGACGACGATTTTACCGAATATGTGGCCATGGATACCGGCGGACGGAAAATTACCCTGCGCCAATTGCTGAACCACACCTCGGGTATTGCGAGCTATACCGAAATCCCGGAGTTTTGGCCGCTTTCCATAGAATCCCATCCGCGCGACACCCTCTTGCGCCTGGTGGAAACCAGGCCCTTCCTCTTCGAGCCCGGAGAACGCCTTATCTACAACAATACGGGCTATTACCTCCTGGGCCTTGTGATTGAAAAAGCCAGCGGCCAGCCCTATGCCGACTATTTAAAAGCCACCTTTTTTGAGCCCCTGGGGATGAGTGACACCTATTATTGCAGCCAGTCAGAAGTGGTGGCCGGCAAGGTATACGGCTACGACTATACCGAAACCGGCCTGAAGCAAAAGCCCTATCTCGACCACACCTGGCCCTATGCGGCAGGCTCGCTTTGCTCTTCGGCCGCAGATTTGCTGAAGTGGCTCGAGGCCCTGCACACCGGCAAGCTTTTGACCCCTGAGGAATACCGGGAAATCTCGACCCCCTCCAACCTCAATGATGGCAGCCCGCTGCGCTATGCCATGGGCCTGGTGCACTTTTCAGATTACGGCCATCGGCAAATCGGGCACGGCGGAGGCATAAACGGCTTTTTGTCAGAAACCCGGTATTACCCCGACGACGACCTGTACGTCGTTTGCCTTGTGAATACTACAGGGCCCCGGGGCGCATCTGGTTTTGCCAATTCCCTCACCTGGCATATCCTCCAGAAATCGCTCCCCGATACCAGGCCCTTTGACCAGGAGCCGACTGCCCTGTCGGGAACTTTCGAGGGGCAGGTACGGGGCCGCTGGCTTACCATGGAGATTGAGGCCTCCCCGGGGGGCTTACTTATGAAGGCGTCGGAAGACGAAGCGGCCGACACGCTCAAGACCTATTTGGGCGACGCCCTTTGGATGGATGGGAACGACCGGGTCTTCTTCCGGGACGGGAAGTGGGTAATCGACCAGGTTGGCGGTTACTATGTGCTCGACCGTAAGGAATAAAATGGGCAAATTGCTGTTCTCCATCGGCAATTTTCACGGCGCTCCCGGTTTGTGGTAAACGAAAAAGAGTATCTTCACAGCGATATAATACCCCTGATTCTATGCGTTATAGAAAAGTTATTCTGGTTTTTGTGGCGCTGCTCGGCCTGTTGGGAATAGGTTCCCTTTTTCTGAAACCCGTTTTGGAATCGAGCCTGGAGAACTACCTCCGCGAAAAAATGGTTTTACAGAATCAGGCCTCCCCCATGTCGTTCGAATTTGAATCGCTCGACCTGAACCTGCTCGGTCGCAAACTGAACCTGCACGGGCTGCGCATCGTGCCGGCTGCCGCGGCAGATTCGGCGGGTGCCGAAGCTGGTGCCCAGGCGTTCCGGGGGTTGGAAATCGGCCGGATAACCCTGCACGGTATCGACCCGAGCCATTTTCTCTGGAACAAGCACCTCGACATCAAATCCTTTACCCTGGATACGGTACGGGTTTTGCTCCACAAATCAGGCACTGCCCGGGAAAACAAGCCGAAAAAGGGCGGGGCCCTGTTCGATTCCATCCGCCTGCCCGGGCTGAGCGATATTCGTCTCGGGGTTTTCGAGATGGACCACTTTCAGCTGTTGCTGGAAGGCCCTGAGCAGGATACCCTGGCCCACTTCAGCGGCGACCAGTTAAGCCTTAGGGGCATTCACCTGTCCCAGACCACCACTTCAGACAATGCCCCCTTTGTCCCTGTTTTCGATTCCCTGGAGCTGGAATTGAAACAGCAGCGTTCCGTGTTGGGCGGCGGCACTTATGCCCTGGGGTACGAACGGTTTAACTACCGCAACGCCGGGCAATCGCTCCGCATTGAAAACCTGACGGTGGAGCCCCAGCTTGAGCCCGGCGAGATGAAGGCCCGCCATACCCACAGCTTTGAAACGTACAAGCTAAGCCTGGCAGGGCTCGATATTCAGGGCTTAGACCTGGCCACGCTATTTATGGGGGGCGAGCTGCGGATGAAAACCCTGACTATCGACAGCCTCCACGCCGAGATTTTTCGAGACAAATCCCTGCCCTTCGACACGGGCAAAATAATTCCCCTGCCGGCCCAATCGCTTGCCGCTATGAAATTCCCCCTTCGCATCGATACCCTGCAGGTGCGCAACTCCTACCTGAAGTATGCCGAAAATGTGCCGGAAACAGGCGGGTTGGTCGAAGTTGACCTCAACGACCTCTCAATGGCCCTGTATCCGGTGGTCTCCGGCGCTGCCGGCGGCCTGTCTGACACCCTGCATATAGACCTTTCTGCCAGCCTGTTGCGTGTTATCCCCATTGAAATACAGTTGCAAATGCCCTACGGGCACGACGCGCTCTACCTGAAGGGCCATAGCAGCGGCAGTGCCCGCCTGCATACCCTGAATTCCACGGTTTACCCGGCCATCAGCATGCGTTTTTCGGAAGGCAACCTGAACAGGCTCTACTTTACGGCCTATGGCAATTCGCGGCACATGCAGGGGGCGCTCACCATGCTTTATGAAGACCTGGCTGTGGAGTTCCTCCAGGAAGAAGGGCAGCGCAACAAGGCGAAATCGCTCCTGGCCAACACCCTGGTCAAGAATTCAAACCCCAACCGGCGCGGTAAAACGCTTGTGGGCGTAATTGAATTTGACCGGGTGCCGTACAAAGGCCTGGGCAATTACCTCTGGAAAAGCATACAGTCCGGGCTGGTCAATTCGCTGAGCCCGGTGGGGAAACACCATCGGGATTAGCCGGTTAGTCCCGGTTTTTGGACGGGGTGTTGAAAACGGCGGCCCCCGAAACGCCCGATCCCGATTGCCCATCCCACCCCGGTGGAGCGCACCTCGGAGGCATCGCCCTGGGAGGCTGCGAGCCAGTAACCGTTGAACCCCCTCCCTACACAACCCCCGATCAGGAAAAAGCAAAAACAAGCCGATTGGGGCGGAAGCGGACCTCCAGCCAGCCGATGCCCCAGCCCGTATTCATGCAGGCCTGACCCGCATATGCCGGCCCGACCAATGCGCACAACTGCCTGGCAGGGCTTTTCGAGATCTGATTACCGCATGCCACGGGTTCTAACCGACTAAAACAGGCGCTCTGCCACAGCGGCCGGGCCTCTCTCCCCTTTCTAATAATAAAGCGTATTTTTGCGCCCTTTAAACCAACGGGAAGGTGCCCCGGAACCCCTGGTGATGCAGGGAGCTTTTTGGCCTTACCGAAAAACCCAAGTTTTGAAGCAAATTTTTCGTTTATTCGATTTTAAGCAGGCCGTCGATTACAAAACCGAAGTTCTTTCGGGCCTTACCGTAGCCATCGCCCTGGTGCCCGAAGCGGTGGCCTTCGCCCTGATCGCAGGGCTAGCTCCATTGGTGGGGTTATATGCCGCCTTTGCCATGGGGCTGGTCACTTCGCTGCTGGGCGGCAGGCCGGGCATGATTTCCGGTGCCACCGGCGCGGTGGCCGTGGTAATAGTTGCCCTGGCGCAGTCGCATGGGGTCGAGTACGTATTCGGAGCCGTAATCCTGGCGGGGCTTTTGCAGGTTCTGGCGGGACTGTTACGCCTGGGCAAATTGATGAGGCTCGTGCCTTTGCCGGTGGTCTACGGGTTCGTAAACGGGCTGGCCATAATTATCTTCCTCTCCCAGCTGGAGCAGTTTAAAACCCCTTCGGGGGAATGGCTCGTTGGCCCGGCCCTCTACCTCGTACTGGGCCTGGTGGCATTAACAATGCTCATTATCTGGGGGCTGCCCCGACTCACGAAAGCCTTCCCGGCTTCCCTGGCGGCAATAATTGTCATTTTTATACTGGTAACCGCCCTGGGCATTGAAACCAAAACCGTGGGCGATATTGCCTCTATAAACGGTGGGTTCCCTCCCTTCCACCTTCCTGAGCTCCCGCTAAACCTGGAGACCCTGGGCATTATTTTTCCCTACGCCGCCATTGTGGCCGGGGTGGGGCTTATCGAAAGCCTGCTCACCCTCGAGCTCATCGATGAAATTACCGAAAGCCGTGGGCGAACCAACAAAGAGGCTGTGGCCCAGGGAGTGGCCAACATCACCTCGGGCCTGTTTTCGGGCATGGGAGGCTGTGCTATGATCGGGCAAAGCCTTATCAACATCTCCAACGGGGCGCGGGCACGGCTCTCGGGCCTGGTGGCATCCCTGGCCCTGCTCGCTTTTATCATGTTCGGGTCGTCCCTTATTGAGCAATTGCCCATGGCGGCCCTCACCGGCCTTATGATCATGGTTTCCATTGGCACTTTCGAGTGGGTAAGCGTCCGGATATTCAATAAATACCCGGTTTCCGATATTTTGGTGATGCTGTTGGTGATGGGGGTTACCGTTGTGCTGCACAACCTGGCCCTTGCGGTGCTCATCGGGGTGGTGATCTCGGCCCTCGTCTTTGCCTGGGACAGTGCCAGGCGCATCAGGGCCCGCAAACACATCGACGCAGATGGGGTAAAGCACTACGAAATCTATGGCCCCCTTTTCTTCGGTTCCATCAAGACCTTCCATGAAAAGTTCGACGTGCAGGGCGACCCCGACGAGGTCATTATCGACTTCAGGGAAAGCCGCATTGCCGACATGTCGGGCATTGAGGCGGTGAACAGGCTTACCGAGCGCTACCACAAAGCCCACAAGAAAATATACCTGACGAACCTTTCCGGAAGCAGCCATAAACTGCTGCTCAAGGCAGACAAGGTCATAAACGTGAACGTGCGGGAATAGCCCCCGGCTGGCTAATCTGCAGGAAGGCTTGCGCTAATCCGCTAATTGCCAAATTCGCTAAGTAACCCCAGCACATTTCGTATCTTCCCCCTACCTGAACCCAATACCCAACCCGCATGAAAACCCGCGCGCTCTTTCCCCTGCTTGTCTCCGTATTCCTGGCTGCACCGGTCCAGGCCCAGAAAAACCCTTCTTTTGAAGAGATCATCTCCCTGCAAACTGTTTCGAACATCGCCCTTTCGCCCGACGGCACCCACCTGCTCTTTGAGAAAACGGCCACAGACTGGGCCGAAAACCGCTTTGACCGCGAAATCTGGATCTCCAAGAACGGGGGCGAGCCCTTCCCGCTTACCCGGAACGAGAAAAACAGCAGCCAGGGGGCCCAGTGGTCGCCCGACGGGCAGTGGATTGCCTTTCTCTCAGACCGGGGAGGCGGCAACCAGATCTACCTGATACGGGCCGCCGGGGGCGAAGCCTTCCCCTTTACCGATGTGAAAGGGGGCGTGGAAGACTTTGAATGGCGCCCCGACGGCTCCCAGATCGCCTTTTTGAGGCGCGAAGACACCGAAAAGCAAGACAAGGCCCGCGCCGAAAAATTCGGCGCCTTTGAGGTTGACGACCAGGAATACCGCCGCGCCAGGCTCTGGGTGCAGGATGTGGTGCCGGCCCGGTTTGCCGAGGCGCCCCTGCCCGAACAGGCGAAAGACTCGACCTGGAAAGAGGCCCGCAAGCCCCGCGCCTTTATAGACAGCGTAGCCTTCCACATCAGTGCCTTTAAATGGTCGCCCGACGGCTCCAAAATCGCCTTTACCCGCCAGCCCGACCCGCTGATCAACTCTTCCCTGCATGCAGACATCTCGGTTTTCGATGTGGCTTCGGGCACCCACCGGGTGCTGGTGGCCAACCCCAGTTCCGATGCCTTCCTCGACTGGTCGCCCGACAGCCGGTCCATCGTGTACCAGACCAACCTTGCCGACACCACTTCCCATTACTACAAAAACGACCAGCTCTATCGCATCGACCTCGACGGGGCCAACAACCGCCGGCTGGCCGAAGGATTTGACGAGAACATCAACGGGCTGCACTGGACCCGCGGGGGCATTTTCGGCACGGCCTGGCAGGGCACCGTGCGGCGCATTGTGAAAATTGACCCCGAAACCGGGCGCACCCGGGTGCTG
This sequence comes from Robiginitalea sp., assembly GCA_024642005.1. GTDB lineage: Bacteria > Bacteroidota > Bacteroidia > Flavobacteriales > Flavobacteriaceae > Robiginitalea. Next base: position 26,051 of record JAHECA010000003.1, on the reverse strand, counting down.
GGGGCCAAAGCCGACCGCGTTTACGACCTTTCTTTCGACCGCAGCGGCAGCCGGGCGGCCTATGCGGGGCGCAACGATGCTACCCTGGGCGAAATCTACCTGGGCGACACCGACTTTGCAAAGGCTTCGCAGGTAGTCACCGTGTCGGGCCAATTAGATGGTTGGGCGGTTTCCCACCCGGAGGTCATACGCTGGAAAAGCCAGGACGGGGCCACCATCGAAGGGGTGCTCCACAAGCCTGCCGACTACGACCCCGGGCGCAAATACCCCCTGCTGGTGGTCATCCACGGGGGGCCTACCGGCATCTCCTATCCCGACCCGGTGCCGGCTTACGTCTACCCCATGGTGCAATGGCTCAACAAGGGGGCGCTGGTGTTGCAGCCCAATTACCGGGGATCGGCCGGGTACGGGGAGGCCTTCCGTTCCCTGAACGTGCAAAACCTCGGGGTGGGCGACGCCTGGGACGTGCTTTCGGGTGTCGATTACCTGGTTTCACAAGGCCTGGTCGACAGCGACCGCGTGGGGTGCATGGGCTGGAGCCAGGGCGGGTATATTTCCGCCTTTCTGGCCACCCACTCCGACCGGTTCAAGGCCATTTCGGTGGGGGCCGGCATCTCGAATTGGGTAACCTATTACGTCAATACCGACATCCATCCCTTCACGCGCCAGTACCTGAAGGCCACCCCCTGGCAGGATATGGAAATCTACGCGCGCACCTCTCCCATGACGCAGATCACCAACGCCGCTACCCCCACCCTCATCCAGCACGGCGAGAACGACCGCCGCGTGCCCATCGCCAATGCCTACGAGCTGGCCCAGGGCCTGCGCGACAACGGGGTGGAAACCAAACTGATCGTGTACAAGGGCTTCGGGCACGGCATCACCAAACCCAGGGAACGCCTGGCGGCCATGTGGCACAACTGGCAGTGGTTCGGCAAATACCTCTGGGGCGAAGCAATCGAAATCCCCGAATAAGCGGTCAGGGCTTAGTCCATCCCCTCCACCAGCACCTCCACATTGGGGTGCAGCCACAAAAAGCTGGCAGGCAATGCCGTGGAAACCCCCGGCTGGCTGAGCTGCCGGAAGGCTTCCTGTTTGCCCGGCCCGCTTACCAGCAGCAAAATAAGGCTGGCGTTCAGGATGTCGGCCATGCCCAGGGTAAGGCCTTCGGTTACCTGGGCCCCGCTGCGGGTGAGCATGCCGTGCTGTTGGGTGCCTTCGGCCAGGCGGGCCCTGTGGCAACGGGGCTGCAGGGTGGCCGCCGGCTCGTTCATGGCCAGGTGGCCGTTTTTGCCCAGGCCCAGCACGCATACGTCTAGCTTGCCCAGTCGGTCAAGCTCGCCCTGCATGCGCCGGCATTCGGCCTCCGTGTCGGCAGGGTCAGAGCGGAAGGCGGTATAGCGGCTTTCGGGGATGCCCAGGGGTGCCAAAACTTCTTTTTGCAGGTAGGTTTCACAGGTGGCCGGGTGCTCCATGGGCAGGCCCAGCCATTCGTCGAGCTTGATCACGTGCAGCCCCCCGAAATCTTTGGCCGAAGGGGCCAGCCTGCGGTACAGCCCCAGGGGAGAGTGACCTGTGGCCAGGCAGGCCGTGGCGCGTTTGCGGCCGGCTAACGCCTCTGAAAACAGGCGCGAGGCCGCCTCGCTCAGGGCTTCATAATGGGGATAGTGGCGGATGTGCATCAGGCCCAGGCTTTTTCACCGTCGGTATAGGGTACGCACCCTTCGTACCTTCCCGGGGTGGGGTTATACCGCAGCGCCCGGGTGGCCCCGGGTTCCGATATGAAAAACCCCCACAGGGTCAGTTGCAGCAGCATGGAATAGAAGGGCGTGTCCCCGGCGGCCTCCTGCCGGCGGGCATCGGCATCGTACCGGGTAAGGACCGCGAGCCGGTCGGCGGCTTCCAGCGCTGTAAACGCCTTGCCGTACTCAGCCTGCAATTCGTCTTCCAGGCCCCGCAGCCCTGCCACAAAACGGGTTTCTTCCGCAGCGGTATAGCACTCCGAAACAATGATTTTGATAAATTGGCCCACCCCGGCCTTGCCTGCCCCCGGGGAGCTCTCTGAGTCGGGGAGGATGCCGTCTGCCAGGGCGTTGAGCAAGGGGATGTCGGCCTCGCCAAGCAGGGGCGCCCGCTTTGCGGGGGCCGAGCAGGCGCCCAGGAACACCTGCGAACCCACCAGGGTTGCGCCGAGGAACGAAGAGGTCAGGGCAAGGGCTTCACGTCTGTCCATAGGTTATTTTTTCCAGAGTTTATAGGGTTTGTCGGCCGTGGGCGTGAAGGGCAGGTACACCTTGCGGCCGGTGCCGGCCGACTCGTAGGCCGCGTAAATGATCTCCAGCACCGCCCGGCCGTCTTCCCCGGTTACCAGGGGCTGTTTGTCGTTCAGCACGCAATCCACAAAGTGCTCGAATTCCTGCGGGAAGCCGTAATTCCATACTTCCTCGTACATGGTAAAGCTCCAGCCCACGGTATTGCCCGCTTTCTCCACCGCATAGCCCACCCCTTTGCTGCTGTAGGTCTGGATGGAGTTGCCCTGCAGCACATCGGCGTAGGCCACCCCTTCCGACCCGTGGATCTCGGCCCGATCGTCCATGCCGCCCAGCTTGGTCCAGCTTTCTTCGGCCAGGCCCACCACCCCGTTGTCGAATTCCAGGATAATCAGGGCGTTGTCGTCGCCTTTGGTTTTATCGGTATGCACGCTGGTGTTCATCTGGGCGTACACCGATTTTACGGGGTTATTCCCGTTGAGCCAGCGGAAGAACTGTATGGCGTGGCAGCCCATGTCCATGGTAACCCCGCCCCCGGAACGCTCCACGTCCCAGAAGTGGTCGGCATGCGGGCCGTCGTGTTTTTCGGACTGCTTGAGCAGCACCGGGCGCCCCAGCGCCCCTTCGTCGAGCAGGGCTTTCAGGCGCACGTATTTTGGGGTAAAACAGAGCTCCTCGGCATACATGAGTTTTACACCGGCTTTCTTGCAGGCGGCAATCATGCGGTCGGCCTCTTCCAGGTTCATGGCAAAGGGCTTCTCCACCACCACGTGCTTGCCGGCCCCGGCTGCCCGGCAGGTAATCTCGCAGTGCAGGTTGTTGGGGGCCCCCACCACCACCATGTCGACTTCGTCGAGGGCCAGCAGGTCTTCCAGGTTTGTGAAATGGTTCGGGATGTTGTGTTTTTTGGCGAAATCGCGCGCGTTGCCGGGGGTGGGGCTCATCACCGCTACCAGGCGGGCGTTGGCCACCCGCGAAATGGCCTCTGCGTGGATGGTGGCTATAAATTGCGACCCGATCAGGCCGACTCCTACTTTCTTGCTCATAGGCTTTCGTATCAGATTTGTCCGTGTTTTAATTGTTCCGCGGCATATGTTGCTGCCCGGGCCGTAAGGGCCATGTACAAAATCGAGGGGCTCTGGTTGCCGGTGCTGGTCATGCAGGCCCCGTCGGTTACAAAGACATTCTGGCAGCCGTGCAATTGGTTGTGCTGGTTCAGCAGGGAAGTCTGCGGGTCGCGGCCCATGCGCACCCCGCCCATTTCGTGGATGTCGAGGCCCGGGGCCTGCTTGTTGTCTTCGGTTTCAATATCGGTGCAGCCGGCGGCTTCCAGCATGCGGCGGCTTTCGCGCAGGAAGTCGGCCACCATTTGCTCGTCGTTTTCGTCGTAGCCCACGTCTGTCACCAGTTGGGGGATGCCATAGGGGTCGGTTTCCGATGGGCTCAAATAGACGCGGTTGCCCGCCTTGGGGAGGGTCTCGCCCTGCATGTACATGTAGATGTGCCAGTCGCCGGCTTCTGAGAGCTTCTCCTTGAAGGCGGCCCCCAGGCGGGGCGTATCTTCCGGCCCGGCTTCTTTGCGTACCCGGTACCCACCCGAAAAGATGGTATACCCCCCGTGGAAATCAGTATCCTGCCGACCCAGGTTGCGGTAGTTGGCAATGATGCATTCGGCCGGGTTGCGGCCGTACACGTATTTGTTTTCGTACCCGGCGATTTTCCCGTTGGCCCACCCGCGGTACAGGTGGAAGCCGATGTGGGTGCCGAGCAGGCCGTTGTCGTTGCCCAGGCCGTTGGGGAAGCGGTCCGATTTGGAATTCAGCAAGATCAGGTTCGTGTTCAGGGCCGAGGCATTCAGGAAAATAACGCGGGCATTGAAAACCGTTTCTTCCCTGGTTTGGGCGTCGATCACTTTAACCCCGGAGGCTTTTCCGGTAGTGGGGTCATAAACCACCGAATGCACCACCGAATGGGGGCGCACGGTAAGGTTGCCCGTTTTTTCGGCCCAGGGCAGGGTCGAGGTAACCGAGCTGAAATACCCCCCAAAAGGGCAGCCCCGCATGCAGAGGTTGCGGCACTGGCACTTGCCCCTGCCCTGTTCCAGGTGCACGGGTTCCGGCTGGCTCAGGTGCGCCCAGCGGCCCTGCACCAGGTGGCGGTCGAACTGCTCTTTGAGCACCCCCTTCAGGTGCTGCTCCACGCAGTTGAGCTCAAAGGGCGGGAGGAATTCCCCGTCGGGCATGGCCTCAATGCCGTCGGCATTGCCGCACACGCCTATGAATTTTTCCACGTGCGCATACCAGGGGGCGATATCGGCATACCCGATCGGCCAGGCAATGCCGTAGCCGAATTTTGAAGGCGCCTTGAATTCGTGGTCGCTCCAGCGCTGGCAAGCCCGCCCCCAGGTCAGGGATTTACCCCCTACCTGGTAGCCCCTGATCCAGTCGAAGGGCCGCTCCTGTACATAGGGGTGGTCGGCGTCTTCGATGAAAAAGTGGGCCGTATCTTCCCCGAACCCCGCGGCTTTGGAGATGAGCGGGTTGGCCTGGTAAAAGTCGCGCGTCATACGCCCCCCGTGCGGGAATTCCCAGGGGTGCTTGTCCCAGGTCGGATAGTCTTTCAGGTGTTCGATGTTGCGGCCGCGCTCCAGCACCAGGGTTTTGAGGCCCTGCTCGCACAATTCCTTGGCGGCCCAGCCCCCCGAGATCCCCGAACCGATTACTATGGCGTCAAAGTGATTTTCAGGCATAGGCTAATATTAGTGAATATTTGGCAAACGGCCATTGCTGCAGGCCCGTTGCCCGCTGCTTTGGGCGGGTCCTTTTTCAAAAATTCACTACCTTTAAAAAGACGGTTTGCGGCGCGTCGATTGCTGCGGCTGCAACAGCCTTGCCAGCGCTATGAAGTCGATGCCCCAATCCGAATCCAAAATAACCCCGCGTGGAATCGTACTGGCTGCTTTTCGGCTCCCTCTGCCTGGTTTTCCTTTGGATCAACCTCTGGGCTTCCATTCGGATTATAGCCTATCTGAAGTCCCGGGGAGAAGAGGCTTCCCTTTTCAAAAAAGGGTTTTTCATCAAGGGCCGGATCTTCCGGTACCTGGGCCGCTACAAATCGCTGACCACCCAGGAATATGGCCGGGCCGGGAAGTGGCTGCCGGTCTTTTACCTGAGTTTCACCTTCGTGTTAACCTGCCTTGCCCTGGGGATATTCTGCTGAACAAAGAAGAGGAAAATGACCCGGTAAACCCTGTTTTCGGGGCCTTGCTTTTGGCAACCGGAACGGCTCCTGCGAACCCCGGGCCGTTAAGGTCCGCGGGAGGCCGGCCATTTCTCCGCAGATTGGTGGCATGGGTGTTTAAATACCCTTATCTTAGTAACTAATCGCCAATAAAACACAGCATGGCCTATCCGTACATAGACCTCAATACCCTGAAGTTTTTCCTGTATTCCGTCCACGAGCTTGACCAGGTACTGCAGCAGCCGCGGTATCAGGATCACGACGGGGCCTCCATCGAAATGTTCCTCGACGCGGTCAAAGACTTTTCAGACAAGGAGCTCTTCCCGTTCTTCCAGGAAATGGACCGCTCCCCTGCAGCATACCGCGACGGGGAGATAATCGTGCACCCACAGGTTCCCAGGTACATGAAACAAGGAGGCGATCTGGGGTTGGTTTCCGCCCTGTTCGACTATGAGACCGGAGGCCTGCAGCTGCCCCATATGGCCGTAACGGCCTCCGCATATATCCAGGAAACGGCGAACAACCACTTGCCGGGTTATATTGGCCTTACCCTGGGGTCGGCAGAACTGATCGATCACTTTGGCAGTGAGGAGCTGAAGCAAACCTACCTGCCAAAAATGCTGTCGGGCCAGTGGGGGGGCACCATGTGCCTGACCGAGCCACAGGCAGGCAGTTCGTTGTCAGATATTACCACGGCTGCCAGGCCCGACGGGGACTGGTATCAGATAACCGGTCAAAAGATCTTTATCTCGGGGGGCGATTTCCAGGGCGCCGAAAATATCGTGCACCTGGTGTTGGCGCGCATTGCGGGGGCTCCTCCCGGCACCGCGGGCATCTCCCTGTTTGTGGTGCCCAAAAACCGGCCGGGGCCAGACGGCAGCCTCGAGCCCAACGACGTAAACACGGTTGGAGACTTCCAGAAAATGGGGCAGCGGGGGTATTGTACCACCCATCTGTCGTTCGGCGACCACCACCACTGCCGGGGGTGGCTGGTGGGCGAAGCCAACCGGGGCCTGAGCTATATGTTCAAAATGATGAACGGCGCCCGCATCGCCGTGGGGCGGGGGGCAGCTGCCATTGCCATGGCCGCCTACCAGGCCTCACTGGCCTATGCCCGCGAACGGCCGCAGGGGCGCAGGCTCAGTCGCTCGGGCGAAAAAGACCTGTCGCAGGAACAGACGCTGATTATCAACCACCCCGATGTGAAGCGCATGCTGCTGCTGCAGAAGGCCGTGGCCGAAGGGGCCCTGAACCTGGTGCTGCTCGCCTCCAAATACCAGGATTTGTCCATAACCCATCCCGACCCAGACGAGCGGAACAAATACCGGCTCTTGCTGGAAATCGTCACCCCATTGGCCAAAACCTACCCCTCAGAGATGGGCGCAGTAGCCGTGAGCAATGGCCTGCAGGTCTTGGGCGGCTATGGGTACTGTACCGATTTTCCGCTGCAGCAATACCACCGCGACATTCGCATTTTTGCGATTTACGAAGGCACTACCGGCATTCAGTCGCTCGACCTGCTCGGGCGCAAGGTTACCCTGGAGAACGGCCGGGCCCTGGAGTTGCTGGTTGCAGAAATCTCCCGGAGCATAGAACAAGCCTCCGCGGTGGGCGAGCTGTCGCCCTACGCCCTCCAGCTCCGGGAAAAACTGGGGTTGGTGCAAAAGGTGCTGGGCCACCTGCTTCCCTACGCCAAGAAGGGGGAATACGAGCGCTTCCTTTCGAACGCCACGGTCTTCATGGAGTTTTTCGGCACCGTTGTACTGGCCTGGCTGTGGCTCGACACGGGTCGGATAGCCCATGCGCAAAGCAAGGGGGGCAATTCCCCATATGGCGCGGCCTTCTATGCCGCCAAAGTGCATGCCATGCAATTCTACTTCAACTTCGAGCTCCCCAAAACCACCGCCCTGGCCGAGGTGTTGCTCGGGGAGGAAGGCCTCACCCTGGAACCCCCCTCAAATTTATTCGGTTAAGGGTTCTTTCCTATAAAAATGAGCAGTCCCATGGAAAAAAGCGTTTCGAAATTCAGCCTGTCGGGCAAAGTAGCCGTCGTTACAGGGGCCAGCAAAGGCATTGGCCAATCCATAGCCCGGGGCCTGGCCGAACACGGGGCCCGCGTGGTGGTCAGCAGCCGGAAGGCAGAAGCGGTGCAGGCAGTGGCCGATGCCTTCCGTTCACTGGGGCTTGAGGCCGTCGGCATTGCGTGCCATGTCGGGGATGCCGGCCAGTGCGAACAACTCATCGCTAAAACCGTTGAAACCTATGGACGCCTCGACATTCTGGTAAACAATGCCGCCATTAACCCCTATTACGGCCCCCTGGAAGGATCAGACGGTTCTGCCTTCGACAAAACCATGGAGGTTAACGTAAAAGCCCCCTGGCTGCTTTCCAACCTGGCCCTCCCCCACATGAAGCATTCGGGCGGGGGCAGCATCATCAACATCGCTTCGGTGGAAGGGATACGGCCGGGGTTTGGCCTGGGGATCTACAGCATTTCCAAAGCCGCACTTATCATGCTTACCCAAAACCAGGCAAAGGAATGGGGGCGATACGGGATAAGGGCCAACGCGCTTTGCCCCGGGCTCATCAAAACCAAATTCAGCGAAGGCCTCTGGTCCAACGAAAAAATCGTGACCGGCTACACCCGGCTAACGCCCCTGGGGCGCATTGCCGAACCCGACGAAATGGCGGGGATGGCAATTTTACTGGCCTCAGAGGCCGGTTCGTACATAACCGGAGGCGTATTCCCGGCCGATGGCGGATACCTGGTTTCGGGCTAGCCTGCAAATGAAATCAAACAACAGACATGAATAAACAATTGAGATTCGTCAAGCGCCCGGTCGGCCGTGCCGGGGCAGATACCTGGGAACTGGTGAGCGAGCCCCTGCCCGAACTGCAGGAGGGGCAGGTGCTCATCCAAACCCATTATGTGTCGTTAGACCCGGCCATGCGCGGCTGGATGAACGACCGGAAATCCTATGTCGACCCCATGGCCCTGGGCTCCGTGATGCGGGCCTATGGGGTTGGGCAGGTAGTGGCTTCCAAAAACCACCCGAAATTCAAGGTGGGCGACTACCTGGTGGGCGTATGCGGGGTACAGCAGTACGTGGCCACCGACGGACGGGGATATCTGGCCGTCGACCCCACCCTGGCACCCCTGCCGACGTATTTGGGGGCCCTGGGCATGACGGGCATGACTGCTTATTTCGGAATCCTGGAGGTTGGGAAAATACGCCCGGGCGACGTGGTGTTGATTTCCGGGGCTGCCGGGGCCGTGGGGAGCGTGGCGGGGCAAATCGCCAAAATCAAGGGCTGCCGGGTAATCGGCATCGCCGGCGGGCCGGATAAATGCAGATACCTTACCGACGAGCTGGGTTTCGACGGGGCCATCGATTACAAAAACGAAAACATTGCGGGCCGTTTGAAGGAACTGGCCCCCGAGGGAATCGACGTGTTTTTCGACAATGTGGGGGGCGACCAGCTCGAGATCGCATTGAGCCGGTTGCGCCTGCACGCCAGGGTGGTCATTTGCGGGGCGATATCGCAATACAACTCCACCGCCCCGATGGCAGGGCCGGCTAACTACCTGTCGCTCCTGGTAAACCGGGCCAGCATGACCGGGATGATCGTTTTTGACTGGGCAGGCCGGTACAAAGAGGCCATGCAGGAGCTGGGCGGCTGGCTGGCTGCCGGGAAGATCAGGTCGCGGGAATCGGTGTTTGAAGGGATAGAAAATTTCCCCCAAACCTTCGATCGCCTCTTCACCGGCGAGAAACAGGGGAAACTGGCGCTCAGGGTACTGGAAAATTAGGGCTGCGGTTCGGTCCGAATGCTAACATTAGGGCGGGTAACCCCCGCATAAAAGCACGCAAATGGCAAAATTGGAAGTAGCCGATTTTGAGGCTTTTCGAAAGTGCGAAGGCAAATCACTCCCGGCCGGGGACTGGTTAACCATCAGCCAGGAACAGGTGAACGATTTTGCCCGGGCAACCGGCGACTTCCAATGGATTCACACCGACCCCGCAAGGGCAGCCCGGGAATCGCCATTCGGCAAACCCGTCGCGCACGGGTTCCTGTCGCTTTCCCTGATTTCACGAATGCTGGGCGACTGCGTGAAAGTCGGGTCTGCGGTAATGGGGGTGAATTACGGGCTCAACAAGGTACGGTTCCCAAGCCCTGTTGCCGTGAACAGCCGGGTGCGTTTGCAGGCAAGGGTATGCCAGATTGAGGCCTACGGGAAGCATGGGCTGAAAGTGACCTGGGACTGCATCGTCGAGATCGAAGGGGCAGAAAAACCCGCCTGCGCAGCCGAATTCATCAGCCTGATGTTCGAGCAGGGACCCCTGCTGTAATTCGATAAATTTCGTATCTTCTGTCTGTTACCTGTCAACCAACCCGCAATGACCCGAATTTTTGACCTCCTGTTCCGCCAGCTGGAGCAGGCCCCCCAACCCCAGGCCATAAATGCAAGAGACCCCGAAGGCAACTGGAAATCGTATAGCACCCAAGACCTTATTACGGCGGCGGAACAGGCCGCCGCCGGGCTTTTGAAGCTGGGCCTCAAACCCGGCGACAAGGTGGCCCTTGTGTCGTATGTGAACCGGCCGGAATGGCTCATCATGGACTATGCGATGCAGATGGCCGGCCTGGTCAGCATTCCGCTGTATCCCACCATCAGTATTGGGGAATATAAATTCATCCTCCAGGAAGCCGAAGCGAAGGCGGCTTTTTGCGGGGGCAAAGACCTCTTCGACAAAATGCAGGCGGCCAGGGAAAGCGTTCCGTCCCTCGCCCATATCTTTACCTTCGACCGCCACCCCGACCGGCCTTACTGGGAAGAGCTGTTTACCACAGAGGGCCTTGACGAGGTGCTAAAAACCAGGCAAAGCATCGGTGCCGGCGACCTGGCAACCATCATTTATACCTCCGGCACTACCGGTAACCCAAAAGGGGTCATGCTCACCCACGGCAACATTATGCATGTGTTGCTGACCACCTCCAGTTTGTTGGACCTCAAGCCCGGGGAACGGGTGCTGAGCTTTTTGCCGATGTGCCATATTTATGAACGGGCCGTGTCGTATGTGTACGCTTACCTCCATGCCAGCGTTTACTACTGCGGCACCGACAACCTGAGCGGCCCCACCGGCGACCTGGCCTCGGTTCGGCCAGTCATGTTTACCAGCGTGCCCCGCCTTCTCGAAAAGGTATACGAGGCCATCTACAACAAAGGCCTTGCCCTTTCGGGCGTTAAAAAATCGCTCTTTTTCTGGGCCCTGGCCCTGGCCGACACCTACGAACCGGGGGCAAAGCGGGGCCCTGTGGAACGGCTCAAATGGCAGGTCGCAGACCGGTTGATCTTCAGCAAATGGCGGGCAGCCCTGGGAGGGAACCTGCGCGCGGTCATAACGGGAGCCGCCCCCTGCCCGGTAAAGATCCTCCGGGTGTTCTGTGCAGCCGGCCTCAGGTTGCGGGAGGCCTATGGCCTGTCGGAGACCGCCCCCACCCTTACCGCCAACCGGTTGGATGCCGACGGGGTGCTGCTGGGCACGGTGGGGCCTGTCGTTGAAGGCGTGGCGCTTTATATTGACACTTCGGCGGGCGACTATGGCCCGGGCGAAGGTGAAATACTGGCCTGCGGGCCCAACGTAATGCAGGGCTATTACAAAAAACCCGAAATAAACCAGCAGGTGTTTGTGGAAATAGACGGCAAGAGGTGGTTCCGCACGGGGGATATCGGCAAAATGGTGCCCGGGCCCGGCGGGCTCGAGTACCTGAAGATCACCGACCGCAAAAAGGAATTGCTCAAGACCTCCGGCGGGAAGTATGTGGCCCCGGCGCCCATTGAAAACCGCTTCCGGGAAGATTTCCTGGTGGAACAGATAATGGTGGTGGGCGATAATCAAAAATTCGTATCTGCCCTTATCGTGCCGGCAGAAGAAGCCCTGAAAGGCTGGTGCCGCCGCCACGGCCTGGATTGCAGTGGTTTGGCCGACATGATAACCCACCCGCAGGTAATTGCCCGGTACCAGAAATTGGTGGATAAATACAACCCGGAATTCTCGCACATCGAGCAGATCAAGAAATTTTCCCTGCTGCCGGCACAGTGGCTGCCCGTATACCCCGATGGCACCGAAGGCGAGCTCACCCCCACCCTGAAGCTCAAGCGGCGGGTAATTTGCCAGAAATACGCCCGGGAGATCGAAGCTATTTACGGGTAGGCCCGCTGTCGGATTTTAAGCGCAAACCTGGGTTGCGGGTTGCGAATCCGGCGATCCTGGGGTTTTTTCGCTTACCCGGAAAAGGGGTGATCTGACCTTGAAATACAGACGCTTCAGGGAGGTGATCAGCCTGGTCTCACTGTTTCACAAATTCAACCCTGCGGTTGTTGGCTTTGCCCTCCGGGCTATTGTTGTCGGCAACCGGCACATCTTCCCCGAGCCCCTGGGCCGCTAGCCGCCCGGGGGCAATTCCAGAGCCGATCAAGGTGCTCATCACGGTCTGTGCCCGTGCTTCTGACAACTTTTTATTCATTTGAGCGTCGCCGTCGCTGTCGGTATGACCTTCCACGCTGAAACGGATATCGGGGTGTTCCTGCATCAACTTGACGATCTCGTTAATGACTCCCATGGATTCGGGCTTAAGGGTTGCCTCGCCCGAATCGAATTTAATCCCGTTGGTAACGATCTTGCCCTCTGTCATAAAACGATCGTATAGTTCGACGGCGCCTTCCGCTATCCGTATATTTTTCATCATCGTGGGGAAATCGCCCGTTTGCCCGGAATCATAGGTGCTGCCCTTAATGCTGACCGCAGTAGGGTTGCCCTGCACATTGGGTATCATGAGCAGCCGATCCTGGTCTATGTAAACCTTGAGCGCCCGCACATTGAACGAAATGGCCACATGGCGCCAGTGGGGATATTCTTTTTGTGATTCGGCAGGCAGCTTGCGCTGCATCTTGCCTCCTTCATAGGAGGCTTCCTGTTCATAACCCACAACAATGGGAAACAACCCCTCTGGCCGTCTGCTCGATTCTCCAACGTCCCAAAGCGATACGGTATACTTGCTGGTCCTGCTGGACAGGTACATGTCAAACTCAATTGTAAATTTATCCGGCAGGTAGTCGCCTTCCTTTTTCATCAGGGGTTTAATGGTGGCGCCTGAATTCTCAACAGGAAACCGGATCACATTCTCGCCAGAAAACAGGGCGTTTTCAACATAGCCGTCTATGAGATCCCACTGGGAAGGAAATTCCCCGTTCTTTTCCCCCTCCAGGTTATCCTCAAAAAGTACGGTTTCACCTGGAACAAAATCAAACTTTGACCAGGGTTTTAGCACCTGGTCACCTGCCTCCATCCCTTCATGGGTCTCGCCCGGTATGGAGTCTTTGTTTTGGTCGTTCCCTTCACCCTCGGGCCCTTCGAGGCCCTTGTCAAGTTCTTTGTCAATCTCCTGATCGACTTTCTTGGCTACTTTTTTGGAAACCTTCTTCAGAATTTGTCCTTCAGCCGGAACCGGAGCCGCCAGGAACATCCCGAATAGACTCAACACAAATATTTTTTTCATGATCCTCCCTTTGTTTAATACATGTTTTTTGATTTTCCGGCACTGTAAGAAGTGAGCCCCGGTAGAGGGCCATAGTTTAAATAAAGTGGGGCTGCCTGGCAATGATTTGCGTCAATCGGCCCCCACGGGCAAATCCCCCGCCTGGGCCTCTAAATGAAAAAACCGGCCTGCCGTTTATTTGATATGGCTTAAGCGCGATGGTCCTAATTTTAAATTTTATTTAAAATCGCACGCTGTCTTGTTAAACTGTTCTTAAGACCTGTGACATGTTTGGCGCACAATCGTCATTTGGGTAGAAAGCAACTTAAGCGACCTAAAAGCCATGTTCAGCCAAGTAAGCCCAATCCTGTTCAAAGCCATCAAAATATACGGGGTCAGCTCCATCCTGTTAGATTCCCTCCATGGCGCGCTGCAGTCTCTGGAGATCGATGCAGCCACACTAACCTATACCCTGGCCTTTGAAAGCCTGTTCCTCCTTCTTAAATCTGCCCAAATAGAAGTCCCGGTGTGGGCAGAAGCCCTGCAGGATCTGTTTTGAGTGAGCCCTTTCCTCCTGCGTTCCCGATTACCGTATAATCCGGGGCTTTCGCGGGCAATTTAAAAACTGGAATGCCCAAACATTTACCTCAAACCCGTGTTCCGCTTTTTACGGCAACTCCGCCAGCGCCCGATCACGGTAAACCAGGTTGGCTGGCCCCTGCCTCAAGAGTGGGGCGGCTTATTTCAAGAGGTGTGAGAAAGCGGCCGCCCTAAAGGGCCTTTTGGGGCAGGCCCCAGCAGCAATGCTACTGCAAACCCCTGATCGTTTCGGCGAGACGTTCCCCAAAGCGCGTCTCGGCCGGATTGTACCCCACGTGCTGCAATCTGATGTGCTGGTCCCTGTCGATTATCAAAAGGGTTGGCAACCCCAGGTGGTCCATTTTCAGCTTTTTGAAAATTTCACTGTCCTGGTCGTAGGCAAAATGGAAGGTGTAGTCGTTTTCGTTAATAAAGGCTTCGAACTTTTCGGGGGTATCCCTCCCCTGATCCGCATTGATGATATAGAACACTACTTCACTTTCGTCAAAAGCTGCTTTAACCTTGTCAAGTTCCTTTAGTTCCAGAATACAGGGCTTGCACCAGGTCCCAAAAAAATCCAGCACCACCACCTTCCCAGCCAAACTGCCGGATTCTGTAACCTCCCCGTTCATATGCTGAATGGTGAACTCGGGCAACTTGTCAAAACGCTCCTTCGCAAGCATGCTTTCCAGATCGCGGGGGATCGAATGAATCGCCACGAACAGCATTACTGCCGTCAGTGCCGCAAAGGCAATGCCGGTCCCTTTTTTGTGTTTCTTATAGCGCAAACCAAGGAGCGCACCTGCCAGGTAGATGGGGACGAAATACCAAAACTGCGGCAGCTCTTCGAGTACTATGCCGATAAAAAGGGCGAGGTAAAAACCCGATACGGCAAGGGCCGTTAGCAGGTAATGCGTGCTTCCTTCGGCATTGAGCAGCCCGGCCACGAAGAAGACGGCGGTGCCCAGAAATAGCAGCACCTGGAAATCCATGGTGATTTTCCACATCACCAAAACCAAAATCAAGGCGACAATTATTCCTGTTAACACCGGCTTCCATAACCTTTTCATGCCTTTCACTTTATGGGTTAGACCCTGCAAAATTGACGCGAATAAAATCGGGAACGGTATGGCTGCGGGTAGTCGGACTAGCTTTTTTGGGTATTCCTGAACTGAAGCGGGGTTAACCCCGTGCTTTTTTTGAACAGGGAGTGGAAGGTGGCCTTGTTGGAAAAACCGGAATCGTACATGATCTCCTTTATGGGCAGCTCAGATGTTGCCAGGGATGTTTTGGCCAGCTCCAGCCGGTAGTGGTTTATAAAGCCGTAGTAGTTCCTTTTGAAGTGTTTGTTGATTACGTGCGACAGGTTTCGGGTAGAGATCCCCAGTTTGTCGGAAAGCTCAGGAAGCGTTATGTCGTATTCGAGATAGGGTTTCTCGCTTTCCATATACCTGGTAAGGGTATCGAGATATGCGCCGAAAACCTCGTCGGTTAAGGTGTATTCCGCCGTGCCTTCCTGTTCAGGTCTCTCCTCCTTGAGCCCCTTAAAAAGCCGGACCTGTTTTAATCCGAGATAATAGAAACAATGAATCAGTGCCAGCACGAAAATATAGATCACCAGAATGAACGCGTTGGTATTCATAATGGCCTGAAAATAACTTTCCAGCAGGGCCACCGCCAGAATAGCCAATTGCAGATAGATAATCGCTTCCAGCCAATACAGGCTAATCCGGTAGAAGGATGAGGCGGTGTCGAGCAATCGTTTCCGATACGAATAAATGCGCTTCAGGGCCATGAGCAGGTAGGCGATAAAATGGATGGAAACCAATAGCCCGCTTATCCCTATGACATCTTTTAAAGGGGTCTCGGCAACCGCCAGAAGTGCCAGAAGCACAAAGGCAGGGATAAAATGGGGTACAAATCCCCTGAGGCTCAAAGATTCTGCGGTCAGACTCCTGGTATAGGCGTAGTATAAGGGCCCGTAAAGCAAGCCGAAGAAAGGCCCCAACAGCAGCCCGCTCATTATGCCGTGATTTTGCATGAGCATATAGCCAAAATGAAGGATCATGACCAGGCAAATGATCATGAGTATTTTGGAGAAGAGGGGCTTGGCCCTTTTGATAAAAAGCATTGAAAAGAGGAAAACCCCCGATTGGTAGCTAACCAGGATGCCCAGAATATCGGTGGGAGTAAGCGACATTTATTACGTTTTTATTGATGCCGTCTGCCAATACCTAAAGATAGCACTTACCTGCGCTATGCGGTTGGGGAGCCGGCCGCCGAACTGGCCAGCAAATGCTTCACCCTTTAGCCGCTGCAGCGAACCGGAGGTGCCTGTCCCTGACCCGGCCAAAGCGGGTAAGCAGCATATCCAGAAAGTAATTCTGATAGACCCGCCAGGGGCGCCTGGAGCCGTTCTGCGGCAGGATGTGTTGGGCCCGTTTCATATAGCCGGCATCCAGGGGCAGGAATTCCTCTCCGTGAATATCTGCAGGCACTTCAGGCACCACCACCTTATAGCCCTTTCGATCCATGTAATTCAGGATCCGGCAGACCAGGTTGGCCGTAAGGTCGGTCTTCAGGGTCCAGGAATTGTTGGTGTACCCAAAGGCCAGCGCAAAATTGGGCACCCCGCTCATCATCATCCCTTTGTAGACCAAAACTTCGTGGGTGTTAACCGTTTTTCCGCCCACGGTGACCCGGGCGCCCCCCAGGAGCTGCATCTTCAGGCCAGTGGCAATAACCAGGATATCGGCTTTGAGGTGGGAGCCGTCGGCCATGGCAACCCCCTCTTTCTCAAAGTGGGAGATGTCCCCGGTCACCACATCGGCCTGCCCCTTTTTGATGGCCTGGAAAAGGTCCCCGTCTGGAATCACGCAGAGGCGCTGGTCCCAGGGGTTGTAGCTGGGGTTGAAATGGGTTTCGACCGGGTATCCTTCGGGCAGCTCACTGGCAGCCCCTTTCATGAGCAGCCGTTTCATCCGCTGCGGGAAGGCACGTGCATACCCGAACAACCCCATGGCAAGGGCCAGGTTCCGCCAGCGCGTCAGGCGGTAGGCCACGCGCCCCGGCAGCCATTTGCGAAGGCCAAGGTACAGGCCGCTCCGGTTGGGCAGCTTCATGATGTACGTCGGTGACCGCTGAATCATGGTTACATGGCTTGCCTTTTCAGCCAGGGTAGGCACCAGGGTTACGGCCGTGGCCCCGCTGCCGATTACCGCAATGCGCTTCCCGGAATAATCCAGGTCCCGGGGCCAGAACTGGGGGTGGATAATGGGCCCCGCAAAGGTTTCTTCCCCTTTGAAGGAGGGCCTGTACCCCTCTTCATAGTTGTAGTAGCCGGCGCACATGTACAGGAAGCGGGATTTCACACTCAGTGTCTTACCGTCATGGGCCACCTCCAGCAACCAGGCCTGGTCGTCGCGCGACCAGTCGGCCGACAGCACCTTGTGGCCGTGTTTTATTTTTTGGTCGATTCCGTTCTCTTCGGCCGTTTCTCGGAGGTATTCCCGAATATGGGCCCCGTCTGAAAGGGATTGCGGATTCTCCCAGGGTTTGAAACGATACCCGAAAGTGAACATGTCTGAATCGGAACGGATCCCCGGGTAGCGGAACAGGTCCCAGGTGCCCCCGATCCGCTCGCGGGCCTCTAAGATGGCATATCGCTTTTCCGGGCATTTTTCCTGCAACCAGTAAGCGGTGCCGATGCCCGAGATTCCTGCCCCGACGATGATTACATCGTAATCCGGTTCAAGTTGTTTTTCATGCTTCATATGTTCTCAAGATACGGAAGGCAGAACCCTTTTGCAAGAGTGCCGGACGCTCAATGGCAAGAATACTAGCTCGATGACCCCCATTTATTTTTTGCGGTTGAAGGTATGCCGTCTCATGGGTTTCATGCCTTCCTGATGCTTGGTCCAAATGAATCAAACAATGGGCTCAAATCTGGTGTTTTGGCCGTATCTTTGATAGCCGCAGACCCCTTTGCGATAGGGGCCCTGACAATGAAAGAACGTGAGGGTCGGGCACCGTCATTGTCAGGTTTCCTTCTGGGGTGAAAGCACTGGGTAATCCGCGATGTATCTCCACTTGTTAAAATATGTCCCCCTTTGTTTTGGCACTTTCTTTTGCCTGGCACTCTGCAAGCCTGCGTTCTCTCAGGAAACGGCTACTTATAAATATGCCCTGGGCTTTACCTCAGATAATGATGCCTATGTGGCCTTTGAAAACTTCGACCGGTATTATACGTTTGGGGCGGGTCTGTACTTCTCCATTCGGCCCGATCGATTTATAGGCCTGGAAAAACCATTTCCGGAAAAACAGAACTATTTCTTTCGTTTTGGCTTACAATCAGAGGGGCACACTCCCACCAAAAAGGTGGTAACGGCACGCGAGATCGAGCAGGACAGTATTTTTTTCGATCGCCCTTTTGCGGGCCTGTTGTACGGAACCCTTGAAGGGACCTATGCTCTTGAACGATCTTTCTTCAAGATGGAATTGCTTCTGGGAATCATGGGCCCCTCGGCCCTGACCCGCGAAATGCAGGACTGGGTTCACGAAAACATTACCGGTGATGGTATTTTCGACGGATGGGCCTACCAGGTACCCGATCAGATTATTGTAAACCTTAAAGTAACCGGGGCCTATGACCTGCTCCCCGACAGCCGGGGCTTTGATGTCTATGCCATGGGAAGTGCCCGGTTCGGGAATTTACACATTGACGCAACTCCTTCCCTGGGGTTGCGCATCGGCAAATTTGGCTCTTTTAGTCAGTCTTCCGCCTTTGGGAATACGCTGATAGCCTCCCCTTCACAGAAAGAGATTTATTTGAAAAGCACGGTGTCGGCAACCCTGACCGCCTTCAATGGCACCGCCCAGGGCAATATCTTCAGGGGAGATTTTGAATATGCCGTGGAGGAATTGAGTCGATTTCATGTGGAGATGACCCACGGGCTGTACCTGTCGGGAAAGCGGTATGTGCTGGGCATCGACCATATTTTCACTTATAACAGGGTCGTTAAAGATACCCGGCACATCTTCGCAAGAATTGAATTCATGTACCGGTTCTGACTTCGAACGCTCCCCGGAAACCCTATCCCCCGGATTGCTGCCTGATGAAGGGTCCGGCTATGGTTTTTCAGGATGGGTGGCATCCACGGCGGGCTCAATGGCCGTCGTCTTTAAAAGGCTCTCTGCCCGCAAGGTGCCGGATTAGTATTGCTGGAATACGTTCATGAAAAAGGTGCAAATCCGTGATTCGCACCTTGTCCTGTTCCGCGATGGGCGAGTTGTGCCTTAATCAGCTGTTAGCCCATTATTTATCTGCTCCATACCAACCCCACGGTGATCGCAAAATTGGGCAGGCTGGGCAGGTCGCTGCCAGAGGCAATATAGTTGTACCTGAAAGAAGTCCGGATACCCACGTTGTAGTTGATCTCGTAATCCAGTCCAATTTCCGGGCGTACGGTAAAAGGCCATCCGGTGCTGGTAGCCCGGAACAGCCCGATATCTTCCTGCAGCTCATTATAAGTAAGCCCGATACCCAGGGAGGCAAATGGACTCAGATCGCCCGAAGTATCGAAGAAATAGCTTCCTGTGGCCAGGAGGGGAGTGCTGTTCAGATAGTTATACCGGTAACCGGAGACGGTCTCGGTCCCCGAGGTTTCGGTCACAAGGCCCCGGTTTTCACTGTATACCTGCCATCCGGCACTAAAGCCGATGGCAAAATTATCCTCCAGCATATAGTGATAGTCAATGTTGACCCCCCTCCAGCTGGTGGAGCTAAAATAATCCGAGGTTTCCCCGGTCGGAAACCCGATGCTGTATGTCATGGCGAATTTTGTCTGGGCAAAAGAAGAGACAGCAAAAAACAACAGAAGTGGTGCAGTTATCAATACTCTTTTCATGATGTTCTCCATTAGGATTAATTGAAGGGGGGCTGGGTAAACGCCTGATCCAGATTGCGGTCAATACGGCGGATGATATTCGCGTCGCTCCCCTGAAGCAGCCCGTTAATGGCGGCGGTCCACACCACCGGAACTTCTTCGTTCTGTACGCCGTTCGGGTCGGTCATCTGTACGAGTACCGTCCCGGTGGAATATCCGGTTACATACCCGGGGGAATACCCCGGATACCACCATCCCCAGCAGGGGTAATACCAGCACCAGTACCCAGGGTTGTAGAAATACAAGAAATCGGTGTCAAAGGCAGAGGGCAGGATCACGATATCCGGACCTGCCGCCTCATCGATTTCGGTCCAACCGTTCGCGCCAAGATTCTGGCGGATATTTTCCAGGATTACGTCCCCGAATTTGGCATCTATGAATTCGGGCGGATCGTCAGGGGCCCGCTTGTCATCTACCAACAGCACGCTGTCTGGCAGTGAATAAGTGTACGTGTTCTCAAAATTGAAGTCCGGGGCGTAGTTCGTGTACACCGTGTCATATTCTTCCACGTATTGCGGCTGTTCCGGGTAACACCCCAGAAGCAGAAAAAAGAGGGCGGCCGGGGCTGCCTTCAGAAGCCCCTTCCTGCTTTTCAAAGATTTCCACTGTCTCATGTTCTTACTTTTCAAAGTTGTTGAGAATCTAAGCAAAGATAGGGAATGGGGCGGCTTTATCCCAGCAAATAGCACCCTTTAACGCGGGTTCTCGGAAACGTGGTGCGCTCGGCAACCTTAATAAGGTTTCGGTTGGGGACCTCGGAATAATCCGGCCTGCCGAATTACCTCAAAGGGAAATTGGTTGTCAAAAGATGCGACAGTCTACTGGGTTCGCGGGCGAAGGAAGCGAGACCTTAGGGGCCTCCAAGGGCTTGTTTATGCCGTGGACCGTAATTTGATTTTGGGTATTCCCATTTTACGAAGCAAATCCTCGGTTCGATGGTCCTTCTCGAGTTCAGGAAAGTGCATGAGAATAAAAAATTGTATCCATAAGACCTGCCCTTCATGATGCTCGACGGCTCTTTCTAAATAATGGAAGGCGGTGTCTGAATCTCCCAGGATCATATAAACTATTCCCAGGAAATAATTCCCCGTCTCCTCTACAAATTCATATTCCCTCATTTCTTCTATGATTTCCCGGGCCTTAGCTCTATTTCCAGATAATCCGTAGGCAACTCCGAGAAAACACAATGAATGAGGTCCGGGATTTTGTTTTACCATGCTTTGCAGGGCAGGAATCGCTTCCCTGAATTTCTTCTCTGACAATAATGCCAGGCCCACCCACATATGGCCTGAAAAGATGTCGGGCTCCAGTTCCAATATTCGCTCGCCATTGGCACGTGTTTTTGCAAAATCAGAAGACATATAGAAGACTACCGTTAAAAACCACAGGTTCAGGATAGAGAAGGGGTCCAGGGTTTCAGCTTTTCGGGCATGTTCCAAAGCTTTGTCATACTGGCCCAGGAGCACCAGGCACATGCCTGTCTGAACGTGAGCATCTGAACTGTTAGGGCTTAGGGCCAATGCTTTTTCGTATGCTTTGAGGGCTTCTGTTATTTTCCAGTCCTGATGCAGTAAAATCCGGCCTACCGCCATATGGCCTTCCGCGATTTTGTCATCCAGTTGCAGTGCTTTATGAGCTGCCTGTCTGGCCAAGGGAATGGCTTGGTCTGAAGCCAACCAATTTAAATCCTTAAGTGTGGTGTAGCAAAACGTCAGCCCTGCATAAGCCAGTGCATAATTGGCGTCTATTGCAATAGCCGCATCAAAAAATTCAATGGCCTTTAAAGAGCCATCCGGCGTAAACTTGTGCACATGGTAACGGCCTTTCAGATACAGCTCATACGCCTTAACGTTGTCTGAATACGCTTCTCCAATCGTTTCTTTTGGCTCCCCGAACAGTTTGATTTTGGTGGCATTCAATATTGCTTCTGATATTTCATCCTGTATGGCAAAAATGTCTTCCAGTTCCCGGTCGAATTTCTCGGAATACAGGTGAAATCCATGGGAAACTTCAATGAGCTGGGCGGTGACGCGAAGTTTGTTGCCTGCCTTTCTCACGCTGCCTTCCAGGATATGAGTGACATTCAGCTGCTCCCCAATGACTTTCAGGTTTATGTTCTGCCCCTTGAAGGCAAAGGATGAGGTCCTGCCGATTACCTTCAGTTCCTGAACCTGGGCGAGCATGTTGATAATCTCCTCACTGATCCCGTCGCTGAAGTATTCCTGTTCCGGGTCGCTGCTCATGTTCACAAAGGGCAGCACGGCAATGCTCTTTTCCTTGGTGGGGGCTTCCAAAACCTCGGCCTGCACAATTTCACCCCCGGCATAGAGGACCTGGTACAACCTGATCGCCTTGCTTACATTTTTGAGATTTTGCTCTTTTACAAAAAGAGCCTTTATTTTCTTGTTATTGGCAATGTTATGGTAGACTTCTTCTGAAATGAAAATGCCCCCAGCGGGGGCGGCAGCCTGAATTCGGGCGGCAATATTAACCCCATTCCCAAACACATCATCATTTTCAAAAACCACCTCCGCCGCGTGTATGCCTATGCTCAATTGGTAATCATTTGCTCGATTGCAGGTTTCCTGAATTTTAATGGCCGCATGAACCGCATCAGAAACATTGTTGAAACTCGCCATCACCCCGTCGCCCAGCTCCTTAATCCACCTCCCGTTATATTCAGCGATAATGGGTTTGTGGATGGCCCTGTTCTTGTCCAGAATTTCAAATGTCTTTTGCTCATCGCTGCCCATCAAGGCTGTATATCCGACGATGTCGGTAAACATGATGGCGGCAAGTTGACGGGACCTTATCATCGAGGCTTTATTGCATGTCTAACAGACCTGTCGCTCGCTATTTCATGAATTCGTCGAATACCAGGGAAACGTAAAAGGTTTGCCCGATGAAGGTGGAGCCAAAATTGGTGCGATAGTCGTTCCCTCCGATGTTGGTGCCCCCCAGTTTGATCATTGTCTTCAGGTCAGGGATGCGGTAATTGACCTGGGCGTCAAGAAGGCCATAGGAAGGCATCGTGGCAGAACCGTAATCCGACTCCCAGAAAAAGGAATCCTGATACCGGTAATTGACCTGGAAGCCCAGCCTCCGGGTAAGCCTTGGGTTGCCCAGCCCCAGGGTAAACCGGTTTTTGGGGGTATTGAACTGGGCGAGGAATCCTTCGGGCTGTTCCCCTGAAAATGTGGCATAATTGTAATTGCCAGTCAGCACGTAATTATTGGGCAGGTTGTAGGTAAGGCCTATTCCAATACCATTAGAAGTCAGTTCAGACGGAGAATTGGCATTGGGCGCCCACAGGGTCCCCGCATCGATTTGCTGGCCCCGGTGGTCTGTTGCGGCTTTGCTATAGGCCCGTATCTGACCCAGAAAGTTGGTATACCAGGTATGGTAATAGTTCACATCGATCAAAAGCTTCCCTGAAATAAGGATGTTGTAGCCAATTTCGAAGGACTTCAGCTGTTCGGGTTTCAGATAAGAGACATTTTCCGTTTCCAGGGTTACATTCCCCGGGTTGGAAAGGATGGCGCCCGTGGTGGGGTCCAGAGTTCCTCCCTGGGCTGCAAAATCCTCGTAGGATGCCTTGGTCCAGAGCCCTCCGTTGTAAATTCCATATCGGGAACCCACCGATGGCACCCCCCCGATATTGATACCCCCGGGGGCCGGAAAGAATATGAACTGCTGCAGCATATCCGGAAACCGGAATCCTGTCTGGTAATTAATCCGCAGGTTGTTGTTCGCATCCGGGGAATACACCAGGGAGACCCGCGGGGTGAACTGCCCGTCAAAGTCTACCATCTTGTCGTAGCGGATAGAAGCCGACAAGTTGAACTTTTCGTTGATGGTTTTTGATATCTGGGTATAGCCGCCCAAAGTGTTGGTAAAAAATCTTTCCGGTTCGCTGCCCGCCTCAGGGGCTTCGTCAAAGATGGTGCCTTTGCTGAAAAGGCTGTATCGTCTGAAATTACCGCCTGCGATCACCTCGGCCCACTTCAGTTGGCTGAAATGGTAATAAAACTCCGAGTGCCAGATATTGGATTTGCTGTAGAAGGAGGAGCCGGGAGGGTCTCGCTGATAATCCAGGCTCCGGATTTCACTGACCACATCCTGGAAGGAGGGCACGTACTGCCCGGTGGAAGGGTCGATCATGAAGCGGTCGGCATAGGTGCGGGCCGCTGTGGGATCATTCGGGGCGACATTCGGGATGCCCCCCAGAAAGGCCGTCACATAGTCGGTTGCCCAACCCGTCCCATCTGCACGGACCGTTGGGTTGAACCGTTCATTGACCAGGGCCCCGAGGGCCCCCACATCATAAGTCTTATCAATATTGGTGAAGGTAATGTAGCTTCTGACGAAAAAGTCGCTTGCCTTCAGCTCCAGCTTGTAAAATTCACTGGTAAAATCCCGGTAGGCAAACTTGGTGTAACCCTGCCCCAGGGCACTCCCGCCGGCAATTCGGTACATACCGATCAATTCCAGATCATCGTGGAACCGGTAATGGAGGGCGGCATCGGCCTTTCGGGTAACAGCGTCGTTGTGGTCCAGCAGGGTAACCTCCTTGATCCCTGTTCTTCGTATAGTCCCGATCCCAAAGGCATTTATGGGGATGGGCGTTTCATCGCCATGAAGGTTCAACCCGTCAAAATTGGGGGTTCCGGAAAGGTCAGTTGGCGAATCGGGGTTGTTCCGGTCGGTGGTGTAGTCGTTGGCCGTCCAGTCTTCGGCTTTCAGGTAATAAACGTTCACCTTGAAGGCAAATTTATCGTTTAAGGCCTTTGCAAAGCGGAGGCCATAAGCTCCCATGCCAAAGGCGCCCCCGGCATTCGAACTGGTAAATCCCTGCTTGACCATAACACTCAGTCCGGGATACTCGAAGGGGCTCTTGCTGTTCATGAGCATGATCCCGTTAAAGGCATTGGGGCCGTACAGGGCTGAGGCGGCGCCTGGAACCAGTTCAATGCTTTCCATATCGAGTTCCGTTGGCCCCAGGATGGAGCCCAGGTTGGCATTGATGGTTGGGTCTGCCGTATCCATCCCGTCGACCAGCTGTACGAAACGCGAGTTAAAGGGTGCGGCAAACCCGCGCGTATTGACCGAAGTAAGGTTCAGGCCCGAATTGGTGACCTGTACCCCTTTTAAATTGGCGAGGGCGTCATAATAATCTGCAGAGGCCGCCTGTTGGATGAATTGCAGGTTCATTTTCTCGATGCTGACGGGTGATTTCAGGATTCGCTGCCTCAGACGCGAGGCAGACATAACCACTTCCTGCCCCAGCATGGCGGCTTCCTGCATGGCCAGATCAAGAGTGGCGTTTCCCTCGGTTATCGTGATTTGCTCCGTTTGATAGCCCAGGTAGGAAAAAACAACCGTAAATGGCGGGGACTGATTCACGTTCAGGGTATAGGTGCCATCGCCTTCGGTGGTGGTGCCCGATGTGCCGCCCTGAACCAAAATATTTACCCCCATCAGAGGCTGCCGGGTACCGGCATCCGTAATGGTCCCCGAAACCGTAGTCTGAGCAGACAGAACAGACGACCAGGTGGCGCCTGCAAAAAGAAGCCATTTAATAGTACCTGATAGTTTCATCATTGCCGACGCATTTTTATGGTTGCTATTACTGAGGCTGCGGGTCCGATGCATTTCATGCCCCACACTTAAAAGATAATATTCATTTTGGATCGCCTCTGGGCAAATCGGGGGTCTTTCTGAAATTCCGGCATGTTTGAAGAAAAACCGTTAACCCACAGGAGGTGATTTTCTCGGTTTTCAATCGCCATGTCGTAATACTGGAAGGCGGCATCAAGGTCATTCAGGGAGGCTTTGCAATACATGAGTTCTGTTGCGCCTCCATGCTTATTCACATCTGTGCTTTCAAATGCTGTGATCAGTTCCAGGGCCCGCTCCTTATCCCCTACCAGGGCATGCATCGAAGCCAGATATCCCAAGGTGAAGCTTCCCGGATTCAGTTTTGCGGCAAGTTCTATTTCCCGGATCGCATCCTCATTTCGGCCTGCCTTTAAGTAGCCCATCCCGGCCCACAAATGCCCGCCGTAAAAATTGGGCTCCAGTTCGATCAGTTTCTGTCCATTTCGTGAAACAGTTTCAAATTCTCCTGCCTGGCTATGGATAAGGGTTGTGAAAAACAGGTTCAGGAGGGAGAGGGGGTCCAGGTTCTCAGCTATCCTTGCGCGACTCACAGCTTCTTCATGCTTACCCATCAGCGAAAGGCAAAACCCGATCTGCACCTGCGCCTCAGCACTGTTGGGGTTAATTGCAACAGCCTTTCGGAACGCTGCCAGGGCATCCCGTACGTTCCATCTGTAGTGGAGCAGGATCCTTCCGATGGCCAGCTGGCTCTCGGCGATGTCGGCATCCAGGGCAATGGAACGCTCGGCAGCTTCGAGGGCTTGTGGCAGGGTTTGGTCCGAGGGCATCCATTTGAAGTCCCTTAAGCTCGAATAGC